>JBBDRX010000119.1:1788-14418 GCA_040905245.1 Balneolaceae bacterium | reverse complement strand
GACAGCCCACCCACCAGCTGGTAGGGTATATTTTTTCTGCGGAGAGACTCTTCAAATACCCGACTCTGGTAATTGGTGCGGTAGAGAATGGCAAAACTGTTATAGTCGTATCCTTTTCTCAGCTTTAGATTCTCAATATAACCAGCTACTCTGTTCGCTTCGTCCCGCTCATCATAGTTCTCCAGCAGGGTAATGGTCTCACCGTTCTGATTTTCCGTCCAGAGCGTTTTTTCCAGCTGTTTCTTGTTGTTCTTGATGATGGAGTCGGCACACTGAAGAATGTATCCGGTCGAACGATAGTTCTGTTCGAGCGGTACCTCGATTGCCTCTTTGTAATCCTTTTTGAAATTAAGGATGTTGCCGATGTCCGCTCCCCGGAAGGAGTAGATGCTCTGGGCGTCGTCCCCGACAACACAGAGATTCCGGTGAGCTGCTGCGAGCAGGTTGGTGACTTTGTACTGGGCATGATTGGTATCCTGATACTCATCAATCAGAATGTATTTGAATCCGTGCTGATACCGTTCCAGAATGTCGGGGTGGCTGGAAAAGAGTTCAATGGGCCGTACCAGCAGGTCGTCGAAGTCCATGGCGTTGGCTTGCTTCAACCGTTCCTGATAGATGCGGTAGACCCGCGAGGTAATATCATCGAGGGTGCTCAGTACAAATTTCTCTGAAAAAATATCCGGGGAAATCAGCTGATTTTTTGCATCACTGATTTTGCGCTGAATGGTCCGCGGCCGGATCTCCTTCGGGTCATAATTCAACTCACCCAGAATCAGTTTAATCGCCTGTTCGGAATCGCTGGTATCGTAGATACTGAAGTCCTTGCTGAACCCGATTTTGTCCGCTTCATATCGCAGAATTCGTGAGAAGATCGAGTGAAACGTACCCATCCAGAGCCGGTCGGCTCGTTCGTCAATCAGATTGTTGATCCGCTGTTTCATCTCGCGGGCTGCCTTGTTGGTAAACGTCAGGGCCAGAATGTTTTGAGGCAGCGCCTTTTGCTGATGAAGCAGGTAGGCAATTCGATAGGTCAGTACCCTCGTCTTTCCGCTTCCGGCACCGGCTACAATGAGGAGCGGGCCATCGGTTGTGGTGACCGCCTTCTTCTGCTGTGGATTGAGTTCGTTCAGGAATGGAGGCTCGCCTTCCGGGGTCCGGTCGGCAGGGGACAACTCACGTTCTTGCATGGAGTGGATTGCATAAGTGGTTCTGAAAAATCACAGAATACAAAGGTACGAAATGAGCCGGAGAATCTCTCTGTCCGATCAAAGATTTGACGGGTTGAACCGGACTGTGTCAGGCAGGATTCTCCTGTATCTCCTTCAGCTTGGAGAGCGCCCGGTCATTAAGGTTCCGGAATATCTCGGCCGTAATGTCTCCGGTGGTATATTTCATATGGAGCCAGACGATGTAGGTGGCCATAACATCCTCGTAACAGTAATGTTCAATCCGGTCGAGCTCTTCCCGGCGGAACATTTCCAGTACCTGATTCCCCTCCGCTGTCTGCTTGAACGGAATTCCGATCAGTTGTCCCAGATGTTTCAGCTTCGGATAAGAGCTGGCGCCGTAGTTGCTGAACTCGTCCATTAGATCCACATTAACGGCACTGTACCGGTAGCGGATTTCCCGGTGATTCATCCGTACCGGCATTTGAAGCCCGAACTTCATGGCACGGTAGGTCAACAACGGAAGGTCAAAGCCACGGCCGTTATGGTGGATGAGTCCGTAATCTTTGTAGGTGAGTAGTGTATCGAAGACCTGCCGGAGGCCTTCTTCTTCGTCGAGTCCATTCCAGGAGACTTTTTGCCGGGGATTTCCGCCATTTTCGATCCAAAGGCCGACCCACGAGACCATACGGTGGTACATAGGAGGAAGAAACCCGCCTCTGCTTCCGGAGATCTCCTCACCGGCACGTTGGAGAAGCAGCTCCTCGTCGGTCTCATCCGTGGAGAGAACCCGCCGAATGAGTTCCAGGTCGGGGACGGTTTCGATGTCAAAAATGAAATACATAGGATATATCCGGGTTAGTCATATAGCAGGTAGGGCTCACGCTGTCGCTGAAACTGCTCCACATCCGATTTCCAGTCTGTGATTCGTGCGATCGGTTCCTCCCGTTCAATGCGGGTTCGGGTACTGCTGCTACCCATTCGAATTTCCAGCCCCCGCTCCAGAAAGAAACGCTCTTTCTCCCTTTCAGGCAACTGCCGATACATGAGAGATAGAAGATGGACACCCAGTTCCACCGGCCGGACGGCATGTGGATCGGTGACGACGATCTGAACCCCGTGAAGCCCGACACCCTGATGCTTGGGATTTGTAGACATTCCGGGAATACTTTTCGGGGTGAACCGGGCCGGTACAAACCGGACACCCGGAAGTTTATGGCGATTGAGAGTGTTGGCCAGTTGTTCTGAATCTGTATGGGGAGTGCCGACCATCAGGAACGGGGAGTGGGTACCGCGGCCCTCGCTGGCTGTTGTTGCTTCTACAAGACAACTTCCGGGATAGATCAGAGCTGTCTCAAATGTGGGGATATTCGGACTTGGAGAGATCCAGGACAACCCGGTTTCGGGCCAGAGCATTTCCCGGGTCCAGCCCTCCAGGGGTACCACATGTAACTCGAGGCTGTCCAGGCCTTCGTGCCACTCCTCTCCCTGAATCATTCTGGCCAGTTCACCGACTGTCATTCCGTGGGTCACCGGGATGGGATAGGCACCAATACCGGAACGGTACGACTCCTCAAGAATAGGCCCCTCCATTTGCAGGCCGCCAAGCGGATTGGGCCGGTCGAGAACCAGAAACGGGATGCCGGCTTCAGCCGCAGAGATCATGGAGCGGCCCATGGTAATGGTATATGTGTAAAAACGTGCTCCTACATCCTGTATGTCGAATAGCAACAGGTCCACCTCTTCCAGCATCTCCATCGTTGGCCTGGGAGTGGGCCCATAGAGGCTGAAGACAGGTATACCGGTCTTCTCATCCACATTGTGTTCTACTTCTTCGCCGGCATCAGCATCTCCCCGGATGCCGTGTTCCGGCCCGAACAAGGCTGTCAGTTCGACTTCCGGATGCTCATGAAGCAGGTCGATCAGGTGTCGTCCTTCCACTATGGCACTATGGTTGGTTACGAGACCGATCCGTTTTCCGACAATCTGATGGAAATAGTCACTGAAAAGACGTTCGGCGCCAATTCGAACGGTCGATTCCACTCCGTCGGGGTCGCTATGCAGCTGATCCGGGCTGTCTGGCTCCGGAGAGCTGCATGCCGGTACTGTACTACTCAGGAACAGCAGAATCAGCAGAGTGAAACGGAACGATGGATGCATGGTCGTATCGACAGTCGTTGTCCGTTATGAAAGATAGGGTTTCAGCTCTTCGACCAGCTGATCCACAATCTCTTCGGGGCGCTTCTGATCCGTTTCGACCCGGATATGTTTGCCGGAAGGCTCTTCATAGGGCGCGTCGTATCCGGTCAAACCCTTGATCTCTCCCTGTTTGGCCTTTTCGTAAAGCCCTTTTGGATCCCGCTTCTGGGCCGTTTCGGTTTCACAATGTACGTGAACCTCTATAAACCGATTCTCCGGGAAGCGCTCAAATACCTTTTGCCGGTCTTCCCGGTACGGGGAGACAAATGTACAGAGGACGATGTTGCCGTGCTCGAAAAACAGTCTGGCGACTTCCCCGACACGTCGGATGTTTTCACTTCGGTCCTGCTCGGAAAATCCGAGATCTCCGCAGAGACCGTGTCGGATCTGGTCTCCATCCAGCAGAACGGTCTGTTTGCCCTGCTCCCAGAGCCGCTGCTCCAGCATTTTGGCGATGGTGCTCTTTCCAGCTCCGGAGATCCCCGTCAGCCAGACCAGGGCAGACTTGTGCCCATTTCGTTTTTCCCGGGCCTCTCTGGGAATATTCCAGGGTTCCCAGGTTACATCCGGAGAGACCGGACGGCTCTGCTTGTCCGGCTTTTGAATGTCTGTTTCCATTTCCCGCGCGGAGCTGCTGGCCGCCCGAATCATGCCGGCAGCGACCGTTACATAACTGTCGGGATCGATCAGTATAAAGCTGCCGGTGGAGTTGTTCAGCTTGTAGGGGTCAAAATAGAGCGTTTCGGCCGTGTCGATCTTCACCCGGCCAATTTCGTTGAGCTGCAGCCGGTCGGCCGTTTCCCGGTGCATGGTGTCGATGTTGATCTTGTAGAAGATCTCCGACAGGGTTGCCTGAACCGTCCGGGAGTTCTGCATCAGCAGATAGGTTTTATTCAGTTCCATACTCTCCTGGTTCATCCAGCAGAGAGCCGCTTCCAGAGAGCGGGCACCGGTCGGGACGTTGTTCTTTCGTACTACCATGGAGCCGCGGGAGATATCCACCTCATCTGTGGTGGTCAGTACGATGGAGTCACCGGCCCGAGCCTCTTCCAGATCTCCGTCCGGGTTCACCACCCGTTCGACGGTTGTGGACTGTTCGGACGGGAGTACCGTGACCTGCTCCCCGGGCCGGATGGTGCCAGAGGCCACCCGGCCTGCAAATCCGCGAAAGTCCTGATTTGGCCGAACCACATACTGGACCGGGAAGCGGAAGTCGACCAGATTGAGCCGGGATTCCCGTTTTACATGTTCCAGATGGTGCAGCAGCGTAGATCCCTGATACCAGGGCATGTTCTCCTGCTTGTTCACCACGTTGTCCCCGTACAGAGCCGAGATCGGAATATAGGTGATGTCGTCCACCTCCAGCTTGTCGGAAAAATCCTGAAAGTCGCTTACAATCTCGTTGAATCGCTCTTCGCTGTAATCAACCAGATCCATCTTGTTGACGGCAACCACCAGGTGTGGAATCTGAAGCAGGGATGAAAGGAACGAGTGCCGCTTGCTCTGGGTGAGTACTCCCTTGCGGGCGTCGATAAGAATAATGGCCAGATCGGCAGTGGATGCCCCGGTGACCATGTTTCGGGTATACTCAATATGGCCGGGCGTATCAGCAATAATGAACTTTCGCTTTGGGGTGGCAAAGTAGCGGTAAGCCACATCGATGGTGATGCCCTGCTCGCGTTCGGCCCGAAGCCCGTCAGTCAGAAGGGCGAGGTTGACCTCTTCGTCTCCCTGATTCTGGCTGCTGGTTTCGATGGCATCCCACTGGTCTTCAAAAATGGATTTGCTGTCATAGAGCAGCCGGCCGATCAGCGTACTCTTGCCGTCGTCCACACTGCCTGCCGTTGTGAAACGCAGCAGGTCCATATCCAGGTATTGGTGGTCGACTTCACTCTTTGTTTTGGTTTGTGACATGATATTCAGAAAAATTCAGGGTTGTAAATGGATCCGGGATGGCTTGGAGTATCTCCACAGAAGAGGCGACTCCGGCCTAAAAGTATCCGACACGTTTTCGGTCTTCCATAGCTGCTTCGGAGCGTTTATCGTCGTGCCGGTTGCCGCGTTCGGTGACCCGGGCAGCGGCCACTTCGGCGATAATATCCTCCAGGCTGGAGGCCTCGGAGAGAACCGCACCGGTACAGGTACTGTCGCCAATAGTCCGGAAGCGCACGACCTTCTCTTCGATGGTTTCGTCCGGATATCGGTTAATGTGATCGGTATCGGCCAGCCATATGCCCCGGCGGTTAAATACCCGCCGCTTGTGTGCAAAATAGAGTCCGGGAATCGGGATCTGTTCAGCGGCGATGTACTGCCAGATATCCATCTCGGTCCAGTTACTGATCGGAAAGGCGCGAAAATGTTCACCGGGCCGCTTCAGTCCGTTATACAGGCTCCAGAGCTCGGGCCGCTGATTCTTGGGATCCCACTGGCCGTAGGTGTCCCGGTGGGAGAAGAAGCGCTCCTTCGCCCGTGCCTTCTCCTCGTCCCGTCGACCGCCTCCAAGGGCACAATCGACCTGGTGTTCCCGAAGTGTA
This sequence comes from Balneolaceae bacterium, assembly GCA_040905245.1. Taxonomy (GTDB): domain Bacteria; phylum Bacteroidota; class Rhodothermia; order Balneolales; family Balneolaceae; genus JBBDRX01. The sequence goes on along the minus strand of JBBDRX010000119.1, from coordinate 8,516 downwards.
TCCAGAAGCGTAACGGTTTGCAGGGCATTGCGGCTCGCCTCCGGCCCGGTCTCTTCCTTAACCCGTCCCTGCTTGATGCTCTCTTCCACACTGCCGACAATGAGCCGGGCACCGGTCCTTTCGACCAGGTTGTCCCGGAATTCAATCGTTTCGGGAAAGTTGTGTCCGGTGTCGATATGCATTAACGGGAAGGGAATTCGGGCGGGATAGAACGCCTTTTCGGCCAGGTGGACCATTACAATCGAATCCTTGCCGCCCGAAAAGAGCAGGACCGGCCGGTCGAACTGGGCCGCTACCTCTCTCATCAGATAGATCGATTCATCTTCCAGTTGCTTTAAATGTGAGTTTCTCTTCATCATGGTTTGTCTGTTAAATTACATCCATCTGAACCAGACAATGGAGACCGTCAGGCTCATGAGAATAAGGGTGACCGGCAACCCGGCCTTGAAATAGTCTGAAAAACGGTACTCACCGGCTCCCATAACCATCAGGTTTGTCTGGTACCCGATCGGGGTCAGAAAGCTGGCTGAGGCGGCAACGGCAACGGTAACCGCAGCGGCATGAGGATCAATACCCAGCTCGACGGCGGTTATGATTGCGAGTGGAAGCATCAGGACGGCTGCCGCGTTGTTGGTGATAATTTCTGTCAGAATGTTAGTTGTGAGGTAGAGGGCGATAATGACAGCCAATGCTCCATAGACAGCCGTGAGATCCAGAATGAGTCTCCCACCGGCAAGAGCAAGCCCGGAGGCTTCCAGCGCCTGCCCAACTCCGATGGCTCCTGCGATGACAAGAAGAATGGGCAGGTTCAGGGCACCGAAAATCTGTCTGTAGGGGAGGCATCCGGTCAATACAATCACCAGCGAACCGACAAATGCGGTCACGACGATAGGCATCCAGCCTGCGGCCGCAACACCGACGACGACTACCAGTATGGCAAGTGCGAGCGGAGCTTTCCGGTTCATAGGAACAGTACGTTTTCCCTTTGCCGTGACCAGATAAAAATCCTCTTTTACACCGTTCCACCGATCATCGAATCCTGGAGTCGCTTCAATCAGCAGAAGGTCTCCCGGCCGGAGTGGAATATTTCCAATTGAACTATGAAAATTTTCGTCCCGGCGCTGAATGCCGACCACGACTCCCCGGTACCGATCCAGAAAGCCGGCCTCTCTCAATGTTTTGCCAACCAACGGAGAGGAGGCCGAAATGACAGCTTCAAATAGTGGAAGCTCTCCTTCCTGTGGTTTTTCGTTCAGCTCGGGGACAGCGCGGGTAAGTCCTTTTCGAGCGGCAAGGTCGTCCACCTGTCGGATTTCTCCGGAGAAGGTGAGCAGGTCTCCCGCTTTGAGCTGATGTCCGGGCCGAATCGGGCTGATGGTTTCGATTCCCCTGTGAATGTGCATGAGAAAAGCATTATCCAGTGACCACAGTCCCGACTCTTCGACAGTCTTGTGTACGAGAGGAGATCCGGCGGGGACCTCCAGGTCGAAGTGGTAGGTATTTCCGTTACTGCTGTTCAAGTCACGTTTTTTTCGGTCCGGCAGTGTGTAATGGCCAATCGTAATAAAATAGATAAAGACCAGCAAAGCTGCAGGCAGGCCGATCCATGTCAATTCAAAAAAGCCGAGAGCTTCGTACCCTCTCTCTACAAGCATTCCGGATACGATCAGGTTGGTTGAGGTCCCCACCAGGGTGACGATTCCACCCGTGATGGCCGCATAGGAGAGTGGGATCAACAGCTTCGAGACGGCATGCCCGGTTCGGTCGGCCCACTGTTGAACTTGCGGGATCAACATGGCAACAATCGGGGTATTGTTCAGAAATGCCGAAAGAACAGCGGTAGAGCCCATCATTCGGGCCAGTGCGCTATGCAGGCTTGCAGTTTCGGGTAGTACCAGCCGTTCCAGTGTATCGAATGCGTGGGTGTTCTGTACGCCGGCTGCAATTACAAAGAGGGCGCCAACCGTAAAAACCGCTTCATTGGAGAAGCCCGAAAAGGCTTGCGCCGGTGTGATAATCCCGGCAAAAAGCAGCAATCCCAGGGCAGTGAGAAAGACCAGGTCCGGCCGGATCCACTCCCGAACCAGGGCGACAATAATCCCGATGACAACCAGCAGAGTAAAGAGTGCTTCCCAGGTATACAGCTGTTCCATTGTTGATTATCTGAACTCTGTCTTAAATCGGTTGGATTTTTCGCTCATGGGCCTTCGAAGGTCCACAGGTCAGGAGTTTTGATTGGTTCGTTCCACTTTTCCGGTTTCCGGTGAAATATGAATGCCACACTCTACCTTCTGTTCACCTCGCCATCGACCGGAACGTTCATCCTCTCCGTCTGTCACAGGACTTGTGCAGGGAATACACCCGATACTGGGATATCCTTCATCGTGAAGAGGGTTGTATGGCAAATTGTGCTCATGGATGTAGTCCCAGATCCAGTCGGGATCGTAGGCTGCCATCGGATTCAGTTTCACGACATTGTGAGTTGCTTCCCACTCAACCACGCTGGTTGTACGTCTCGTGTCTGACTGATGTCGCCGGATTCCGGTTATCCAGGCACTCTTGTCCGAGAGATAGTCCTGAAGGGGGAGTACCTTCCGGAGATGGCAGCATTTGTCTGGCTGGCGCTTCCAGAGTTCGTCTCCGTACTTTTGTGCCTGCTCTTTCAGGGAGAGATCCGGGGTGATTTGGGTAATGGATATACCAAGCAGCTGCTCCAGCTGGTCAGCCAATTCGTATGTCTGGTCGAACAGAAGCCGTGTATCCAGGTAGAATACCGGGATACCAAGGCCGAGCGTAATGATCCGGTGAATCAGAAAGAGGCCGGAAGGTCCGAATCCGGTTCCCAGGACCGCCTTCTCACCGAAGGAATCCCACGCCCATTTGAGCACCTGGTCTGCATGGTGCCCTTCGAACTGCTCATTAAGCTCTTTGATCCGGACAGGCGTCAGTGGTTGGTTTGTGTTATTATCTGTTTTGTTCATGGTGATTGAATGGATTGAACCATTTCCTGTTTATCTCTTCAGATCGCGTGTTTCCGCACCTCTTCCTCTTCGGCCAGGATTTGATGAACTTCACGGGGAAGTTGTTCCTGTTGAAACCAATCGAGGTCATGGTGCATGGAGGCCAGTTCTCCGATGACAATTGTAGCCGGAGACGTGAGTTTGGAGGCACACTCAGCGATGGTCTGCAAGGTGCCAGTAGCTACTTGCTGATGCTCCCGGGTGGCATTGGCGATGACGGCCACCGGGGTTTCAGGAGATTTTCCGTTATGGATCAGAGTCTCCGCAATTTTTTGGAGGTTGCGCATTCCCATCAAAACAATCAGTGTATCGGCTCCTGTGAGATGATCCCAGTTGTCAAACAGGTCGGCACTATTTATGGTATGTCCGGTGACAACGGTAAATGAGCGTCCAAGCTGCCGATGGGTCACCGGAATACCGGCGAACGCCGGTGCAGACAGGGCACTGCTGATACCGGGGATCACTTCAAATGCAATGGATTCTGCACGGAGAGCTTCGCACTCTTCACCCCCTCTGCCAAAGACAAACGGGTCTCCACCTTTGAGGCGGACAACGCACTTCCCTTCATTTGCCTTGGCGATCAGAATCTGATTGATCTGTTGTTGGGAGACGGAGGCTTTGTCCGGCCGTTTTCCCACGTATATATGTTCCGAGTTTTCCGGAGCGTGAGATAGCAGCTCCGGATTTGCGAGTCGGTCGTATACCACAACGTCTGCACTTTGCAGGGCTTTAACCGCCCGCAACGTGATCAGGTCCGGGTCTCCGGGCCCGGCACCGGTGATATAGACTTTGCCTGTTTCGGGGTCTCTGTTTTGATGGATATCCATAGTTTTTCTCCTGCCGCTCAGGCGGTAATTTCGCGTGCCTGTTCAATACCGATTCGGTTCCAGAAGTCTCCGAATGGCTCACCATCATTTCGGTTCTCCTTGTAGTGACTCAGAAGCGGACGAATCTCCCCAATGATCTCATCGAAAGGAACCAGATCCTTGTATAGTTTTGCCAATCGTGTACCTGCCGGATTGCCGCCAAGAAAGAAACTGTACTTTTCAAGGGACCGGCCGACCAGGCCAATATCTGCAACGTATGGCCGGGCGCAGCCATTCGGGCATCCGGTCATTCGAATGGAAATTTCCTCATTTTCCAGCCCAAACTCCTCCAGGAGTTTTTCTACGTCACGTACAATATCCGGGAAGACGCGCTCGGACTCTGTAATTGCCAGGCCACATGTCGGCAGCGCAGGGCAGGCCATTGAGTTTTTCAGGATATTGCTGAGTTGATTGTTCGGAAGGATCCCGTGTTCCGCAAGAATGCTGTCGATCTTCTCCTTGTCCTGCTCCCTGATATCTGTGAGCAGAATATTCTGGTTCGGGGTGAACCGGACGCCGGGCCCGAATGTTTCGACAACTTTCTTTAATCCGCTTTTGATCTGCAGCTTTCCGTTGTCCTTGATCCGCCCATTCTCAATGGAGACCCCGAGAAACCAGTTTCCATCGGACTGTTTGTTCCATCCAAGATACAGGTTCGCCCGAAATTTCGGCAGTTCCCGGAACGGTTGTGTATCGAAACCGGCTCGTTTAACGAACTCCTCACGGAAGGTATCCAGGCCGATTTTGTCGATCAGATACTTCATTCGGGCCTGTTTCCGGTTTTGCCGGTTTCCCAGATCGCGCTGGACGGCAATAATGGCCTTGACAGTCGCTACGATATCTTCTGCCGGAACATATCCGAAGTGATCTCCGAGGCGTGGATAGGTATCTTCTTTTTTATGGTGCATCCCCAGGCCACCGCCCACAACGACGTTGAATCCTTCGATCTGATTTTTTTCGTCGAACAGTGCGATGAGGCCAATATCCTGAGTGTAGAGATCAATACTATTGTCTTCAGGAATGGTGAGCCCTACTTTGAATTTCCGTGGCAGATAATGCTCTTTGTAGAGTGGTTCCACCTCTTTGCCATTCTCTCCAGCCTCTTTCCCGGAATAGATCTTTTCTCCATCCAGCCAGAGTTCGTGGTAGGCTTTTGTGGAGGGGAGAAGTTCGTCGGAGAGTTGGTCGGCGAACTCCTGAATGGCGATCTGCTTCCCGTCTATATCCGGGGCCGGAGTCGCCATGACGTTCCGCACGACATCTCCGCAGGCACCCAGTGTGGTGATCATGGCGGCGTTGATGTCGGCCAGTGTCTGTTTCAGGTTGTCTTTGACGACACCGTAGAGTTGAAAGGCCTGACGGGTCGTTACCCGGATCGTATGGTCGCCATATGCATCGACAATCTTGTCAATCGCAAGGTATTGATCTGCAGTCAGTTTTCCGCCCGGCATCCGGCCGCGGATCATGAACATCCAGTGCTTGTCGCGACCCTGGCGCAGATCCCGATCGTCCTGCTGGTAACTGCCGTGGAACTTCAGGATTTCGTACGCCTGTTTGCTGAATTTGGGTTCGCCATTATCGAGCTCTTCTGCAATGGGACTGCGAAGATAGTTACTGGCCTCTTTAATTTTCTCGACCTTGCTTTTCTTCTTTTTTTTCTTGTCCGACATGAAGTTTGCGTAAGTTGGTTTTATGGGTTCGATGTGTGGTCGTAATTGGAATCTGAAACGGTTTCTTGGTCAGTCAGCTGTCTGGGTATCAGTGAGGCGGGCAGAGATTCAGTTCCAGGTCATAGAAAAGAAAAAGCCCGCTGCTGAATTGGCAGTGGGCTTTTGACGAAATTCACAAATAATAGTTATGAATCAGGCATCAATCGTTCGCTCACCGCCATCAGGCATACAGCAACACATACAACAGCTGCACATCGTATTCATCAGGAGGTTTTGAGCAGACACGTGAAAATTCATAATCTGTTTCAGAATCAGAGTGTTACATAATAGATGGCTGCATCTTTAGCCACCAACAGAACCAAGTTTACGAATTTATCCTCCACATGTCAATACGAGACGCTTTATTAATTGAGGAGTTTCGCCCGGGCTGAGCCGATTTTCGGATCGACCCGGGAGCTGCCCCTGGCCAGCCCGATTGGTCGAAGAGAAGCTGCAGCGATGGAGTGAACACCCCAATGTGGAGCTGAAAACCATCTGGGCTATGCATACCTGACAGGGCAAGGTGGAACCTGGCAATAACAGTCCGGAAGACTATAGCTGTGCTTGTTTTCGGGAAACTCCCGGCTGATGTTCAGAACTCTTTAATTCCGGATTTTGTACCTTTTCTGTGTTAACGACAGAACGGTACTGTACAGGAAGTTCGAACCGGATGGTTGTTCCTCCGTAGTCGGCCGAATCGATCCAGAGACGCCCTCCGAAGCGGTTTATAACATAGTGGGCTTTGGTCAGGCCCAAACCATTTCCCATGGTTTTCACTTCATCGATTACATTGGAGGCCCGGTAACCATACTTTACGACATGTCCAATCTCGTCTCTTGGAATACCCCGTCCGTTATCTTCAATCACAAATCGAAGAATTCCTTCGTGAATGGTTAGTCCGATGTCGATCTTTCCTCCGGGTGGTGTATACTTTCGGGCGTTTGCAATGAGGTCCCGGATTGTGTCTTTGACCAGAAGGGGCATATATAGTCTGCCTGACTGGTCACTGTCAATATTCACATGAACCAGATAGTCATTTGTCTCCTGTTTGGCAATGTTGTAGACGATTCGGTACCGGCCCCGGCTGTTCTTTTCCACCGCGCCGAGAAAATGGACCAGATCCTTTCGGAAAT
>JBBDRX010000119.1:0-1688 GCA_040905245.1 Balneolaceae bacterium | reverse complement strand
GAAAAATCTGGTTGAAGGTCTCCAGATAGTCGGTGTATTCCGGGTTGTCCCGAAGGGACGAATCTTTCGACTCAATCATGGAGAGTCGTTCCCGTATCAACTTTTTCCATTTTCGAAGTGAAGGAGGGGAGACTTCGTCCGGCCTGTTCTTGCGAATGGCCTCTGCAAGGTCGGTCGTTAGTGAGACAGGTTCCTCCAGCAACTGTGGGCGGTTACAAAACATTCGGATCAACTGAAGCTGAGCGCTGACCACATTCAAAATATTGATAATAGAGTGCATTTCCAGCTCAAATATCTGTTCGCTGGCCATAACAGGTTTGTCTGTAATCTCCATAGGTGGCGCTACTTCCCGGCTTTATTTGGGTGGCCTGAATCGCAATCTGTCCCGAGTAAACTCTGCCTCCGGATACGTCAGGATGGCTCTTCCAGAGACAGCAGATCCAGCTTGTCATCGATAAATTTTGCTTCCTGAGACGTTAGTTTGATGTCTGCAGCCCGGGCATTGTCAGTTGCCTGTTCCGGATTTCGGGCTCCTACCAGTGCGACTGTGATTCCCGGTTGCTGTATAGTCCACTGAATTACGAGCTGGGCCAGGGTCACTCCCTTATCCTTTGCAATCGGTCTGATCTGGTCCAGAAAGTGGTTGGTCCGTTGAATGTTCTCCGAAGAAAAGTGGCGGGTATCCGGACGATGGTCTCCTTCGGCAAACTCATAATCCGGCGTGATCTTTCCTGTAAGAAGCCCTCGCTGTAGCGGGCTGTATGCCAGTATTCCCCGTTTGTTTTTTCGGCACCACGGAACCACATCTTCCTCAATATCCCGCTTGACCATACTGTACGGGACCTGATTTGATGCCAGCGACAGAACACGCTCTGCTGTCTCCAGTTCTTCAACATTGTAGTTACAGACCCCTGCTTCACGGATTTTGCCCTGTTCTTTTAACCGGAGAAGCGCCTCCATGGTTTCTTCAATCGGAGTGGTCGGGTCCGGCCAGTGAATTTGATAGAGATCGATGTAATCGGTGCCCAGACGGCGAAGGCTCTGTTCACACTCGTACATGATACTTTCCTTTCCGGCATAGCGATAAATCGAGATCTCTTTTCCTTCATTATCGTTGCTCTTCATATGAAAATCTCCCTTCTGGAGATCCCATCGCATCCCGAATTTGGTCAGGATCTGTACTTTATCTCGCGAAGTGTCTTTCAGAGCCTCGCCGACAATCTCTTCACTGGCACCTTGGCCATAGACGGGGGCGGTGTCAATCGAGGTAGCCCCGAGGTCCAGGGAGGCGCGAATCGCCTCAACAGCTTGTTTTTGATCGGTTCCACCCCACATCCAGCCTCCGGCTGCCCAGGCTCCGAACGTGACAACAGACAGTTTTAAATCGGATTCGCCAAGTGTTCTGTATTTCATCATTCAAAAATCGTCTTTTTCCTCTTTCAGTGAACGGTCTTTTGCCCCTGATGATAGGTTCGGGCAATATCTTTTGCAAATCCACCAATAGTAACGCAAATTTCCCTTGCATCGATCCAATAAAAGGACAGTTATCGTGCATACAGAGTAATACTGATACAGTACTTGCGTGTAGTAATACTATACTGAACCGTTATTTTTTGATTGACTTTTTGGTTCTCAGGGGTTGAATCGAATCAATCCCCGAGATAATCGAGGTAGAAAGATATCCAGTA
>JBBDRX010000118.1:0-14776 GCA_040905245.1 Balneolaceae bacterium | reverse complement strand
AGAACCCTGCTGCATCGGCTCGGTCGCGCTGCATCCCAACAGCAGCAGCGACATCCATATCGTCTGTATCGTATGTTTCATCACTTGTTTCTGTTATTTTACAAGAAAGTTTAATCCCCTGTCAATATATCAAATGCGTTTCAAAATGCTTGATTCCTTACACATGTTCGATTCGTTTCGTTGAAATATAGGCTGAAGAGCCTGGTAAAAGCTCAAAATGAATCGGTTCAGACCGAATGAAAGTGGAGTAAGAATTGAAGATCAGTTTTCATTTTCCACCGTTTTTACGATCTTCCTGAAACAGTGAACCCCGATTATGTACAGAGTACAGTTAAAAAACTTTGAAGGCCCCCTGGATCTGCTGCTCTTTTTCATCCGTCGGGATGAACTGGACATCTACGATATCCCCATCTCTCACATCACCAACGAATTTCTGGAGTATATCCACCTCATGGAGGTACTGGACCTGGACGTAGCCAGCGAATTCATCTACATGGCCAGTCTTCTGATGTCAATCAAAGCCAGAATGATGCTTCCCCGGGAAGAGAGTGATGAGGAAGATCTGGACGAATCCGACCCGCGCTACGAACTGGTACAACGTCTTCTTGAGTACAAACGCTACAAGGAGATGGGCGAAAAAATGGTTCATCTGGATGAAGAGGCCCGACAGTTCTATACTCGTGGTTTTCATGAAGAAGACGTCGTGGAGAAACAGGCCTCCGGTGAAGCCTTGAAAGATGTCACACTTTTTGAACTGATGTCGGCATTTCAACAGGTATTGGCCGGCATCAAGAAAAACAACGTCTTTCACAAGGTTGAGAGGGTGGCCTACACTGTCGAAGACCAGGCCCAATACATTCTGAATACTCTACAGCAGTCGGGGCGGGTCTCGTTTGCCCGATTGTGCCAGCCATTCAAAAACCGAATGGTGATTGTCGTCACCTTTCTTGCCATCCTGGAAATGGTCAAAGAGCAGCAGATTAATCTGTTTATTGAAGCGAGTCCTCTCGATTTCTACCTCGATCTGAAACCTGCCGAAGAGATCCTTACCTCCGGGGTTACAAACTCCAACTGACAGTATTCCCAGATAAAAATGAGAGAGACTGCTATTACACTTGCTGCCATTGTACTGATGGTTTATGGCTGCAGCACCATTCAAACGTCCGAAAATCGACCCTCTGAAGGGAACATTGCTCAGCTTTTGTCCTATGCCGAGGCTATTAATGAACCTTCACTTTACCACCACCTGTCGGCTATTGCGCACGATTCGCTTGAAGGCCGTGAAACCGGATCGAAAGGGCAAAAAATTGCGGCCGATTATCTAAGAGACCATTATGAAGGGCTCGGATTTGAAGCCCCGGGTGACGATGGATCTTACTTTCAACGATTTACACTGAAGGCTGAACGAACCGACAGCCTGGTATACGATACATGGCATATTGAAAACGGTGACACCCTCCTTGCGGATCACTCCGTCTCTTCTCCGGATACGCAATCGAAATTCATACAGTTGTTTGGCGGTGCCCGGGACCTTTTCGGTGATATTGTCTTCGCCGGATTTGGTGTCAACGATACTCTTCGAGGCGCAACCCATCTCGAAGGTATTGACCTGACAGACAAGTGGGTGCTTGTCTTTGAAGAAATTCCCTATGTGTCCGGGGGCGATACGCTCGTGAGCGAAAACTGGACAGGCAATCACAGATTTTCAGAAATCGTGAGCCGAAACCGAGCCAGAGGCGTAATTGTCATCGGTGATGAGTCTCCCGAAGAATTCGAGTCCCTTCGCAAGCTCTCTTCCAGGGTACTGAACAAACCCCGAAACAGCCGCCTGGCCTACCTGGAATCCATGTCCCCCCGGCAGGGTTATCCCAGAGGATATGTAAAAATCAGTCCCGACTTTGCAGCTGAACTTCTCGAACTCGAATCCTTACAGGAACTCCGAAGACACCGTGAGGAACTGACCCGTTCCATTACCTCTTTCGAGCCTTTTCAACTCCCCTATATACTCGATTACCGTCCCTACCAGAGGACGGTGGATATAGAAACAGAAAATGTCCTGGCACTTTTTGAAGGTGATGACCCCGAACGATCAGACGAAGTCGTCGTACTGACTGCTCACTACGACCATATCGGCATTACCCAGCCGGACGATACAGGCGACTATATCAACAACGGTGCCGACGACAACGGGAGTGGTACAAGCGCATTAATGGTCATTGCCGAAGCTCTCCAACGGGCTTATCAGGAAACCGGTGAGCGACCGGACCGAAGTATCCTGTTTCTGCATGTTTCTGCCGAAGAGATGGGACTTCTCGGCTCCAGATACTATTCGGACCACCCGGTCGTACCGATCAAGAAGACCGTCGCCAGTTACAATGCCGATATGATTGGGCGAAGCACAACAGAACGTGCACAAAATAAAGATACAGACTACATCTACATCATAGGCGGGGATATTATCTCAACACAGCTGGACAGCCTGGTTCATGCCGCCAACCAAAAGAGCGTCAATATGGAGCTGGACTACACCTACAACGATCTGAATGATCCAAATCAGTTTTATCGGAGAAGTGATCACTGGAATCTCGGACGGCTCGGTGTTCCCTTTGTCTTCTTCTTTACCGGTGTGCACGAAGACTATCATCAACCTGGAGACTCTGTCGACAAGGTAGACTTTCCCAAACTGACACGAACCACCCGACTAATTTACGCCTCCACCATTGAGGTGGCAAACTACACCGGCTGGCCGGAGGTGGATAATCAACAATTTATTGACATTACTCGTCGACTACCCAGATAGTAATTCTTCATGAGGGTCTCACGATCCACCAATTAAAATAAATGAGGCCCAGTCGGTTGGAAATGCCGTCTCGGAACTTTCGATAAGTGAAAGCTTGGCTCTTCTCAGCGCTTCGCCACTCCCGGAACCTGTCAACAACTCCCGGTAGAAGGTTGTCATCAGGGCCGCGGAAGAACGATCATTCACTTTCCACAATGAAACCATCAGGTTCTCCACTCCACTCGAAAGAAATGCCCGGGTGAATCCGATAACCCCCTCTCCACGAGCCAGTGAACCGCGGCCTGTTTCACAAGCACTGAGCACAACCAGCTCTGCTTCAAAGTCCATATTGAGAATATCATTCAGATAGATCATACTTCTTCCCGATGTGTTCGGAGCCATCATAATTCCCGAAAGAGTCGGATAGGTCTCATGAATAAACGCATGTGTAGCAAAGTGAACGTACCGATACTGTGTCAGATCCCGCTGTTTCAAATCGGCAACTGTAGCTTCATAGTTGATCAGCAGATCCGTCTTCTTGTCTCCCCACAGCCGACTCCAGAGAGACCCGCTGTTCTCGTGAATTCCGGCAATCTCCTCCACTTCGTATCTTGAGAGCGGCAGGGACGAAAGCGATCCAAAATATCGATCCGACTCCGTGGGTGAAAGTTTGATTCCTGTTTCGGCCCAGGGTGCGACAGCCAGCATGTTCTGATCATCTGGCCTCCTGGCTCCTCTCCGGGTGCTCAAAAAAATCTCCAGAGACGGTGCATAGCTGATTTGGTAGTTTCGGATCAGATAAGGCCAGCTCCAGGGTTTCATCTCTTCGGTCGGGCGACTAAACAACAACTCGAAAGGTAGATGATAAAGTTGATGATCAGGCAGAATCAGTAGCTGATGATATGGATTCAGCTCTTTCTCTACCGGTTTCAAAACTTTATCATAAAGCTGCCATGCAACCTGCTTGTATCTGCTTTTGTTTCTGGCCTCCAGAGAGGTATGGAGTTCACTGATTAATTCCGGAATTGCATTGGTGGAGCCGATTTGCCTAAGAGATACATGAGTCCGGCTGATTAACATGAGATAGATATCTTCCTCTCCGAGGAAGTAGCTTAATACCACTTGATCTTCGTCCAGAACCTCATTTCGCAGCTCATCCAGAGTTGTCCATTTACGATTATATTTTGATTGATAAAACAGGGGATGATCACGCTTCAACCGGTCCACCCACTCTACCCAGTCTGCATGTGCCTGCAAGAGTGAATCCTGAAGCATTCCCGCTTTTTGTGTGTGGAGCCCACCGGACTTTTCCACTTCCAGAATAAGCTCATGTCTGCGAGTCGACAGTTCACTTCTGGTCTCACGATCTCTGCGCCGGACCATTTCAGGTGTATTGCCGGATTCCGGATGGTCGGCAGAGATCAGCAGTTCCTGTGCAACTCTCGCCTTACTCATTTCCAGAATCTGATATGCAAATTGAAGGTACTCTTTATCCCCAGTCTCTTTATACAGCTGCATTGTTGAGCTCAACGCACCTTCAAAGAGATCATAATATCGGTCAATAAGTGTCAGCTTGGAGACTTCGTTTTGAAAATTAACCTGAAGGTCACCAACCAGTTTTATCGAAAGAAGGTAGCTTTCAAGTGCCGCAACCAGCTCTTCGGTCTGTTGGAATCTGCCGTGAAGCATCTTCAACAAATTCGATTTGGCTGAAAGAACCCGAAGAAGGAGTCGTGGATGTTCGGTCTGAACCGAATTCGGATTCTGATAAAGATTTTCAGTTTTAAATTCAGGAACCAGACGCATTACTGCATTTTGATACCCTCTCAATGCTGCATAGTGCTGACTCAAAGAGCGATGTGCGTTTCCGATATGATAGTAGATATTGGCGATATCCGGATGGAATTCACCCAATGTTGCTTTTCCTATTCGAAGAGACTCATGAAAATCTGCCAGTCCCTTTTCTGGCTCATCCATCTCAATATAGAGTTGTCCCCTCTGAATAAAGATGGAAATCAGATCCGGGTGCTCCCCTTCAAACAGTCCCAGACGTATCGTCAACGACTGATTATAGTATTGAAGTGCGGATTCGTACCGTCCACTCTCCATGTGTAGTGAGGCAAGGTTGGAAAAACCGATTGCGGTATCGATATGATCCATCCCCAGAGATTCCAACTTGATCTCCTGGGCACGTTCCAGGTACTGAGTCGCCTCTTCAATCATCTCCAGCTCAACAAGAGCACTTCCGGCATTGTTATACGCCGTAGCAACAAGTGGATGTGTTGTTCCGTAATTACTCTCCATCAGGTTGGCTGTTCGAAGAAAGTGGTGAACAGCGACTGCTACGTCCCCCCTTATATAGTAAAGTGTACCAATGTTGTTATGATTTGTGGCAATCAGTGGGTGGTCGTCTCTGTAAATCTCGCGAAGATAGGTACGCTGTTTTTTGTAGTGCTCCATTGCCTGATCCAGCTGCCCGATCTTCCGGTATGTAACTCCAAGATTGTTGTGAACCAGCGTTCTTCCATAGGTGCGTTTCCACCAATCAGGAATGTTCTCTACCATTGCGAGTGCTTTTTGATACAGCTCCAGAGCCTTCTGATAGTTTCCCAGATTGTGCCAGACTTCTCCCAGCACTGTAAATGCCTTAATCGAAATAACAGGATCTGCCTCTCCCGACTCTGCCCATCTGGTCGCATGATCGGCACTCTCCATTGCCGATTTCAGTTCTCCCTTTTCCATGGACAACAATGCCTCTTCCTGAAAAATCCTGGAATAAAGAGGATCATCACCGGACAAATAATCACCAGCGACCTCTCGAATCCACTGCATCTTCTTCGCAGCTCTGTCGTAGTCACGACGTTCGCGAAAAATGGCACTTACATAGAGCTCGCTTTCAATAACCCTCGACCAACGGGATTCACTCATCAGCACACCCGTTACCTCACGAAACTGCCTCAGAGCAGTATCATTATCTGCATCCAGCCAGGCATGGTAAGCCCGACTGAACAGTTCATCAGCGGTGACTTGGCCTTGGGCAAATGCAGGGGCCATGTTAAGCAGACAGGCTCCCAAACAACAAAAAGCCAGCGTTTTAAAGCGGGTTTTGTCCATTCGAACGATTCTCAACTCCTTACCCCTGCCAGAAAAGGCTCTCCGGAGAGAGAGTCAAATACTATGAATCAGGACGACGATCCAAACAGGGCGTTAACAAATTTTTCTCTCTCAAACAGTTGCAGGTCTTCTATACGTTCTCCCACGCCAATATACGTGACAGGAACGTTTAATTCGTGTGAAATTCCAATTACAATCCCCCCTTTGGCGGTACCATCGAGTTTGGTCAGCACCAGGCCGGTAATTTCGACAACCTCCGTAAATGCCTTGGCCTGCTGCATGGCATTTTGACCTGTGGAAGCATCCAGAACCAGTAACACCTCGTGAGGAGCATCCTCTATGACCTTGGACATGACTCTCTTGATCTTGGACAGCTCTTCCATTAACGACTTTTTATTGTGGAGACGACCAGCGGTATCAATAATCGCTACATCGACTCCCCGGGCTTTCGCCGCCGAAACTGTGTCGAACGCCACAGCAGCAGGATCCGCGTTTTGCCCCTGTTCGACAAGAGGCACATCTGCCCGCTCACTCCAAATTTTCAGTTGATCAACTGCCGCTGCCCGAAAAGTATCCGCAGCCCCCAACAAAACTTTTTTTCCGACCTTTTTATAAAGATGTGCCAGTTTCCCGATGGTTGTTGTCTTCCCGACTCCATTCACACCCACAACAAGAATTACATGTGGTGAAGTCTCATGGTCTGTTTCCGGATTAATCGCAGCGTCATTCGTGTCACTCTCTCTCAGCAACGCAACGATCTCTTCCTTCAACAGAGAGTTGAATTCATCTTCTCCAAAGTAACTATCCTGTGCAACCCGTGCCTCGATTCGATCAATAATGTCTATCGTCGTTTTTACACCGACATCCGATGTGATCAAAGCCTCTTCCAGATCGTCCAGCAGTTCAGGATCCACTTTCGTCTTCCCCGCAACCGCCCGACCAATCTTTTGCATTAATCCATCACGGCTCTTCTCGACTCCTTTGTCCAGTTTTTCTTTCTTTGTCAATCCAAGTTTTTCGAACCAGCTCATACTATGTACCTCATTCTGTTTGCCGAAATCAAATCAATTGAAATCGGCTCCTTTTCGTATCTGATTAAACCGATAGTAGTAGTGCACAAAAGAGACTACCATCATCACCACGGATGCAATCATCAATATCCTGTGTACGGTTGTCTCCCCCTGAAAAAAGAATACGGAGATCCAGTAAAGCGCCATCACATTGACTGATATTTTCCCGGATAACACGGCCATTGCAACCTTGCCCCGAATTCTCTTGATATAGGCAGATCCGGCAATTACCAGCAGATCACGAGTTACACCGATAGCAAAATACCATACCGGTATCCAACCAAGCCAAACCGTATAACCAAAAAGAAAAAAAGCCATCATCTTGTCCGCAACCGGATCCAGTACCTTCCCGATTTCGGATACTTCGTTTCTCCATCTGGCAACCAGGCCGTCCAGATAATCTGTGGTGATACCGGCCAGGATCAGAAGCGTAATCGAAAAATTTACCTCATATCCGTTATTCATATGCATCCACAGAACAGGGATCGGAACAAGCAATCTCAGAAAAGAGAGCAGGTTCGACCATGTAAAGATGTGGTCCTTTACTGAAATTTTTCTGCCGTCAATATTTGTTAGTTTATACTTCGTCATAAACCTTTTTGAAATCGAAAAAGACCAACAAGGTACTATATTTTGAATCCTTTTGGTGGAAACAGGGCAATCGGGTCAATATATGAAAAGTAATCTATGGTTAGAGAAGAACCAGCTGGTTGAGCGTACGCTGGAATCCAAAGAGATGTTTCAGGGGAATCTACTCAGGCTCTATCTGGATCGCGTCTCGCTTCCGAATGGTACAACCTCATCCCGGGAATGGGTTGCTCACCCCGGAGCTTGCGCTATTGTCCCGGTGTTTGCAGATGGTACCATTATGATGGTTAAGCAGTACCGATACCCACTCAAACAGATTTTCTTTGAAGTCCCCGCAGGAAAAATAGACCCTCTTGAAGACCCGAAACTAACGGCTGCCAGAGAGACTTCGGAAGAGACCGGGCTGATGACAAAAGAGATTGCATATGTAGGTCACTTCTATCCGGTAATCGGATATTCTGATGAAGTAATTCACATCTATACAGCCTGGAATTTGACACAGGAAGTGGAAAACCTCGATCGTGACGAATTTCTGGTTACCGAACGAATCTCCTTTCAGAAAGCGATCGATCTTGTTGAAGAAGGGATTATTACGGATGGAAAATCCATCTGTGCACTCTATCAGACCCGAGCCTGGTGGAAGCGTCAGGGACCCTTCCCGGTACCGTTCAGGTGAGAAGACCCTCTCTCTTACAAACTAAAAAAAGATCTTCATGCAGGGTCTCTTTCTGTACCTCACCCCTTTGAATCAACTCTTCAAGCTCGACTCCGGTAAGCATTACGAGGCATCCCAGATCCCGAAACTGTTGGTCAAAGTTACGGGGATCGGTCAATCTCATCCGTTCCACATCGAGTCCGTCCGGGCACATCCTTCGATCTACAAGACAGTAGAATGTATCGTCCGACGAATCTCCAAATTCCAGAACTTCCAGTGCTGTCTGTTCCAGCTTCATTCTTCTCAATCTTTATAGCGTTCCAGAAAATCCCGTGCTTTAACCAACTCGATCACCTCCCCACTTCCAGAGTCCACAATTGCCACCTGGAACAGACTGATAATCGCCTGGCTTTCGATACAGGAGAGTGTCTCTTCGACCGTTTCGCACTCTTCGCTTTCACTGACCAAATCGTTCACGCCCTGTACAACATATCTGTACGACCGCGGAGTCGGTGATATTGTCGATGAAGAGCCCCCCTCTTCAAAATAACTGCGAATCGCCTCTTCTGTGACAAACCACTTTACGCCCATTTTTCGCCCTTTCAGCTTTCCTTCTCTGAGATAGGCACGGAGTGTCATCTTGCTGATCCCCAGCTTTTCATGAAGATCGTCGACAGAATAGAGTGTCAAATCTCCGATTTTTCGAGGCATGAGTCTGTTACTTCAGATTTGGTTCAGAATCAAAGATAGTGATTCGAACACACTTACCGGAACAGGATTTGCCTCTATCCTTCTCCCACGGGAACGGGATCAGTAGCTCCTCCGATTTTTGCTGGCACATTCTCCCGGATCCAGACTAATATCTTGTCCACATTAATGTAGACAACCGGAATCAACACCAGCGTGATGAGCGTAGACGCCGTTAACCCGCCAATCACAACACGTGCAAGTGAGGCCTGAATCTCTCCGCCGGCACCCCACCCGAAGGAAAGTGGGAGCAATCCCAAGACGGTGGTCAGTGTCGTCATTAAAATGGGACGCAGTCTAAGGCGGCCAGCTTCCACGACGGCTTCCAAAGTCTTCATTTGACGGTCTCGACGCATCAGATTAATGTAATCGACCAGCACAATCGCATTGTTTACAACGATCCCCACCAGCATAATAATCCCCATGATGCTCTGCATATTAAGCGTTGTATTGGTAAGCAGCATGATGGGGACAACTCCCACAATAGAAACCGGAACAGAGAACATGACAATCAGCGGGTCGACAAAACGCTCAAACTGAGCCGCCATCACCATATAGATCAGAATAAGAGCCATTACTATGGACATGATAAAATCCTGCTGTGCACGAATCTGCTCCTCGTACTCTCCACCATACGAGATCGAGAATCCGTCCGGGAGTGTCATGTCCGATAGTTCGGTACGAATCAAATCCACAGCCGTCCCCAGAGCTACACCACTCTCCAGATTGGCTGTAATATTGGTCACTCGTTGCCCATTGATCCGATTAATACTTGTGGGCCCTCTGCCAGACTCCTGATTGATTACCGTTGAGACGGGAACCACCTCTCCTGTCGCTGTAGTGACAGCAATGTTATTCAGGTCCAGCGTACTCATACGATCCTCTTCCCGGAGACGTACCATAATGTCATACTCGTCCCCGCCCTCCCGAAACATGCCTGCACGGCTGCCTCCAACGTTTGTCTGTATTGCTTGTGCCACTTCCCGAACCGTCAGCCCCAACTCTGCAATTCGCTCACGGTCAAACACGATATTCTGTTCCGGACGACCCTCCTGAAGGTCGGACCGGACCCCACTTACCTCGGGAATCCGCTCCATCCGGGCTCGAATCTGGTCGGCAACTTCGGCAGCCCGATCCAGATCGTGACCACGAAGTTCGAGACTGATCGACTCATTTCCATCACCGCCTCCTCCAAAAACCCGCCGCAAGATCCAGAGGCCCGACTGTGCCGATACGCGAAGATCCCCGCCAGGAACCACTCCCTCAAGACGATTCCGAAGCTCATCAGCCAGATCGAACGAACTCATACTGCGTTCACCAATGTCTACGAGCTTCAACTCCAGTTCAACCCTGCCATTCCGAACATCGGAGGTAAAGTGCTCGACATCTTCCATCGGCACAATCTCCCGTACGCGTGTCTCGAGCTCACTGAGATAGTCATTGGCAATAGCGATATTAAGACCTTCAGAAAGATAAAAACGGATATCGATCTCATCCGCTTCCGTCTCCGGTGCTAACTCCATTGCGATAAAATTCCACCCATAAACAGATCCCCCTATTAGCAACAACGTCATGCCAAAAACCAGGTATTTTTGACTGATCGCTTTGCGTAAAAAGCCGGCATAGCGATTCTCGAACCGCTCAAACAGTTTTTGAAACCATCCCTTGTCGTTATCATCCAGTTCAGAATCCGGCCGAATGGTCATAAAGCGGCTCGACAGCATGGGAACCAGTGTCAGTGCAACAAACAGGGAGCACGCAAGGGCAAACACAACAACCATCGCCAGCTCCTGAAACATGGTTCCGGTCGTAGTCTGCATAAAGACCACCGGAAGAAAAATGACCGAGGTTGTCAACGTAGAAGCGATGATAGCTCCACTCACCTCGCTTGTACCCGTCAGTGCACTTTCCTTCAGGCTCTTCCCCTGACTCCGAAGCCGTACGATATTTTCCAACACCACGATCGCATTGTCAACAATCAGGCCGACCCCAAGCGCAAGACCTCCAAAACTCATCTGATTTAGTGTCAGATCATTAAAGTAGAGCAACCCGAACGTGGCGATAATCGAGATTGGAATCGAGAGCGCGATGATAAATGTCGTGGACCCGTTCCTCAGGAACAGGTACAGTACAATAATCGCCAACAGGCCTCCCCAGATGGCAGACTGCTGAACATTGTCGATCGAATTCTGAATAAACTCGCTCTGATCAGTGATCACCAGCAACTCAATATCAGAGCGATTTTGGTTGATTCGCTCTACCTCCCGATGAATTCCGGCAGAAACAGCCACTGTATTCGCGCCGGTTTGTTTTCGGATCCCCATTCGAACCATCGGTTCGCCATCAATTCGAACCAGCCGCCCCACATCCTGATAGGTATCTTCCACTTCCGCAATATCACGGACCCGAACAGGTGCACCATTCACTCTTGTGATAATCGTATTGGCGATCTGGTCAATGGAATCGTACTCACCAAGAGTTCGCACATACAGGTCATTCAACCCGTCTTTCACATTCCCGCCCGGAAGAGTCTGGTTTTCTGCCGCAATCGCACTAACAACCTGACTGGCAGACAACCCGCTGGCGATTAATCGATCCCGTTTCAAATTTACTCGAAACTCCCTGTAGATCCCTCCCCAAATATCAATGGCTCCCACTCCGGGTACCTGCTCCAGCTGCTTCGATAGCTCCCGATCCAGAATCTGAGTCAGTTCGTCCATCGGACGGTTAGAACGGGCCCCGACGATAACAACCGGGAAATCGTTCGGGTCAAACTTTCGGATCCGGGGTGGATCTGCCTCTTCCGGTAAATTGTTACGTACGCGGTCCAGAGCAGCCCTCACATCATTGGCCGCCTCGTCCAGATTCACACCCTGGGAGAACATCAGGCTGACCCAGCTGTTTCCTTCTGATGAACTGGAACGGACCTCCTCAACATTTGCCACACCGGACACGGCGTTCTCTATCCGGTCCGTAATGATATTCTCCATCTCTTCCGGCCCAACATTCGGATAGCTTACCTGAACAGAAAGCCTGGGAAACTCAATCGGTGGCAGCAGATCCACGGGCAAATAACGAAACCCGACGATACCGAGTGTAATCACAATCAGGTACACCATTGTGGTCGCAACCGGCCGGCGAATTGAAATATCTGTAATACCCATAGTCGTAATTAATCAATGTTTCGTACAATAAACCGGACCCTGGAACCTCATCATGAAGCCCGGCCACGATCTCAGCAAACCATCTCAGTTCTGAGCTCTGGCCATCTCCTGCTCTTCCAGAACTTGTCGAAGCAGATCCTGTGGTTGCGCCCGCTGCATACTCAGGATCCGATCCCATGTTACCGCCCGAATCCGGGCCACATTTTCCTGACGGCCTACCATCAGGCTCTGGCCCACCGTTAAAATCCAGTCTCCACTGTTAACTCCCACAACGCCCGCAGATTCACGCCCTTTGGCAATTACCTGAACAGGTTTGAACTCAAGCTCTGTCGGTTCGCTCAACGGCGGCGGGTCGCCGGAATCGACTTCAGTCACAGGCTCCATTTCAGACCCGAATCCGGGCGCTGTATAGATTCCTTCAATTCCGGTACGCGGATGTCGATAGATCGCACTGATTGGAACCAGCGTTGCCTGTTCCGACTCTCCATACATGATATCCACAGTAACAAACATTCCCGGAAGCAGATCGCCTTCCGAATTGGGTACATCAATCTCTGCCTGAGTACTGAAACTCCCCTCCTGAAGAAACGGAGAAATTCTGCTGACTTCGCCGTAGATCACCGAATCCCCCAGACTCTCGGAAAAGATTTTTGCCGTCTGCCCTGTCTGGATATAGCGAAGCATCGACTCGGTCAGGCTTACAAGCACTTTGGATTGTGTGACATCCCCGACTGTAAAGAGCCGGGATCCAGTATCCACTTGCATGCCGACCTCAACATTTCTCACGCCGACAACACCGGTAATCGGTGACCGGATCACCGTTCTGCTCAACTCGGTTTCCCGTTCATTAATAGTGGACTGCGCCTGGTCTACTTGAGCCTGGGCCAGATCATAATCCGCCTCCGCGCCGGCAACCTGCGCCTCGATGGACTCCAGTTCGGAAGCGCTAATCAGGTCCCGCTCTGCAAGTGTTCTCTGCCGCCGAAGCTGGCTCTGAAGCTCATTCAGACGAACCTCCGCCTGTCTTGCCTGGGCCTCTGCAATTCGCAAACTGGCCTCGGCCTGCTGCAAACGTTCCCGATAATCCCGATCCTCCAGCCGGACCAGCGGATCGCCTGCCTCAACAGCTTCTCCATTCTCGACAAACACCTCTTCAACGGGCGCCGAAATTCGAGGATAGATCGCTATCTGGTTGCCCGAACGAACGGTTCCGCTCAACCGCTCCTCCAGCGGAAGCGACCCAAACTGTGCCTGTACCGCTTCTACGGCTGGTGGGGGTTGCTGGCCCCGCATTGCCTGTCCATTCTCCGAATTTGAGCTGCATCCCTGAAGCAACAAGGCTGTACAGATCACAGCCATCCATCTATAGTGATTTTTCATGAGTCGTTTCCGATCCGCCTTCTGTTCCGTCTTCACTTTCTTGTGAAAAGGGTATTTCCCAAACGAATAGTAAACAATTTGCTGAATCCAAGATGTTAAACGTTGTTACCAGCCACGTACATTCCTCCTGCTTTTACCAGGCGATGTTTCGGGGGCTTGAGCCGGACACCTGATGGCCGTACATTACTGTTGTTACCTTATTCCCTTATTCAGTAGCCTGACCCCCGTCTGCCATGGGACGAACTGTTTTTTTTGGAGCTCTTGTCACCGCTTTTATTCTGGTGTTTCTCTACTTCTCTTTTAACCAGATCACTCCCACCGAGATTGAGAATGCGCCCGAGTGGATGCCACTGGATACCGCTCTGGAGCAGGCAAAATCTCCCTCTTCGGAGAAGCTGGTGCTGATCGATGTCTATGAAGTGGGCTGCCGGTTTTGTCGTCGAATGGAGAGAGAGGTCTACCCATCCGAATCGATCCGCACGCTCATCGACCAAAGCTTCCATCCGGTGAAAGTAAACGGAAATTCAGATGGTGAAATTCGATTTCTGGGCCAGACCATGAGCGAGAGAGAATTTGCCAGCCAGATGGGTGTGACAGCTTTTCCTTTTACCGTTGTACTGGACAGCGAGGGGAACATAATCAGCAGCCGTCGGGGCTACATGGGTATCTCGGATTTGAGCCGGTTTCTGAATGAAGCCCTGAATGAGGTGCAAAAAAGCTGATTGAACGATACCCATTTAACATCAGGCCGAACGTTATTGCAGCCAGACGGGCAGAGCCAGGAAACTTGTAAATTGCCTGTGAACAATTGAGCGGTTTCCTTATCCTTCAACTCGCTTTTTCGTTCGAGGGTCAATGCCCAGTATCCCGGCCATCGTCTCCCCCCACATTTTTCGCTGGTCCTTCTCCGAGACGTGATTGGCATCGATCATCATCTTGAAACGTTCAATATTCCCGGCCAGGCCCGACGGTGATTCATCGGTCCCAAAAACAATATGCTCCCAGGCGCTGGGCCCTCCCGCAAGAGTATGTGGATTTTCGTCCTGCCCATCCCAGCCGGCCCACCAGAGGTAATCACTGAACTCCTCCATCCGACCCCGTTCAATGAACTTATAGAGGGTTGAACCGGTTACGTCAAAATAGAGATTCGGGTTCCAGCGGGCACATTCCGCCGCCTCATCATACCAGGGATTGCCAAAATGCGCTCCCTGAATGGTCGCATTGGGAAATTGTCGGCAGATCGCATCCAGATAAACCGGCCGCATACGGCCCATGGAAC
>JBBDRX010000117.1:0-14866 GCA_040905245.1 Balneolaceae bacterium | reverse complement strand
TCAGCTTCGTTCGGTAAAGTGGGTTTTGCCCGGCACCCCGTTCCGGGTTGCCGCTTTGGCGACGGTTCCGTTTCCATAGGTGTTGTTGATCAGGTCGGTAGCCCGATAGAGCTTGCGGAGGGTTCGATTTTCCTGAAAAAAGAGGTCGGACTGGCCGGAAGCATCCATGTCGATGGTATGGAGCCCCACTCCCCGAATACGATAGCCCTGACGGAGAGCGTGCTGTACCTGCTGGATAGCACGCGGAATGCAGGCCTCCAGGACATAGTCGTCCAGGCTGGTATATCCATCTGTTGTAAAGACGATGCTGGCTCCTTTCCATTTGGCATCCTGATAGCGGATCGTGCAGACCCACTTGCGGGCTTTGCGCCGGTAGCCGCGCAGGCGATAGCAGACATTCCGGACCGCCTTGACAATCTCCCCCCGGATCTGATCGGTGTCGACACTCCAGTCCGAAAACGTGTGCATGTAGGAGACCTCTTCCGGTGTGTGATCGCTGTGGTCCAGGACCCGGGCACGGTCCCTTCCGGTAACGATCTCGTAAAAGAGCTGTCCCTGCATGGGCCCGAAGATCTTTTTGAAGGGCCCGGAGCCGTGTCGAAAGGCGTCTGCGATAGTGTTCAACCCGTGCTTTTGGAGTTTCTGGTACCGGCGAGACCCGATTCCCCAGACTTCGTCCAGCGGGAGCGCGAAAAAGTGGTTGGCGACATCGTACGCTGTTAACAGAACACAAAGACCGTTCGGTTTTTTAATGTCGGATGCCAGCTTGGAGTAGGTCTTGCTGAGGGCGATTCCGACCGAGCAGACCAGCCCGAGGCGCTGATAGACGGCCTCCTTCAGCTTTGTGCCGAAATGCTCCAGGTCTGCACGGCTTTTACCGAGAAGAAAAGTGATGTCGAGAAAATATTCGTCCATGGAGTACTTCTCTACGTCGGGGGAGAACGTATCCAGAATCGTGTGTAACTGACGGCTGATCTCCTGATACCGTTCGTAGTCGATTTGAAGAAAGATCAGCCAGGGGCAGATTTTCCAGGCTTCATAGGCGCTCATGGCTGTTTTAACACCCAGTTTCCGGGCTTCATAGCTGGCAGTGGCGACAATTCCACGTGGCGTCCCGTCTGGCTTTCGCCATCCGCCCATGGCGACCGGAAATCCGTAGAGGTTGTGGGCATGTTGCTCTACTTGTGCGTAAAAACAGTTCATGTCGAGATGAAGATAGAGCCGTTTTTTCAGGCTGATGTGCTGATGCTCACGAGCAACAGTGCTGTAGAGCGTAATGTGATGCACATCTTTTTCCGGGTGATATGTCTGGGAGCGGTCTGGATCCATTGTGTATTGTTATTACATATATTGTACATATATTTCGTTGTCCGAATCAAGCACAAAAGTAACTCGTCAACCAGCAGACCATGGAGAGAAAGGAGTATCCGGCCATAAATGTCATTAATGCCATAAGGGGCTTCCCGACCCGAAAGCTGAAGTTGAAGGTGACGCCCTATCGGTTTCAGTTGCCGGACGGACGTTCGTTTGTTGTCCGGAAGATCCGGCGTATGACCTCCCAGCAGGTGGGCCATTTTACCCACTATCACTTTGTGGTCCAGACCCGGGAAGAGCGCTACTTTCACCTGGTACTGGACACCTCAACACTGGTGTGGCGGCTGGTTCAGGAGGTGGACGAGGAGCTCTTCTTTCATGAGTAAGACCGGGGCAGGTGGCGGGCAGGATTTTATTTGACATGAACGGCAAAAACCCATTGCTTCCTGAGGTGTTTTGCAGTTTTGTAGGACCTGGGTTGAGAGACGGTTTCTGAATAGCACGTTGATCCGGTTTTGAATCAGAACAGGTTTTTGAATCAAATGAATCACGGCATGCCCGGCAAATCATCTATTTTTCTCTTCTCTTTTCTTGTGATGGCCCTCTGTCTGCCCGGATTGTCTCCAGTCCTCCAGGCACAATCTTCAGACGACGATTTTGTAAATGTCGGTGGAGCCCTCCGGTTCAACTTCTACCACACGGACTACGGAGGTGGGACCAGCCCCAACGATACGCAGTTTACGATCGATACCTGGCGGTTCAATGTGGTGGCACGCCACTCCGGGGTCGGGCTCAATTTCGAATATCGGTTCTACCCTACATTCAATACGCATTTTCTGAAACAGGGATGGATCGATTATGCGTTGACAGGCCGCACCGAAATTCAGTTGGGCGTCACGCAGGTTCCCTTTGGCAATCTCCCCTACAATTCTCACAACTGGTGGTTTCAGGGGGGGTACTATGTGGGCCTGGAGGACGATCACGATACCGGGTTCAAGCTCATTCACTCCCGTGAAAACTGGAATCTGATGGTGGCCTACTTTATTCAGCCGGAGCCGGGAGGCCCCGCGCACGGAACCGGATCCTACGGGATTGGTGGCCCCGGACGGTACTCGTACGACATCATTCCGGTTCGGTTGACAGACCCCTGGGGAGGAGTTCTGGGCAGCGCTGCCGACCAGTCCAACCAGGAGAAAAACCAGGTGAATCTGCGCAGTACCTGGACACTGGATCATGATATAGGGGAGATCGAAATCGGCGGGTCTCTCCAGTACGGAGGAATCTACAATAGTGTGCAGGATCGGTCCGGCACCCGGACGGCCTGGGCTCTTCACGCCGATGGGAGCTATGGACACTGGAATCTGTTGGCCCAATACAGCTGGCTGAACCACAACGATGTGGTTGATGATACAGGGAGTCCGGTCGATCTGGTTTATATGGCGGCATACGGAGATCCATACCCGGTAGCTATGGCAATGTCGATCTCTTCGATCGGTCTGGCCTATTCGCTGGATGTGAATGCCGGCTCGCTCTCCAATTTGCAGTTTTACAACAATTATTCCTATTTCCATAAACGGCAGAGTGGTTTTGAAGACAGCCACCAGAATATGTTGGGCGTATTGGCCACGATCGGCAATATTTACGCCTATTTTGATATCGCGTCGGGTATCAATCACCCATGGCTGAACGGATCGTTCGGTAGCGGGCTCGACCGGGGGGTAAGCGGAGCCCGGATGAACACCCGATTCAATATCAACATCGGTTACTACTTCTGATCGGTGAAAGGCCGTCCGGGAAGTTTTATCAGAACGAAGGATTGTTAACCAGACAAGAGATTGATTATGACAAAGCGTGAACAGGAAGGACCGGAACTGAATCAGAGGCAAAACAAGTGGTTCGATATCCACGGCCCGGTGTTCTGGCCGTCTGCCATATTAATTACCCTGCTGATTGTTACGACACTGATTGCCGGCGAAGCCGCCGAAGAGGCGTTCAATTCGGTCCGGGTGGCTATTACAGACTGGGCCAGCTGGCTGTTTGTTCTTTCAGTGAATCTCTTTATCGGATTTGTTCTCTATTTCGCCTTCAGCCGGTTCGGGGGAATTCGCCTCGGCGGAGAGGATGCGGAGCCGGAGTTTAGCACAATGGCATGGTTTGCCATGCTCTTCAGTGCCGGCATGGGAATTGGGCTGATGTTTTTTGCGGTGGCTGAACCGATGTGGCACCTGCTCTATCCGCCGCATGCCGAAGTCGGCAGCACCGAAGCGGTTCGGGATGCTATGGGAATTACCTTTCTGCATTGGGGAATTCACGCCTGGGCCGTCTATGCGATTGTCGCGCTGGCACTGGCCTTTTTCGCTTTCAACCGAAAACTTCCACTCTCCTTCCGGTCCGTGTTCTATCCGATTATGGGCGACCGAATCAACGGCTGGATGGGAGATGTGATTGACATTCTGGCTGTTCTGGCTACGATGTTTGGCCTGGCAACATCGCTGGGATTGGGAGCCGCCCAGGCCGGTGCCGGTATGGAGTATGTATTTGGAATCGGCAATACCGTCAATTTACAGGTACTGATTATTGCGGGAGTCACAGCTATTGCGGTGGTATCTGTGGTACTGGGGATCGACAAGGGCGTTCGGGTATTGAGTGAATTCAATATTCGCCTGGCCGGCCTGTTTCTGCTCTTTATTCTGGTTGTTGGCCCGACACTTTACATTCTGGGGTCGTTTGTCCAGAATACCGGTTACTATATCCAGAACTTCCCGACCTACGCGACCTGGACACAGATCTATGAGGACGGAAACTTTATGTCCACATGGACGGTCTTCTATTGGGCGTGGTGGATCTCCTGGTCTCCCTATGTCGGGATGTTTATCGCCCGGATTTCCAAAGGGAGAACCATCAAGGAGTTTGTACTCGGTGTCCTGATTGTCCCGACCATCCTGACCTTTCTCTGGATGAGCGGATTTGGAGGGAGTGCCCTCTTTCTCGAAACCGGTGGGCTGGCACAAATTGCTGAAGCGGTGGAAGCGGACCAGACCACATCGCTCTTTTTACTGCTGGACCAGTTTCCATTTGCGATGGTAACGTCATTTCTGGCGATTGTTCTGGTGTTGAGCTTCTTTGTTACGTCGTCGGACTCCGGGTCCCTGGTGATCGATAGCCTGACCAGCGGAGGGAAGCTCAATTCTCCGGTTGGCCAACGGATCTTCTGGGCGTCAACAGAGGGAGTTGTGGCAGCCGTGCTTCTTCTCGGGGGTGGGCTTGGCGCCCTGCAGGCGGGAGCGATCAGTACCGGGCTTCCGTTTGTTCTAATTCTGTTGGTCATGTGTTACAGCCTGCAGCGGGGGCTGAGCCGAGAGTACAGAGAGATGACCGAACGGGACCAGAAGCAGGAACGGTCATCGTATCGGGAGTTGGTACAGAAAGCAATTCAAAAACAGACAAAATCAGAGTAGAGGGAGAAGATTATGGTACATGCAAAACATTGGCTCGTATGTCTCGACCTGAGCAATATGGACGAAATTCTGATCGGATACAGTAAATTTCTCTCCACCGTTGTTGAGCCGGAGTCAATCACATTCTTTCATGTGATTCAGTCCGATGTGGCAGCACGGGAAATCATCAACGAATTTCCTGAAGTCAAGAGCCGGGAAGATTTTGAAGCGCTGATTCGTCAAGAACTGAAAGAACGGATTCATTCCGAGTTCGGCGATTCCAAGATCGAGATTCGAATCGTGATCAAGGAGGGATTCCCGACCGATCAGATTATTGAATTTGTCAACAGTCTGGCCCCGGACCTGCTTCTTGTCGGCAAAAAGATGGCATATGAGGGGGAAGGAATAATTCCCAAACGAATTGTGAAGTACGTAGCATCGTCTGTACTGTTTGTACCGGAGACCTGTCGGTATATTCTGAATCGAATTCTCGTGGGGGTCGATTTTTCAGAGGAGTCTGCCCGGGCACTGGGAACTGCGCAGAAGCTGTTGCCGAATGAAGAGACCCGGATTACAGCTCAACATGTCTTTCGGTACAAAGCCCGGTTTTTCCCGTATACCTTTTCACCGGAAGAGAAGGAAGAGGCGGCCAGGGAGATCGAAAAGAAAAAGGAGAAGTTTGTGAAGGAGTACAGGATTCCTTCCGATATCCATTTTGCTCTGACGCTCCACCGTGAGGGCCGGATCGCCAACACCATATACGATCAGGCGATTCGTGACCAGAGTGACTTGATCGTGATCGGATCCAAGTCAAAGAAACTGAGCCGAATTATTCGTCAGGACTTTACTGACAAGATGGTGGATTATGCGTTTGGAATCCCGCTGTTGGTCCTGAAGGACAAGGCGAACCATCAGAAAGTATTGAAAAAGCTCTTTCAGTAGGGTATTAATCGGCTGGTTCGTTCCGGTCACACTTCTTGCAGTCGAGCAGATATTGCAATTGTCTGTTTTTCCAGCTTACTTATATATAGATCCTGCCAGGATACTGTTTTTAAGAAGGTTGCCCTGATATTCCGTATTCACAACAGGCTTTCTCATTTGCCGGCAACCAGACAGGAGAGAACAACAGGCACAGTATTTTGGCTCGAATCGGGGTGGTTTAACCCGTAACCAACAAGCGGAGGTTCCTATGTACGTACAGGATATTCTGGCCAGAAAAGGCCGCAAGGTATACAAGATTCAGGAAGATGCAACGGTGTTTGACGCCATCGGAACAATGTCGAGGCACAATGTCGGTTCTCTTCTGGTGACTGTCGGGCCCAGGCTGAAAGGGATCATTTCTGACAGGGACTATCGGGATAAAGTTATTTTGAAGGGGCGGACATCCCGCGAGACGTTGGTGAAAGAGATTATGACTCCGGATCCGATTACTGTAGGGTTGAACGATTCGATCGATGTCTGTATGGCCATCATGACGGAGAAGAAGATTCGCCACCTGCCCGTTCTGGACGGCTATCACATCGAGGGAGTTGTTTCGATCGGGGATATGGTGAAGGCGATTATCGATCGACAGAAGATCGAGATTGATGACCTGAAGAAGTATATCATAGGCTCCTATCCGGGATAACCATTTCTACAGAGTACGTTTGTCTCTGGTGAGGGCATTTTCGGACCTCGGGTCAATATCTCCTTTCTGTAACGGACTTCGGGCACCACTCATCCCGCTTTTCGCGATGTGATTGCAGGCTACAAGCGGAGCAAACGCCGGGCATTTCCCTGCAGGATCAGCTGTTTCTGCTCGTCACTCAGGCTGCTGGAGGTGATCCGGCCAGCCTCGAAGGCAAAGTCGAACATCGGATAGTCACTGCCGAACAGCAGTTTATCCGCTCCGCAGATCGCTGCCAGGCGATCCAGTGCTCCCGGAAACGTGCGGGAGTATCCACAATCGAGATAGAGGTTCTTCTGCCGCCGGGCTGCTTTGGCGAATTCGGTGGTCTCTTCGTTAAATTTCGGGTCGCTCCCACCGATATGTGCTTTGATGAAGTGGGCATTTGGATAGGCTCCGCAACGCTGTTCCCACGCCGCAATCGTGCCATCTCCGTGAATCAGAAGAGGCCACCCTCGCTGGTCGGCGAATTTGTAGATCAGGTCGTTTCGTGAGTCATCGATTGTAAGTTCGTGCAGCATCAGATGGAGCTTGATCCCCCGAAAAGATGGATGGTTTCCATAGAGGTCGATCTGCTGTTGCACTTCGTCCGGGTACTTCGGGTCCAGGGTGAGATAGCCGAAATAGCGGCCCGGCCAGGCTTCTCCTCCTTCACAAACCGCACGGTTTCCTCTTTCCACTTCCCCAAAACAGCTCCACAAAGAGGTGGCTACGACCACGTCGACACCACAACGATCCATATGTTCAATCGTTTTCTCTGGAGTCTCCATGCCAATGGCCGATTGATAGGTTCCCTGATGTACGTGCATATCAATCATGCCTTTTGAAGAAGAGCGCTTTATTAATACCGACCGGTCGTTTATATTCTCTCCGAGAAGCCGAAGAAGATTACCGGAACAGATATCGGCCATCTGACGGGGCGTCAGGCCAGCGTGGGCCAGCATGTTGAGAAGCGCTCCCGGTTCCCGTTCGGGAAAAGCGGATCCGAAGATCAGCCGGCGGCCATACCCCTGTTCTATGAGGCCGGAAATCCCGCCCGGTTGAAAGATCTGACTGATCTCCAGATAAAGATTGGGACACTCCTTCATCAGGTTGGGATAATTTCGAGAACCCAGAATGGTGGATCCGATCAGGACAATCGGGCCGTCGGGAAATGCACGACAGAGTTGATAGACGGCGTCGTAGTCGATCGCCCGTCCCGACCAGTCCAGGGATTCGAAGTCGATAAAGAGAATTTTTCGATGCCGTTGCAAGGTTTCAACAAGCGGCCCGATCACCGAGGGTTGGACCGAAAAATGCCCCGCTTCCGGAAAAAGCCGGGCAACCTGGATATCGTGCCGGTTCATCCGTTCGATCTCCGCATCCAGGTCCATGGCAAATGGAGTCAGTACGGAGACGGGAAGGATTTCGTTGTGGGTACGAGCCTCTTCCAGAACAATAGCGTTTCCCTCTTCGGGATCGGTCTGGCGGGACAGCACGCTGTAGGTGAGGGCCTGCTGGATCCCACTTTTCTGGAGGTGTCCCAGGGTTTGGCTGGTCTCTGCAAGATCGGAGTTGAGCCCATAGGAGAACCGGCCCAGCCCGACGTTTGCATCGAGAATGAGCGGAAGCTCACCCTGCCGAAAACCTGACTGTACTGTAACGGGAGACGAAAGGATTGAACCGGGGGGCGCTTCGTGGAGTGAATCGGAAACAGGAGACGGTCCTGCCAGCAGGGATTTGCCGCCGAGCAGGCTCGCCCCACTCGTCAGCCCAGCCAGTTTGAGAAACGTTTTTCGGGAGACGGGATTGGAAGCCATGGTTGGTTCGGATTGGTTCAGCCCTATGGCCACCCCTGTTAAAGGCGATATCGGGGGTTATGGCGCAGTCGGGCAGGATTACATTTTCGGTTTTACAGGCCGCTGGGCTACGCCCGACTGAAACGCAGCATCGCGGACCGCGACAGCCACACGCCGGACAACCTGTTTGCTGAAGACACTCGGGATAATGTAGTCGGTACTCAGGTCTTTTTCGTCAATACAGTTGGCAATCGCGTTGGCTGCGGCAATTTTCATAGGTTCGTTGATCGCCGTGGCGCGGGCGTCCAGTGCACCGCGAAAGATTCCGGGAAAGGCCAGGACATTGTTGATCTGATTCGGGTAGTCGCTGCGTCCGGTGGCAATGATGCGTGCAAACGACGAGATGTGTTCTGGCTGTACTTCCGGGGTCGGGTTGGCCAGGGCAAAGACAATCGAATCGCTGTTCATCGATTCAATCTCGGATGGCGAGATGGTGTTTGCACCACTCACACCGACGACAAGATCAGCCCCTTTGATTGCATCTCCTGTATTTCCCGTCCGGTTTTCTGGATTGGTCTGTTCGGCAAGCCATCGCTTGCTCTCGTCCAGGTCTTTGGCTACGTCCCGGCTGAGAATCCCTTGCCGGTCGCAGCAGATAATGTTTTTGGCGCCGCCTGCCAGCAGAATTTTGGTGATGGCGACCCCGGCCGCTCCGGAGCCGACAATAACAATACGTATGTCACTCAACTTCTTTTTGACCAGTTTCAGGGAGTTCAATACAGCAGCCATCACGACAACAGCTGTTCCGTGCTGATCGTCGTGGAAGACGGGGATGTCCAGTGCTTCCCGAAGCCGTTCCTCGATTTCGAAGCAGCGCGGGGCACTGATATCCTCCAGGTTGATACCGCCGAATCCGGGTGCAATCCATTTTACAGCGTTGATAATCTCTTCTGTATCCTGCGTATCCAGACAGATGGGCCAGGCATCTACATTGGCAAACTCCTTGAAGAGCATCGCTTTTCCCTCCATGACCGGCATGGCGGCTTCCGGGCCGATATTTCCCAGGCCCAGTACCGCTGATCCGTCGCTGACCACAGCTACGGTATTCTGTTTGATGGTCAGGGTATGAGCCTTCTCTTTGTCAGCAGCGATCGACTCACAAACCCGGCCGACACCAGGGGTATACGCCATGGAGAGAACATCCCGGGTGTCCACCGGTACCTTGTTCTGAATACGAATCTTACCTCCAAGGTGGAGCAGAAACACCCGGTCGGAGACATTGTGGACTTTGACCCCGTCGATTTTCCGGACCTGTTTCACAATGGTTTGGGCATGTTCCTCGTCCCTGGCGCTTACGGTCAGGTCCCGTACTTTGTATTTGCCTTCCACCTTTACCACATCCACCGCGCCGGGATCGGCCTCCAGATCGGCAATGACGTTGAATATGTTGGCTAGCCGTCCTGGTTTGTTCTCGATATACAAACGCATGGTAAAACTGTAGCTGGCACTGGTCTGAATATTATTCATAAAAACGTTGTTTTGTCCTGATTTGTCCAGTCGGTCGATTGTACAGGCCTGTTTCTCGTTGGTATCGATGTTACGGCCTTTCGCTGTTGGAGGAGTTTCTGCAGAGGCCGGGTGCTTCCTCGCATAATGACCGGCATACACCCCTACTGGAAGAAGATGACGTTTTTTTCGGCTGAAATCACCTGTTTTTTGCGAAGGGACAAACAGATTGTGTTTCCGCCTGTTCTGATCGATATTGTGGTGTTCAACCGGGTGCCCTGACAGGTGGCCGGCTCGTACCGGTTCGGGTTGAACCGGGGGATGTTTTCTGCTGGAGAAATAACAAAATCTCGAGGTCAATACAATGGATAAGGGAACGGGCGATGGTGTGTTGAGAAACGGAAGGTTCAACCCTTCCAAATCAGAGCGACTAACAAACGTGACAGAGGGCCGGGCAGCCGGCTGGCTTATTCTTCTGTTGGCTTCGGTATTGTCCGTGGCCGTTACCGGAGAGATGCGGGCCCAGGAACAGGGAGTTCCCTTGCTCGTGGAAGAAACCTGGACAGAAGATTTTGAAAGCGGGACGATCAGCGGCTGGTTCAGCTATCCGCTTTTCGAAGATACGGCATTTGATTTCACGATCGTTCCCGGCTCCTGGCATCCCCGAAATCATCTTCAGGGATATCTGGAGAGTGGCAACTACACCTATCCGGTCGATCTCGCTCCGCCGGACGACAAGGACGGACATTATCTGTTGCGAACCTACCGCCCCAATTCTGCCGGGCAACAGCAGATCGGAGTTGCTTACAAAAAAGTACTCTGGGCGCACAGTTCCACCACACTTCAATTTGACTATTGGCTGCGATATCCGGTTGAGGCCGAAAGTTCCCTTCGGATCGACCTGGCCGGGATGGACGGACGGCGATATCAGGCGGAGATTTCAGAAACGGATCAGGTCAGATGGCACCGGGCAGGAATCGAGCTGAACCGGTTCCGGGCCGAAGACGGGACACCGTTCAATAACGATACTGGAATCGAGGCGGTTGCGATTATTCTGGAGCTGGACCGGGGTGCACCGAGTGAACATGTATTTGTAGCGGTTGATAACGTTCGTTTTGACGGGCAGAGACAAGCTGGTTTTGATCTGTTGAATCCGAAGGCGAAGCCAGCCAAACACTGGCGGTTGCAGTTTGCCGAACGTCACGTCCGGCCCGGAGAGTCATTC
Source organism: Balneolaceae bacterium (assembly GCA_040905245.1). Classification (GTDB taxonomy): domain Bacteria; phylum Bacteroidota; class Rhodothermia; order Balneolales; family Balneolaceae; genus JBBDRX01. The sequence goes on along the minus strand of JBBDRX010000117.1, from coordinate 3,940 downwards.
GCTCCCGAAGTGCAGGCCGAGCAGGATTTGGAACAGGTGCGTATAACCCTTCTGGCTCCGAATGGAGAATCGGTAATTTCGTCTGCGAGTCTGACGCAAAGACGAGGGAATCGATGGATTCTCGAGGATCCTGCCACTCTGCCGTCAGAGGCGCTGGGGCCGTTGACTCTTGTTGTGGAGGGAATTGATGATCAGGGGCAGATGGCCCGTTCGGATGTCCGTATCTGGCACCTGGAAGAGCCGCGCCGGGAACGCCCGCGGGTTCTGATTACCGAGAGCGACAGAGACCGGCTGCGTTCACAGATTGCCAGTGAAGATCGATTTGCGGTGATCTGGGAGCGAATTCGGGACCGTGCGGCAGAGGCGAGAGAGGATCCGTTTCCCGTCCAGGTACCCTTTTCGGTGTATGATCAGGACTACCTGTTCGGAACCATCGGGGACTGGTTTTCGGTGATGCGGCAGAACCGGACCGGATTGATTTTTGACAATGCACTTGTCTGGTATATTGACGGAGACGAAGAGGCCCGGGATTTCGCGATCGAATCGATGCTTCGAATGGCAAGTTGGGACCAGTGGATCCACCCCTGGTTTACCGGACAGGGCCGGACATCGTACTATCCGTTGGGCCGGGCCGTGACGTTCCTCGGGCTCTCCTATGATCTGCTCTATCATGAACTGAGTGGCGACCAGCGAAAGAACATTCGTCAGGGAGTGATGGAAAACGGGATTATCCCCACGTGGAAAGAATATTTCGAGCACGACCGGATTCCCAACAATACCAGCAACTGGATCAGCATGGCTGCAGGAGGAAGTTTCGTAGGGTTAATGGCCTTTTATGATGATCTGGAAGAGGATGGCTGGAGTGCCGATGCGGAACCGTGGTTCTCCGGCCTGGCCGAGAAGACGATGGAGGTGGCCCACCAGACGATGAGGTCGGATGGCGGCTATGGTGAAGGGATTGGATATCAGTATGTGACACTGGGAAATTCCCAGGATATGATGGCGGCGCTGAAACATATGTTTGGTGTCCGGAACGGCCTTATGGATGTACTGGATTATGACAAAGCTCATATCTACTGGCTCTATGTCACTCTTGACCGGACACACGGTGGTCTGACGATGGGAGATAACAGTCCGGAACGATGGGGTCTGGACAACTTTTCATGGATTGCGAGAGAAAGTGACGATCCGGTGCTGAAATGGTTTTATGCGCAACGGCCGGGACGAAGCTGGCGAACGTTGTTTTGGGATGAACCGGATGCCCATCTGCAGGGAGAAGCTCCTGAACATCACCTGCCCGACAGCCGGATTTTCCCGAAAAAGGGGAGTGTTGTATTCCGGACTGGCTGGCAGAATGAAGATGCCGTCTTCGTCTACCGGGCCGGCCCCAATTACAACCATACCCATTTTGATCAGGGAGGATTCCGATTCTTTGCTCTTGGAGAGGAGTTGATCACAGAGTCGGGACGCGCGAGCTACTACAGTGACCCCTACTACTGGTCACATTTTATACAGTCCTCCGGACACAGTACGGTACTGGTGGACGGGTTCCCCGAGAGCCAGCGGGCCGGGGACTTTGACAACGAGATTTCTGCATTTGACAAACATGCCCGCATAACCGATGCACTGGTCTCGGAGAGTGGTGGTTTTGTAGTGTCCGAACTCTCTCCGGTCTATTTTGCCGATCTCGACAAGCTGACGCGACGGGTCTGGTTCACAGATCCCGGGTATGTGATTGTGGAGGACGATATTGTGTCGTCCGGCGAGGCTCATACCTATCAGGCGCAGTACTATCCCCCGGATTTCGGGGCTCTTGAGATTCACAATGACCGGGAGGCGACTGTCCGTGGTGAAAATACAGAGATGCGGATTCGGGTGCTTTCGCCGGATGATTCACATCTTGTGGCAAAACGCTATCCGATTGCGAACCGTAATATTACAACGGAAGCACCGCTCCCGCCTCGGGGTGCTCTTCAGGTAAGTCATCGTGAACCGGAGCAGTCTCAGCGGTTCCGGGTTGTCCTGGCGCCGGAGAAGGAAGGGTCGGACATGCCTGTGACGATTACCGAGACATCGGGAAGAAGTTACGAAGGAGTAGAGTTTGCATTTGAAGATGGACGTATCGACCGGTTCTATTTTGCAACCGGGGAGATAGACGACGGTTTCGAAACAGATGCGCGATCAGCGTTTATCAGTGTTGATGCGGATGGCGAGTTGCGGGCTGCTACGCTCGAAGGGGCAACACATTTCTCTTATGAAGACCGAGTTGAGTTTTCGGCTGAAATGCCGGCGCATGTGGCGATAAGTTATGGACCGGATGGCAGTGAAGTGTTGAGTTTGTCTGCACCTGTGGACTCGGAAGCGATTCAGGCAAACATTTTGACGAACCGCCGTGGAACGGTTGTTGCCACTGAAGGGGAATTCGGAACCAGTCGTATGGAAAATAGCCGGACCACCCGTGAAGGGACGGATATATCGGTCTCTCTGTCAGGCGGCCCGCTGGATATTGTGATCCGGTAGATGCTGGAATTCACAGGCTGGGGATTATCTGTGCACGGTGATCGTAGTCATCTACCGTGACAGATACCCCCCATCCGCCGGATAGTAACTTCCGGTGATGAATGAGGATTTATCCGATGCGAGGAAGAGGCACAATTCGGCGATTTCAATCGATTCTCCTAGTCGTCCTATCGGGTGCTGGGTCTCCAGAGTCTTGATGCCCTCTTTCCCCATGGTTTCTTCGTTGACAAGCCCGGTATAGACAAAGCCGGGTCCAATGGCATTGACTCTGATGTTGGCTTCTGCATGATCCAGTGCACCTGCTTTAGTCAGTCCAACTACGCCATGTTTGGTGGCGACATAGGCTGGAGCATTTTGAAATGCGACCTGGCCCAGGATGGAGGCCATGTTAATAATGCTGCCACCACCAGCCTTTATCATCTCCGGAATTTGTACTTTCATGCCATAGAAGACTCCCGACAGATTGATGTCCAGTACTTTTTGCCACTCTTCGACTGGATAGTCGGCCACAGGTGCCGAAGCGCCACCAATCCCCGCATTGTTGACGGCAATATCCAGCTTGTCAAAAGCGTCGAGTGTTTTCTTGATGAGGTTTGCATGGTCGTCCACTTTTGATGTGTCGGCCTTTACAAAAATGGCGGACCCGCCGTTGCCTTCAATTTCCCGGACGACCTCTTTTCCTTTCTCTTCCGAAATATCGCTCACGACGACCTTTGCTCCCTCTCTGGCAAACAGAAGAGCAGTCTCTTTTCCGATTCCTGATGCAGCGCCTGTGATAATGGCAACTTTGTCTTTCAATAGTTCCATGGGATGGCCTCTCTTATTCTTATTTGATGTGTGGTGGTTTATTTATTGATCGTTTATCGAGGCCTGTTTTGCATATACCGGTTCGATATCTGACTGTTGGTTTATTCCTGGTGAATCAATGTGCCAGACGATTGGTTCAACCCTCTTCTTCCGGGTTTTTTTGACTTGCTTTAGTCGATAGTGTTTGGCCTGAGTTATATTCTTCAACGAAAAAATGTTGGTGAGCATTCGGTTTATTTGTTGATTGAATGGGACCGTTTCGGGCTCGTCAGCAGTTGGAGGTCTTTGGGTGATGTTTGCATATTCAAGGCGGGGTTACTATATATGTTCCATTAACATTCTTGCACAATCGGTATAAAGGTGCTTTTGGGATAAATCAAGGAAGTGCCTGATGATGATAATTCTGGAGTTTTTATGAGCAAAGAGAGCGACTCATCAATGACAGAAGAGAGATTCGAAGGCTTGTTTGAATTCTACTTTGACGATGTAACAGCCTTTCTCTACACATATGCTTCCAGCAAGGCCGAACTGAACGATTTGGTTCAGGGTGTGTTTGTCAAGGTTTGGGTGAAGCGGGATCGAATCAATTTTGATCACCCGGCTTTCAAAAGTT
>JBBDRX010000116.1:0-14884 GCA_040905245.1 Balneolaceae bacterium | reverse complement strand
TCCACATGTCCAGGCGGCGGGTAAAGCCCTGATAGAGCTCCACGGTGTCGTTGGCGCCAATCGGCCGGGCCAGTGCGTAGTTGCTGTCGTTATAGGTCGGGGACTGCCGGGTAAAGTAGAACGCTTCGTATCCGGCGTCCTCCGCATAGGGATAGGGTTCCCAGCCAAACAGCTCACCGGTTTCAAAATCGTTGAATAGCGTGTAGGGAACGCGGTCCGGCGGTTCATTTGTTTGCGCTACAGCAGATTGTAGTGGGAACAAAGTTACAGCCCACATAAAAAGGGTGGCGAAAAGAAGAGTCGAGAGTTTTTTCATCGTATTAAACATGCAGTTGAGAAATGACGTCCTGTTTCAGATCTATTAAAATAGACATTTTGAGAAAAAGGACAACGGGACAGAGCCGTCCTAAAAAAGAAAAGCCGAAAACCTTTTTCGGCTTTCGGCTTTCTTGCCTTCACGCTTTATGATTCGTTGGCAGGTTTCCCGATGGTTGCCAGGATTCCTCCATCTACATAGACGACTTGCCCGTTGACAAAGTCGCTTGCTTTGGAGGAGAGGAAGACGGCCGTACCTGCCAGGTCGGACGGTTCACCCCAGCGTCCAGCCGGTGTTCGATTAATAATAAACTCGTTGAACGGATTCCCATCGACCAGAAGGGGTTTGGTTTGGGCGGTTGCAAAATAACCAGGGCCAATACCATTAGACTGGATGTTGTACCGCGCCCATTCGGTGGCCATATTTCGAGTCAACATCTTCAGGCCTCCTTTGGCCGCAGCATAGGCGCCAACGCTGTCCCGTCCGAGTTCAGTCATCATGGAACAGATATTGATGATCTTTCCGGCTTTTCGCTCGATCATGTGTTTAACAACATGTTTGGCCATAATGAACGGCCCCACCAGATCCACATCGATCACCTTCCGGTAGTCGGCAACATCCATATCTTTCAGTGGCATCCGCTTGATAATTCCCGCATTATTGATCAGAATATCGATCGGGCCAATCTCTTTTTCAATTTTTTCCACATGTTCGATCACAGCCTCTTCGTCCGTAACATCAAAGATGAAGCTATGTACCGTATGTCCTTCACTCTCGTACTCCTTTACGGCCTTTTTCATCCGATCCGGAGTGGTTCCATTGACAATCAGCTCCGCCCCGGCATCTCCAAGGCCTTTTGCCATCGCCATTCCCAAACCGTGAGAAGCTCCAGTTACCAGTGCTCGTTTTCCTTTTAAATTAAAAAGTTCGCTCATCTATATAGTTGGTTACTTTAAGGTTTCAATAAAAAATCGAGTTCAAAATTGACCTCTTGATCTGGTCATCACCCAGGCCTGAATCTTAAGAAATTCGACAGGAAAGCCAAAATGGAGAATTGGACAGATATCCACCATATCGCCGATATTCCTCTATTTAAGTACCCGGCTGATCTGCCGGACGGCCTGGCGAATCCGGTGTGTATTCTCTACCAGGCTCATACGGACGTATCCCTCTCCGGCCGGCCCGAATCCGATACCCGGCGAAACCAGTACTTCCGCCTCGTCCAGAAGCCACTCGGAAAATGCAAGAGACCCCTTCTCCCGGTGTTTCTCGGGAATCGGAGCCCATACAAACATCGCCCCCCGGTTTCTCGGAACTTCCCATCCGGCACGCGCAAGCCCGTCGATCAACACATCACGGCGGCCTTCATACTTCTGCGCGATCTCCAAAACATTCTCTCTTCCTTTCCGAAGAGCAGTGATCGCGGCCACCTGGATCGGAGTAAACAGCCCGTAATCGAAGAAGGATTTTATTCGAGACAGCATTCGAATTACCTCACGGTTCCCCATACAGAAGCCGCAGCGCCATCCGGCCATATTGTAGGACTTGCTCATCGTAAAAAACTCGACAGCAATCTCTTTGGCCCCCTCCACCTGAAGGATGCTGGGAGCCGTATACTCTCCAAACGTGATATCCTTGTAGGCAAAATCGTGTATGATAAAAACCCCTCTCTCTCGGCACCAGGCGACGATTTTCTCAAAAAAATCAAGGTCTACCGTAGAGCCTGTCGGATTGTGCGGGAAATTGAGAAACAGCACCTTTGGAGTCTGTTTCAGTGCTTCCAGATTTACAATAAACTGATCCGGATCTTCAGATATGGGAAAGTTCAGCACTTCTCCACCCGCAATCACCACACTCCAGTGATGTACCGGAAAGTAGGGTGCCGGTACTGCAGCCGTATCGCCCGGGCCGATCAGAGCCAGTACAAGATGAGAGATCCCCTCTTTACTCCCGATCGTGACAATGACCTCATCCTCGGAGTCCAGTTCCACCCCATAAAGCTCTTTGTAATGGTCCGCAGCGGCCATCAACAGGTGAGGAATCCCGGTTGCCCTGGCATACCGATGGGCCTTCTCATCCTCTACCACATCGTGTATCTTCTGAACCGTCTGCGCAGAGGTCGGCATGTCGGGATTTCCCATTCCAAAATCGATAATATCGATCCCCTGGCTTCGCCTGCGCTGTTTTTCCGCATTCAGGCGCCCAAAAAGATATTCAGGTAGTTGCTCCATCCGTCCGGATGGCTTTACTGGGAGATCACTCATGGCAAACCACTATCTTACTTGATTATCAAATGACGCGAATACACAATCCTTGCTAAAAGGATGGAAAATACAAGATTTCCATCAGAGTACCGTAAGGAAAGTGATGAACAGAATTCGAGTTCGCAACATAGATCGATTATTGCAATATTAGCTGGTCTGCAACACCGGGCTGAACCGGTTCGTCCCGCAGCGGTGAAAAGGGTGTTGTAGCCGGCAGAACCTGTATCTCAGAAGCCTTGGTACCGTACAAAACCCGATATCCACTATTTGAACAAATGACTTGATCATCATGGACAACAAAGGATACTCCAGACGTGAATTCATTAAACGACAATCCCTGGCCGGTGCAGGTGCCCTGCTGGCCCTGAACACGCCCGGCATCCTGCTTGGTAAATCACCAAATAGCGGGCTTTTCAGTCAGAACGGCCGGGAAACACTCCAGTATTTCGACGCATTGACGCGTATCGGGCCGCGAATTCTCAAACATCCGGGAGAACTATGGAGCCTGGAACATCTGAACAGGGAACTGGACTACTGCTCGATTTCGGGGGCCCTTGTCAGCCATACCCAATCCCTCTGGTACGATGCCATGCATGCCAATCTTGAGCTTAGTGAGATGCTCAAAGAGTACGACCACCTCTTTCCGGTCTGGAACGTCCATCCTCATCACGGAGGGGAAATCCCCGAACCCACGGAACTGCTCCGTCTCATGCGGCAGCACAATGTCCGGGCTGTCACCATCTATCCGCAGTCCAACCGCTGGGACTGGAAACACCAGGCCAACCTCGGACTGTTCCGGCGGCTCAGTGACAACAGAACTCTGGTCATTACGAGTGCTGAAGAGCTTGGTGGTTATGACGAAATGGGGGAATTCCTTTCACGTTTTCCCAACTTGCCCGTTCTGATGACCGGCGGGAACTGGAGTGACCAGCGTTATATCATTCCACTTCTTAAATCCCACAAAAACCTTCATATCACATTTGAACGGCTTCAGATCAATCTCGGAATCGAATACTACTACCGGGAAGGCCTGATCGATCAGATCGTCTTCGGAACCAACGCCCCTGCCATGGCAGCGGGACCGCACCGAACGTACGTGGACTATTCCGATGTCCCCAGAGAAGCGCTCGAAAAGGTTGCCGGCGGCAATCTGACACGCCTTCTTGGCGGACTGAGGCCACCAGCCACACGTGAAAACCGGGAGGAAGACGAATTGATGCGGGCGGTACGACGCGGACAACCGGTTCCCAACCCTATCCTTGATATGCACATGCATATTCTGGACGAAGGGCTGAACGGCGCCGGCGTCCATTATCGAATGCTGGATGGAGGGCCAAAGGGGGTATTTGACCTGATCGGACGGTTTGGAAATGTTGGTGGCGGAATCATGAGCTGGAACGGGGTTGTCAGCGCGGATGCCGAGTCCGGCTTCGAAACCGTATCCAATGCCCTGGATGTCGCCCCAAGAGGCTATTGGGGACTGGCTACATTCGATCCGGTTCACTTCACAAAAGAGCAGTTGAATCAACGAGTCCGGGAGATCTATCAGGATCGAAGGCTCATCGGAATGAAGCCGTACCACTATTACGGAACCGAATACCATGATCCGGTCTATGACGGCTGGTGGGAGTATGGCAATGAGCGAAACTTCTATGCACTGATCCACCGGACACGGCAGGATGGATTGGAAGTGGAAACTCTCGCGGAAAAGTATCCCAACGTTCGCTGGGTCATCGCACATGCCGGTGGCAGTTACGAGTGGGCGGATATCGCCATCCAGGCGATGCAGAAGTTCCCGAATGTGTATGCGGAGCTCACTTTCACGTCGGTTCCGGGAGGTGTGATCGACTATCTGGTTCAGCACGTTGGAGAGGATCGAATCCTCTACGGTTCCGACCTGCCGATGAGAGATCCACGCCAGCAGTTGGGTTGGGTGATCTTTGCGCAGATTCCGACAGAAGTGAAACGGAAAATATTAGCAGCCAACGCCTATGAAGTGATACGGCCCTGCCTGGACCGGCTCCCGGAACACAACCGGCCCCGGATCTGAAACCGGTAAAGAGCCGTCCGGACAAGGGGCGGCTCCCCAGACTCCTGTATACAGGAGATCCTTAACCCTCAGCTCCATACACTGACATCTTCAATTGCTAATTTGACCATCTCATGTCCTCAGATTTACTCTCGACCCGTTTCCGCTATGCACTGCTTGCTTTTCTGGCCGGCCTGACGGCCCTCTTCCCGGCCGAATCCGATGCACTTGCTCATGACAATCTTGTCCATACAACAGCTTCCACCGATTCCGGCTGGAAGGCCGGTGTCGCGACCGAGGTAATCACACCGGACGAATCGATGTGGATGGCAGGATATGCCGTCCGGAATCGCGAAGCCGAAGGAAAGCAGCACGACCTCTATGCAAAAGCCCTGGCACTGGAAGATGGAGACGGTAACCAAATACTTCTGGTAACCACAGATCTGCTTGGCATCCCGACCGCACTTTCGAACCGGATCCGGGATCGAATCGGGCAGGCATACGGGCTGGAACGATCGGCCATTTTGTTGAACAGCTCGCATACTCATTCAGCTCCGGTTCTGGAGGGTGCGCTACTGGATATCTATCCACTCAACGAAGAGCGAATGCAACCGATACACCGCTATACGGCAACGCTGGAAGACCAGGTTGTCGACCTGGCCGGGCGGGCACTGAACCGCCTTGCCCCGGCATCGGTCTCTTCAGCAAATGGTACGGCACGGTTCCAGGTCAACCGCCGAAACAATGACGCCGAAACGCTACACTTGCAAACCGATCTGAACGGCCCCATTGATCATGCCGTTCCGGTCATCAAGGTTACATCTCCGGACGGTGAGCTTCTGGCCATTGCTTTTGGCTATGCGTGCCACCCGACTGTTCTGGACGGATATGAGTGGTCTGGCGACTATCCCGGATATGCCCAGATTGAACTGGAAAAGCTCTATCCCGGCACTACGGCCCTCTTCTTTCAGGGAGCAGGAGCCGATCAGAATCCACTTCCCAGACGTGAAACCCGACTGGCCATTCAGTATGGAAAGACACTCGCAGCCTCTGTGGAAGCTGTCTTGAGTGGTGAGATGCAGGAGCTCTCTCCGACACTTTCACATGCGTATTCGGAAGTCAAACTTCCACTCAGAGAGACCGCATCCCGGGAGTACCTCGAACAGCTCGCAGACGAATCCCTGGAGTACATTCAGCGCTGGGCAAAACGGATCCTGAAGGAGATGGACGAAGGCAAAGAGTTCGCCCGAACCTACCCCTATCCGGTTCAGAGCTGGATGATCGGGGAGCAGCCCGTCTTTAGCCTGGGTGGAGAACTGACTGTGGGATATGCCAACAAATTGAAACAGATGTACGGCCCGGACATCTTTGTCATGGGTTATTCGAACGATGTGACCGGATATATCCCAACAACACGAATCCTCCAGGAGGGTGGATATGAGGGACACAGCTCTCACAAGGTGTACGGCCTACCGGCCCCCTGGACTCCCGACACAGAAACCATGATCTTTCAACGACTGATTCAGGTTGCGAACGAGGCGGGAGTTCCTCACGCACCCCCAACACGCAATTACTGAGCACGAATTTATCAAAAACACACATTTTAGCCAGCGATTTACCATGAGCAGACGCGTACGAGTACGATTTGCACCTTCACCAACCGGTTTCCTACACATTGGCGGGCTCCGAACAGCCCTCTACAACTATCTTTTTGCCCGTTCCAAAAACGGGGATTTCATCCTCCGTATTGAGGATACCGACCAGAGCCGCTATCAGCAGGATGCTGAAGCCGATATTTTGGAGTCTCTTCAATGGGCAGGCCTGGAGATCGATGAGGGCCCGGAAACCGGCGGAGACTTTGGCCCCTACCGGCAGAGTGAGAGAAAGAAGATCTATAAAACCTATGCGGAACAGCTGATCGACTCCGGCCATGCCTATTATGCCTTCGACACCCAGACAGAGCTGGAACAGATGCGTGAACGGCTTAAAAAATCCGGCAACCCGTCACCCAAATACGATGCGATTACCCGACAATCGATGAAAAACAGCCTGACCCTGTCCAGTGACGAGGTCACCGAAAGGCTGAAGGGTGATGACCCTTACGTCGTACGGTTGAAGGTTCCCCGCAGGGAGACCGTTCGATTTGAAGACGAGATTCGCGGCATCGTCTCCTTTGAAACCAAAGGGCTGGACGATCAGGTTTTGCTCAAGTCAGACGGAATGCCCACGTACCATCTTGCAAATGTCGTGGACGACCATTTGATGGAGATCAGCCACGCAATCCGTGGCGAGGAGTGGCTCAGCAGTACCCCCAAACACATTCTTCTCTACAACTATCTGGGCTGGGAACCTCCAGTCATGGCACATCTCCCGCTTATCATGTCCCCTTCCGGCGGAAAACTCTCCAAACGAAAAGCCGAAGAGGAGGGAATTCCGGTCAATACCCGGGACTACATGCGGCTGCACTACGAACCTGAAGCTCTGACAAACTTCCTGGCCTATCTTGGATGGAGTCCCGGAGACGACAGCGAGATCCACTCCCTGGACGATCTTTGCCAAATATTCAGCCTGGACCGGGTAAGTAAAGGTGGAGCTGTCTTTAACCACAAAAAGCTTCTCTGGTACAACGAACACTACATGCGGGAGCTACCCGACCGAATCCTGGCCAAACGAATCCGCTCTATTTCTGAAGAGAACGGACTGAACCTGTCCGAAGTAGAAGAAGAATTCCTGCTCAAAGTGATTCCGCTTCTTAAGGAACGAGTCAGTAAAGTGGACGAGTTTACTGACATGGGCCGTTTCTTCTTTAAAGATCCTGAACATTACGATGAAAAGGCTCTGAAAAAATGGAAGGCAGATAGTGCCGGGCTGGTTGCCGCCTGGAAAGACCGGGTGGCCTCAATAGACGAGGACTCCTTCCGGGCAGACCGTCTCAGGGAAATTCTGCAGGGGGTCATTGAAGAGAACGAGGTCGGTTTTGGAAAACTGATGATGCCGTTGAGAATTGCCATTACCGGACAGGGTTTCGGCCCCGACCTCTTTCCGGCCATGGAACTGATCGGGAAAGAGGCCGTTCTGAGACGGATCGACAAAGCACTGGAACAGCTGGGCTGATCTCTCAGCTTCCTACGCCTTCTTTCTTTTTGGCTGCCCGCTTGCGCTCATTGTGATCCAGATAGAGCTTGCGAATTCGCAGGCTCACCGGGGTCACCTCCAGCAGTTCGTCCCGATCCAGAAATTCAATAATCTGCTCCAGGCTCAGCTTGCGAGCCTGGGAAATTTTGACAGAATCAGCTGTCTGGGTTGCACGGTGGTTGGTCAGATTCTTCTTCTTGACCACATTCACCACCAGATCGTCGTTCCGGTTGTACACACCGACCACCTGCCCGGCATAGACCGCATTTCCGGGCTCGACGAAAAACTGCCCCCGGTCCTGTAATCCTTCCAGAGCGTATGCAGTCACATCGCCATTCTCCAGAGCAATCAGCGCTCCACGATTCCGGCCGGGTATTTCGCCCACATGGTCATCATAGCTGTCGAACTGCTGGTGCATCATTCCCGTTCCACGGGTCTCGGTCATCAACTCTCCCCGAAATCCAATCAGCCCCCGGGAAGGAACCCGAAAAATAATCCGGTTGTTATCTCCCTCCTGCGCCATGGAAGTCATGATCCCCTTTCGTTTCTGGAGATTATCGATCACTTTGTTACTGTAATCATTGTGAACATCGACTACAACTTCCTCGAATGGCTCCTGAAGAGTTCCATCGACCTCTTTCATCAACACTTCCGGACGCGATACGGCAAACTCGTACCCCTCTCTCCGCATCGTCTCCGTCAGGATAGCAAGCTGTAACTCTCCCCGTCCGGAAACCTTGAAAATATCCGGACTCTCTGTCTGTTCGACCCGAATGGAGACATTTGTACGAATCTCTCTCTCCAGCCGATCCTTCAGCATGTTGGAGGTTACGTAATCTCCCTCTCTGCCGGCAAACGGAGAGTCGTTTACACGAAAAAACATCGCCATCGTCGGCTGATCAATATCGTAGTAGGCGAGCGGAGTGGACTCTGTGGAGTCGGTCAGTGTATCCCCGATGTTGACGCTCTCATATCCGGCCATCGCAAAGATATCTCCGGCCGCAGCCTCCTCCACAGGTTCACGTCCGAGTCCGGCAAATGTAAAGAGTTTGGTGGCACGAGCCTTCTGCTTTAGTTCTCCTTTTCGGTTCACCAGGGCAATCTCCTGGTTGGTCCGTATCGTTCCCTGTTCCACCCGCCCGATGGCGATCCGTCCAACGTAATCGTTCCAGTCCACACTACTCACAAGCATCTTGAATGGTGCCTCTGTGTTGCGATCCGGTGGAGGAATATGCTCGACGATTCGGTCGAAAAGAGGAGCCAGATTCTCTCCTTCCTCTTCCAGCTCCTCTTTTGCAACTCCCTGAATGCCGATGGCATAGAGAACCGGAAAATCGAGCTGTTCGTCCGTTGCATCCAGCGTGACAAACAGGTCAAATATTTCATTCAATACAGCATCCGGACGGGCATCGCCCCGATCGATCTTGTTGATCACGACAATAGGCCTGTATCCCAGTTCCAGGGATTTTCGAAGAACAAACTTGGTTTGTGGCAGTGGTCCTTCCGCAGCATCCACCAGCAGAATTACCCCGTTAACCATTCGCAGGATCCGTTCCACCTCTCCACCAAAATCGGCGTGTCCCGGTGTATCGACGATGTTGATTTTGGCCCCTTTCCACAATACCGCGGTATTCTTGGAACTGATCGTAATTCCCTTCTCTTTTTCCAGATCGCCGGAGTCCATCACCCGCTCTTCGACCTGTTGATTTTCGCGAAATGTCCCGCTCTGCCGCAACATCTGATCCACCAGCGTCGTCTTCCCGTGATCTACGTGAGCGATAATTGCGATGTTTCGAATCTCCTGAGTCATAATATGTCTAATCCCTGTGGTTACGGGGAGCTTTCTGACGCCCCCTCGACAGCCCCACAAGTTACGGGATATTTTCTGTTATCTGAACAGAATTCTTACATTCGCATTGACTACAATTAAAATGAACATAAATGCAGTCGATATGGATTTGAAACTGAATGATCAACGGTTTATCGTTTGTGGGGCCAGCAGCGGGTTTGGGCAAGGGATCGCACAGGCCCTTCTGGAAGAGGGCGCGCGCATCGTGGCGATCGCCAGAAGAGGAGGCCGATTGCGTGACATCTACTCGGAATATACCAACCGGGTGGAAGTCATTGAGGGAGATATTACTCGCGAAGAGACCCGGGACCATATTGAGGAGAGTGCAAAAAAAGAACCCTTTCACGGAGTGGTACTTAACACCGGAGGGCCACCGACCGGAACCCCGCTTGAAACCGACATGGAGCAATGGGACGACGCCTGGCAGCTGGTCATGCGCTGGAAAATCGATCTCAGCCTTCGGCTCGCACCGCTTTTGGCAAAACAAGGGTACGGACGTATCCTGTATGTGGAGAGCAAGTCAGTGAAACAGCCCATCCCCATTCTGGTACTGAGCAACAGTTTTCGGGCCGGTGTCGTCGGGTTTGCGAAATCATTGGCAACCGATATCGCCTCGTCCGGCGTCACCGTAAATGTCATGGCACCGGGGCCACACGACACGCCAGCAATTGAGCGAATCATCCGAACCAACAGTAAAAAGGAGGGAATTTCACTGGATGAAGCCAGAGACCGGGTACACCACAGCACACCAGTTGGCCGAATGGGAACAGCCGCCGAATTTGCAAGCCTGGCATCCTGGATTCTCTCACCACATAGTGCCTTTGTGACGGGGCAAACGATCAGCCACGATGGCGGTTCCATTGCCGGGTTGTTCGGATAACGAACAGGTGATATCCCGAATATCGGTGCCATTGACGTGTACATCCGACAGAGAGACCGATAAAATAAAAGGCTCCACTCAATCCTGAATGGAGCCTTCTGAAACAGCGGAGAGGGAGGGATTCGAACCCTCGAAACCTGTTTCCAGGTTTACTCCCTTAGCAGGGGAGCGCTTTCGACCACTCAGCCACCTCTCCGGAGTGGTACCCACGGGCAACATCCACCTGCCCTTCGCTTAAAAATACGGCAGGGAATATAGGGAGCTTCCGCTCCCATCTGCAAGACCGGATTGCAGAACCTTCCCGAAAAATCCGTTCGGGCTACGACTCCTCCATCGGACGATAGATCTGTGTATAGTTCCTTCCCTGCTGTGCAAAATCCAGCCCGTACCCGACCATGAAACAGGATGGGATCTCAAATCCGATATAGTCCACATCTATTTCATAGATGGTTTTTTCCGGTTTGTGCAGAAGAGCGATTGTTGTCAGGCTGGCCGGGCCAATCCGGTTCAGCTTCTCGGACAGATACTTGATAGAGAGGCCGGTATCGATAATATCCTCGACCAGAATCACATGGCGACCGCGGATATCGGCATCCAGTTCTTTCAACTCCGTCAGCTGTACGGTGGATGTCTGGGTGTCCCCGTAGCTGGTCAGCTTCAGAAAATCGACTTCACACGGAATCTTCATATAGCGCATCAGGTCGGACACAAAATAGAAGGCTCCATTGAGTACACCTACAAAAATCGGTGTCTCCCCCTCAAAACGCTGATTGAGATCGTCCGCAATCTCCTGAACCCGTTGTTGAATCTTCTCTTCTGTCAGGTATACCCTGAACTGTTCCCCATTACACTCGATTGTTTCGGGTTTGTAAAATCCCATCTATCCGTTAAGTCTGATTCGAAATACTGTGTCTGTTTTCTCATCGCACCGAACCCACTCTGCGATGGTGCCCGGTTTCCCACCGGGCGATAATTCGGGAAAGATAACGGCACAAATCCTTTCATCAAAGGACTCAATCAGCAATGCTTCATGCTTTCGCAATGCTGGAATTTTTTCATTGGTCAAATGATCCGAAACCGTTTGAGACCCCTTCATACCCAGGGGATTCAGCCTGTCCCCTTCTCTCCATCGACGCAGCCGGACCGGCCATTCGATTCTGTCCGCATCCATCTGAAGTACGGTCGTGTCCGGCTTTCCGCCCCACTCCTCAAGGGACACCGAGACTCCTCCGGCCTCACTGCCCGCCTTCGCCTCTTTCCGTGACAACAGGATTTCCGCCAGGCTCTCCCGGCTAGCCCTCAAGTCAACAAATCGTAACTGCTCCCGATCGCGCATCAGGCTCCAACGCTCCGTAATCCCGAGCTGACGTCCTGTCTGAAGATCCGGAAGCTTCTCCAGCTGCTCCAGTGCTCCTCCCCCGACACGGATCGAAGGATCCTTCTCTTTCAGGATTTGAAGAACCAGAGTTTTCTGCACATCGGGGGGAAGCGTAAGTAATCGCTCTCTTAAAATCTCCTCGTCATCGTCCTTCAGATAGTGAAGCAGACTCAGTGTCAACGACTCGTACTCCCGTGCCCGGTCAGGAATCTTCAGCAAGTTCTCCCGCCATCCCGGAAACAGATCGTCCATGACCGGAAACCATCCATTTCGCAAAAAGTTTCTCGCATAGGTCGACTCTTCATTGCTCCCGTCCAGGTGGTATGGTACATGGTTCTCCGATGCGAACCGAAGCAGTTCGGCCTTGCTGATGCCAAGCAGTGGCCGGAACAACTCTCCATTCCAGATATCCATCCCTTGCCATGCCGTCATTCCCGCCCCGCGCAATATCTTTTGGATAATCGTCTCGAGCTGGTCGTCCTGATGATGAGCCGTGCCAATACCCTTCATCCCCATCTCTTCTTTCAAATCACGGAAAATCTGATAGCGGCGAATCCTGGCCCAGTTCTGAAAATTTTCCCCCTCTGCTTCAGCAGGATCCAGTCGCAACGAAACTGCGTCGAATCCCCAGGTAGAGGCCGTCTCTTCCACCAGACGCTGATCTCTATCAGCCGCCCGGCCTCGTACCTGGTAGTTGCAATGAACGGCTGTTACGTCCATTTCCAGCCGGGAAAAAAGATAGAGCAGAGTCATGGAGTCCGGCCCGCCGCTGACTCCCAGTATCAACCGGGTCTGTTTGCCATCCGGAAGGTTCTCTTCGACCGCCCTGCCCACTTCATGTATGAGGTTCGATGATATGGATCTGTTCATGCGTATAAGTAATGACATCAAATTCCGATGACAAAAAGAGAAGGTGGCCGTTGTCGTCCACCCCCAAAAACTTGATTTTTCCCTCCACCAACGTGCCGTTGACTGTAATCTGAACCCACTTCCCCACACCCGACAGCCGCTCGTTGATTTCGGCGATCAGTGTGGAGTCGTGCAGAACCCAGCGGCCATAGGCAATCTCGATCTCCTGCAACACCCTGCAGAGCAGCTTCTCCCGGCTGGTCTCATCCCCGCTGGCCGATGCCACCGAGATGGCTCCGTCCAGCTCCTCCGGGAATGTGGTCTGGTTCACATTCAAACCAATTCCGATCAGCACACGATCCAGATGAGAACCGTAGAAGACCGTTTCGGTCAGTATGCCGCCAAGCTTCCGGCCGGACAGCATCACATCATTGGGCCACTTCAGGTAAAATCCTTTCTGAAATTGGTGCTGAAGTGCCCTCACCACTCCGAGCCCTGCAGTCAGGGAAAGGAGTGTCAGCCGCCCGGGCGGGTCCGGCTTGGCGGGAAACAGGGCGATGGTAAAGGTAAGGTTCTGTCCGGGTTCTGCAATCCATCGTCGCTGCTTCTGACCCCGGCCATCACTCTGATGATCGGCCAGCAACACCGTTCCATGCATCAGAGAACCGGATGGAATCTCTTTGAGAATATGATTGGTCGAACCTGCTTGTTCCAGATAGATGAATGGCTTGCCGAGCCACCGTGTCGTCAACGATTGGTTATAGCAGGTCCGGTTGAACATCGACTAAAATTCGGCGAGACGACTCTTGAACAGATCAATTTGGGTAATCGGAGTGGGATCTACTCCGTTGAGCATGGCCAGGTAGAAACTGACCCAGTCTCCCAGCTGAACCAATGAAAACTGCCGGGCCAGACGGCTGTTTCCAGTCGGGTTGAACCGTACGACGTGTACAGCCTTCTCCTCCACCATTTCCCGTAAAATCTGCATTCGCTGCAGCACTTTGGGATGATCCTCCCGGTCTTCCAGAAGGATCACGGAGATACGTCCGGTCAAATGAGCTACCTGTTCCCAGCCTACAATCTCGTTGTGATTCATCTCCGGAACTACATTTCTATAGGACAGAATCTTGGCGTTTTCTTCGAATTGACAACACCAGCGAGTCCCAACCGGGTCCAACAGCTCCGGGCCTGTATAGACTATGGGCATGGTATCCTGAATCTGCCGGGCCAGGTCCATCGCCCGGCTACTTTCGGTATCCGACAGAATACGTACCTGCTCTTCCAGCAGGACGGCCGTCTCTTCCAGTACCGTATCGGACTCCTTCAGAAACCCAAGATAACTGAACAGTGAAAAGAGCGGGACAAAGCTGTAGGCCAAAGCAGCTCTCGGTGGCATTCCACCGGGAACTTTTACATAGTTACGGCCTTCTGCTGACATCTTCATCAGCAATTTTCCGCCCGACGTAACCGCTGCCACCTGCGCTCCCCGTTCCATGGCTTCATCCAGCGCCGACAGGGTCTCTTCCGTATTACCTGAAAAACTGCAGGCAACGACCAGGGTCTGTTCATCGACCCATGAAGGCAGTCTGTAGTTTCTGTTAACAAACACCGGTACCGGTGAGCTGTTCAGCGAGTAAGCCCGGATCAGATCGGCACCAATCGCAGACCCGCCCATTCCTGCAAACAGAACATTCCGAATCCGGCTTCTGTCCAGATTCCACGAAGCTGTCTGGCAAATGGCCATCGCTTCACGCCATTGATCCGAAAAGCGGAACAGCAGGCTCCACATATTATCTCTGTCAACGTCCCGAAACCGGCCGGGGGTATGTTCAGCATTTATGTTCATACGCGTATTCTCATTCAATATCTATTATAGGTTCGCCTGGCTCCAATTCTCCAGCAGCTGGTCCACCTCTTCACGATCCGATACAGAGATCAAAGATTGAAACAAGCTGCGGAATGTGGCCAGTTCATAACTGCAAAGTAGCTTTTTTACAGCTGGGATGGAAGATGGGTTCATACTCAGCTCCCGAACGCCCATTCCAAGCAAAGCTCCTGCCAAAACAGGGTTTCCGGCAATCTCCCCACAAACACTGACGGGGATCCCTGCCTGGATCGCTGCTGTACAAGCGTGATGAATCAACTTCAAGACAGCAGGATGGCTTGGACTGTAGAGCCGGGAGA
>JBBDRX010000115.1:0-14921 GCA_040905245.1 Balneolaceae bacterium | reverse complement strand
CGGAAGGCAGCAGCGGTAGAAGGTCGTAGCGGCGTGATATGGGGTGCTTGCCCCTCTTTTTTTGGCTTTATTCGATTGATTCCGGCCTACCCGGGCCGGGTATTGAATCTAATCTGGAGCCTACCCGTTCCCGGAGCCGGTTCAACCCGAAAATGTTCTTACCCAGCAGTTGGTTCAACCCGGGAGCTTTTCGGCGATGTCACTGGCGATCTGCTCGGCATGAACCCTCGAGTTTTCGATAAAAAGGGTGCTGGTATCCATACCGCCGCAAACTACACCCGCCACGTAGAGGCCTTTTCGGTTGGTTTCGAGCGTCTTCTGATCAAATTTGGGAGTTTTGGATCCGTCCTGGCTCAGTTCGATTCCGAGCTGTTCCATAAAGTTGAAGTGTGGAACATAGCCTGTCATGGCCAGAACCGCATCATTGGCAAGGGTAACAAGGCCGTCCGGCGTATTCAGATCTACCTCGTCTTCCCGTATTTCTGCCACAGTGGTGTTAAAGTAGGCTTTGATTTCTCCTTCTTTGATCCGGTTTTCAATATCGGGCCGGACCCAGTATTTGACCGTCTCCTTGATTTCACTGTCCCGTATGGCCATGGTTACATTGGCATTGCAGCGCCATGTTTCCAGTGCGACATCTACTCCGGAGTTACCGGCTCCGACAACCAGCAGGTTTTGCCAGGCATACGGATGGGGTTCGTCATAATAGTGCTTCACTTTTGGCAGGTCCTCGCCGGGTACGTTCATCTGCTTCGGCTTTCCGTAAAATCCGGTAGCCAGCACAATTTTGGATGACGAGTAGCTCCCCTTGTCAGTCTTGATGGTAAACGCGCCGTCATTTCCCTCAATGCTCAATACTTTTTCATAGAGCTGTACCGGGAGGTTGAAGCTTTCGGCAACCCGGCGGTAATACTCCAGCGCTTCCCGGCGTGTGGGTTTGTGGCCGTGCGAAATAAAGGGGACGTTTCCGATCTCCAGCCGTTCGGAAGTGGAAAAAAAGGTCATATTGACGGGATAGTGATAGATGGAGTTCACCAGGCACCCTCGTTCAATGATCCGAAACGGAATGCTTTTGCGCTGCAGGGCAATCCCGGTGGCGAGGCCGATGGGCCCGGCTCCGATTATGGTTACCATATTAGTCGTTCTCCTGTTGTTTTTTTTGCTGTCGTTTGAGGAATTCTGCCTGCTCCCGTCTGCCGGCACGCCTGCCGTAGATAGCCCCTATCAGGCATGCGATGGCGATAATCAGAATGATGAGCGGGCTGCTCTCTATAACATCGTCCCGAACCAGAAAGATCCATCCGGCAGGAGGCAGAAAAATGAGCCCGGCGATCAGGTAGTGGTGCCGCGTTTCGGTATAGACTTTTCGAATATACCGTTTGACGGCCAGATAAGTGAAGTTGAGATAGAGAAATCCGTAGCCGAGCAGTGCGGCCAGCCCGATCCAGCCTGGATCCAGCACATAGGGGAGGAAGGTGTTGGTGAAGACAATCATACCCAGCGAGATCATGAGAACCCACGTGGTATAGGCAAATAAACGGGCAGTATCATTCATGGTTCAGGCATTTTTTTCAAGCGAATCAAAGATAGAGAATTGAGAGGAAAAGGGCAGGGGCTGTCACGGGTTTGCCCGCTGCAGCCAGGCTTCGGGATTTACATTTCGGCTTCCGTCCCGAATCATGAAAAAGAGTACTTCTCCCCGGATGGAATCTTCATCTCCGGAGAGGCCGATTACATCTCCCCGGCTCAGAACATGCCCCCTGGAGACGAAAATATCACTCAGGTTTCCGTAGACCGTTTTGTACTGTCCGTGGTGAACCATGACCACATCACCAAATCCGGTCAGGGGTTGAACCGCGAAGACATATCCGTCATGAATGGTTCGTATCTGGGAACCGGGCGGGGCGGCAATATCAATTCCCGGATTGTTGGTTCGGGTCCCGAAGACAGGATGAACGCGTTCACCGAACTGTTCAGTGACGGTTCCTCCCTCCACGGGCCAGGGGAGCTGGCCCCGCGACTCACGGAAAGCCTGCTCGTACGTGGCGAGTTCCGCTTCACTGACCGCGGCCCGCCGGACGGCCGGCCTCGAATAGCGGGCGACAGCTGTCTCCCTCTCCTCTTCGTCCTCGATCTGCTCGGCCTCGGCGAGCCGTCTCAGCCGCTCCTCTTCCAGCTGCTGCACCTCTTCCTCTTCATCGATCAGCCGGGTCAGGGTTTCGTTCAGCTCCTGTTGCTGCTGCGTGACCTCTGTGAGTTGCTGTTCCAGTTGATTCCGGTCCCTTTGAAGAAGTCGGATGTTCTCCTGCTGTTGCTCTTCCCGATGGGCAAGTTGCTCTTTTTCCGACTGAATACGGTCGAGACTCTGCCTGTTTCTCTCCTGTGTCTCCTGCAGGTCTGCCCTCGCCAGTTCATACTCCGCCTGTGCGTTCCGGATCGCTCTCTCCTGGACTTCGCGATACTCGTTGAACCGTGCCAGATAGGTAGAACGTACCAGCAACTGATTAATCGAGGCCGATGTCAGAATCAAAGCCAGTTCTGTGGTGCGTCCATGCTTGTACAGATAGGTCAGAGTCCGCTGATGACGAGCGATGAGCTCTTCCAGTTCCTGTCGGAGGTCGGCCAGGTTCTCTTCCACCAGGCGAATCTCTCTGGATATCTGTTGCTGCTCCTGCTCCATCCGTCGGATCCGTTCGTCCTGCAGCGCAATCAGCCGGGTAAGCTCTTCGTAGCGTTGATACATCTCCTCATGCCGTTCACTGGCCAGCTGAAGCCGGTTCTGATAGGTTTCGATCTGCTGGTTCAGTGATTCGATTTCGGACCGGGTCATCTCCTGCTGTTGCTGAAGCTCGGCTCTGCGCTCCTCATAAGAGCTTTGTGCCTGCGAGATCTCTGCACCCAGCAACGAGATCAATAGTGGAATGATCAATAAATGGAGTCTCATAAGGTCAAAATGGTTGTATCACCGGGAAGATCGATCCGAAGGGGCGGAAGGTTCGGGTTGGCCTCCAGTTGCTGAACCAGAAGAATCAGACGGGTCTCCCCTCCGGGACTGAAAAGGGTAATTTTACGGGGCAGAAAGAACGATCCGTAATTTTCATATGATTCGTACTGAACCCGGCTGTAGGGATGCCCACTCTGTTTCGGATACCGTACCTCCAGTATATAGCTGCGATCCTTCTCCACCGTAATTCGGACTCCGTCCGGCGTAAAACCAATAAAATGGTTGTCGTCTTCATAGACAGAATCGATCTCCAGTTCGGACACTGAAAAATGGAACAGGTCCGTCAGATTCACAGTAGCCAGAGCTCCCAGTTCTGTCAGATGTCCCTCTCGAAGGGGGTAACGTTCGGCCTGCTTTTCTATGCGGTTGTAGACCAGGATTGAATCCCGGGTGGCCAGCAGTTTACCGCCTTCCATTCCGACCCGGTTTCGGAACGTTATCAGGGATGCAGAGCGGTCGGAGTGAAAAACCAGAGAAAGCCGGTCGCTGTTTCCGGGCTGGCTGATGAGCAGCCGTCCGGAGCCGGAAATTCCTTCAAGGCTGGTGTGGTAATCGGGGGGGAGGCTTAGAAACTCCTCCGAACCCATAGAACTTGGCTCCAGATCTCCGATTTCGAGGAGTGTATGGGGAGTTTGGCAGCCAACGAGCGACAAAAACAACAGAACGACAACCGGCAGTAAAAAAGATTCCGGGCGATTCCGGTTTCGGAACGGCCGGCTCTTCGAAACGAATTGCTTGTGACGTCTGTCCGGGGTCAACGTGGCAGGTTGGTTGATTGAAGTTGTATCGGAGTAACGATCTGGAGAAACATATCGCATATCCTTTCTCCCAGAGAAGGTACAAAGAAACATACTCGGTTGAGAGGGGAAATGGAAGGTTTCAGAAACGTTTCAGAAAGTCTGCGGATTGTCGCAGATAGCCTCCTCCAAAGAGGTTCGCATGGACCAGCAGCGGGTAAAAGTTGTAGATCGGGACCCGGTCCGGAAAGCCGGATGGAAGGGGATGAACCGATTGGTAGGCGTCGTAGAATTCGCTGCTGAACCCGCCGAACATTTTAGTGAAGGCGAGCTCCATTTCCGGATGGCCGTAGTAGACGGCCGGATCGACCAGTACCGGCCTCTGATCCCGGTTAAAGAGAAAATTTCCACTCCAGAGATCTCCATGGAGCAGGGAGGGTTGTGCGGCCGGGAAAATCTCTCTCAGCCGGCCGGCCAGCCGGGACCAGTTCGTTAGCAGAGACGGGTCCAGGCCCTGTTGTTCCAC
Organism: Balneolaceae bacterium; assembly: GCA_040905245.1. Lineage (GTDB taxonomy): Bacteria > Bacteroidota > Rhodothermia > Balneolales > Balneolaceae > JBBDRX01. Next base: position 10,654 of record JBBDRX010000115.1, on the reverse strand, counting down.
TGCTTGTCGCAACCGGGGCTCTACGCGTTCCCGGATAAAAAACCGGGCCCAGTTTTCATCTCTTCGGTTCGATTGAGGAAGCCGTCCGATATAGTTGTCGACGTCGAGTCCGAACTGTGGAGCAGTCTCCTCGTGCAGTTGCGCCAATCCCTCTCCGAGTTTTCGAAAGGCACGGTTTGAACCGCCGTCCGGATGGATGTAGTCCATCAGCAAGTAGCCCGGTATCTCATCCTCAGGAGGGCTCCATGAATGGATGGCCGGGATAACAAGCCCGGTATTGGCCCGGGCAAGCCGGTTCAGCCCGTCAGCTTCCCGTTCGAACATGTCGGCGGGAGCCTGCCGGTTCCACTTCAGAAAAAAGAAGCCCTGATCGGTCTCGATGCGTGCTGTCCGGTTGATGCTGCCGCCACTGACCGATTCAGTCCCCAAAATCCGGAGTCCGGTTTCGTCCTCCAGCTTGTCGGAAAGTGTGGGTGGAAGCGTCATGATCAGGATCGCTCGATACGGGGCTCAAGAAGGTCCAGGAGCTGGCTGCAGCTTCGATAGACAATCTGATAGACATTCTCGAATCCATTGAGGCCGCCCTGGTAGGGGTCGGGTACGTTTCCGTCTTCGGGGTCGGGATCGAAAGATCGCATCGTCCGGACTCTGGCCCGCTGCTGGTCGGTCGATGCCATATTGAGAATATCGCGGTAGTTTTGCCGGTCCATGGCGAGAATCAGGTCGAACTCGTCCAGATCGGCGGGTCCAAACTTCCGCGCTCTTGAGAGCAGCTCCACGCCGTGCTTTTCGGCAACATTTCGGCTGTTGTGGTTGGCCGGTTCACCGACATGCCAGGCGGAGGTGCCGGCCGAGTCGATAAAGAAATAAGGTTGTAACCCCCGCTCGTTCACCAGATGGCGAAAGACCCCCTCACCGGTCGGGCTGCGACAGATGTTGCCCAGGCAAACAAAACAGAGCCTGAACGGGTTGTCCCGGGTAATGGTGGTCTGAGTAACGTCGAATTCTTTTTCCATATGGATCGTCGATAAATCATTTCTGGCTGGTCAAATATAGGGGTTGATTGATGTAATATCACGTTTATCGGACAGGATCCGGCGGATTGTACTTCTTGCGGCAAGGCTTGTATTTTGGCGTTCTCGTACGAATTGGGGATGCGTTCTTTTTCGGGGCGTATTCGCAGGGCTTGGGTTTCTTCTTTTATTCGTATATTACACGTTTAGAAATTTTCAGAAGCATACTACGCAACTTGTATGGCCAAAAAGTTCAAAGAGGTAAAGCAGCTTACATATCCCAAAGCGGAGGTGGAAACCCTCAACTGGTGGCAGTCGGAAAAGATCTTCGAAAAGAGCCTTCAATCCAGGGAAGACGGGATTCCGTTTACGTTTTATGAGGGCCCTCCGACGGCCAACGGAAAGCCGGGAATTCATCACGTTCTGTCGAGAACGGTAAAGGATCTTTTCTGCAGATACAAGACCTTGAAAGGATTCAAGGTAGACCGAAAGGGAGGATGGGATACCCACGGGCTGCCGGTCGAAATTGAAGTAGAGAAGGAGCTCGGGCTGGAGGGTCGCCAGCAGGTGGAGGAGTACGGCATAGACAAGTATAACCAACAGTGCCGGGAGAGCGTCCTGAAATACAAGTATTTGTGGGACGACCTGACGCAGCGGATGGCATACTGGGTGGATCTGGACAATCCATACATCACATTCGAGAATGACTACATCGAGTCGATCTGGTGGGCATTCAAGACGTTGTTCGAAAAAGGGTTTGTGTACCAGGGGTACAAGATCCAGTGGTACTCTCCGGGCAGCGGGACGGTACTCTCTTCCCATGAAGTGAGCCTTGGGTATGAGGAGACTCAGGATCCATCCATCTATTTCAAGTTCGAGACGCAAGAGGAGAAGAATGTCTATTTTCTTGCCTGGACCACGACTCCCTGGACCACCATTTCGAATATGGCCCTTGCAGTAAATCCCGAGCTGGCCTATGTGAAAATCCGGTTGTCGGAACGTGAAGAAGAGGAGTTCTACATCCTTGCGGAGGCGTGCCTGGAGCAGTCCATGCAGGAAGAGTACGAAATTGTGGATCGTTACAGCGGTGAGGAGCTGGTCGGTAAACGATACAAACCGTTGTTCGAATTTGCACTGAAAGAGGTCGGACCGGAACAGGCCTGGCGTGTAATTTCTGCAGACTATGTGACAACGGAAGAGGGTACCGGAGTGGTTCATACCGCACCGGCTTACGGTGCTGATGACTATGAAAGCTGTAAGAAGGCCGGGATTCCGATGTTCAACCCAATTGACCGGGAAGGACGGTTTACCGCCGAGGCCCCTCCCTATGAAAACCTCTGGTTCAAAGAGGCCGACAAACCGATCGTGCGCAACTTGAAAGAACGGGGAATGATCTATCGTCACGAGACGTACCTTCACAACTATCCGTTCGACTGGCGGAAGGGAACGCCCCTGATGTCTTACCCCGTCGAATCGTGGTTTGTCCGTACGACCAGTGTGAAGGAGCGGATGGTGGAATTGAACCGGGAGATCAACTGGAAACCGGAGTCGACCGGTACCGGCCGGTTCGGAACCTGGCTGGAGAACAATGTGGACTGGGCAATCTCTCGTCAGCGTTACTGGGGTACCCCGATACCAATCTGGGTGAGTGATCAGGACCCGGACTATGTCGAGTGTGTCGGCAGTGTTGAGGAGCTCCGGAAAAAAGCGGGGCTGTCGGAGGATGTGGATCTGGATCTGCACCGGCCGTACCTCGATGAGATTACATGGGATGCGCCCGATGGAGGAACCATGCGGCGTGTTCCGGATCTGCTGGATGTCTGGTTCGACTCCGGCGCTATGCCGTTTGCCCAGTGGCACTACCCCTTTGAGCATCGCAAGAAGTTTAAAAAACACTTCCCGGCAGACTTTATCGCTGAAGGTGTCGATCAGACCCGGGGCTGGTTTTACACACTTCATGCGCTCGGCACCATGCTCTTTGACAAACCCGCCTATCTGAATGTGGTCTCCAACGGCCTGGTTCTGGACGAGAATGGCGAGAAGATGAGCAAGTCGAAGGGGAATACGGTGGATCCGTTTGAGGTGATTCAGAACTACGGAGCCGATGTGGTGCGCTGGTACATGATGAGTAATTCGGCTCCCTGGGACAATCTCAAGTTCAGTGAAGAGGGGCTCAAAGAGACACAGCGGAAGTTTTTCAATACAATCGTCAGTACCTACTCTTTCTTCGCCATGTATGCGAACATTGATCGGTTCACCTACGCCGGCAACCCGCTTGCACACAATGAGCGGACAGAGATGGACCGGTGGATCCTTTCCCGGATGTATACCACCATCAAGCTGGTGGACGAATATCTGGACGATTATGAACCGACTCGTGCTGTCCGGGAGATCGAGAAGGTCGTGGACGATTTGAGTAACTGGTATGTTCGCCGGAGCCGGCGGCGGTTCTGGAAAGAGGGGAAAAGTTTGGATAAGACCGCGGCTTATCAGACGTTGTATGAGTGCCTGTTGGATCTGGCCAAAGTGATGAGTCCGATCGCACCCTATTTCGGTGAGTGGTTATACCGGAACCTCAACGATGTGAAAGGGCAGCAAGAGGAGTCTGTGCATCTCTCGTTCTATCCAACGGTGGAGGAGACTTCGATCGACAAAGAGTTGGAGCACCGGATGGATATTGCACGTACGATCAGTTCAACGGTGTTGCGGATTCGAAATCAGATCGATATCAACGTCCGTCAGCCGCTGAACCGCATTATTCTTCCACTTGCCAAAGATGAACGAGAAGTGGTGGACTCCGTCGAGGGGATTATTCTGGACGAGGTGAACGTCAAAAGGATTGAATTTGTAGAGGACGACTCTGCAATTGTCAGCAAGTCGGCCAAACCGAACTATCCTGTGCTGGGCAAGAAGCTGGGCAAGAGGATGAAGAGTGCGGCTGCAAAAATTTCCACACTGGAGACAGAAGAAATCGGTCTTTTTGAAAAAGAGGGTTATCTTGACCTTCAAATCGATGACGGCGAGACGGTCCGCCTCGAAAGAGAGGACCTCGAGATTATCCGTACCGGCCTCAAAGGCTGGTCCGTTGAGACGGAGAAGGGGGTGACCGTGGCCCTGGATACCGAACTGACCAACGAGCTGGTTCGGGAAGGGCTGGCCCGGGAGTTTGTAAACCGTATTCAGAATATGCGGAAAGAGGCCGATTACGATGTGACGGATCATATCCAGATCGGTTTCGAAACCACAGGAGCCATGGCCGATGCGATTTCGGGGATGAGCTCTTACATCAAGTCGGAGACACTCGCTGACGATGTGCAGCGCGAGCTGCTATCGCAAGCAGATTTTATCAAGTCCTGGGATATTGAAGGCGTTGCCTGCAAGATCTCGATCAAGCGTAATGTGAATAATTAAATGGTGTAGTCATGGCTTCTTCCAAAGAAGAGAAATCAAAACGCGTATCTCCCTATACCGACGAGGAGTTGGAGTACTTTCGGGAGATCATCATCAAGAAGCGCGATGAAGCGGAGAAGGAGATGGAATCTCTTCAGAACTCTTTGCGTGAAAGCATGGAGAATGCCTCTGACGAATCGGCCTATTCGTTTCATATGGCAGACGCCGGCACCGACGCGCAGGAACGGGAGAAGACCTACATGCTCTTTAACCGAACCCGCAAGTTCATTAAATACCTGGACGATGCCCTTGTGCGGATCGATAACAAGACCTACGGTGTTTGCAAGGTGACCGGCAAAAAAATTGCCAAGGGCCGGCTCGAAGCTGTGCCGCATACCCAGCTTAGTATTGAAGCGAAGCTGAAACGTCGATAGCCGACCTCCTTTTTAGATTCCGTAACCATTGCGCGAGAGAAAACGAAAACTGTTGACGCTCTTTCTGCCGGTCCTCATTGTGTGGGTACTGGATCAGGTGACCAAACACTGGATCCGGTACGCCATGGAGTATCACCGTCACGATGTGATTGAAGGCTGGCTCGCTTTCAATTATACTCAAAATCCGGGCATGGCGATGGGGATGGACTGGATCTCTACGCCTGTAATCAGTGTGATTGCCATTCTGGCCACCATTGGCATTACGATCTATTTGTTGAAGACCCTGGATATCGCCAGATTGCCCTATCTCTTCTTTATGGGGCTTATTCTGGGTGGGGCGCTCGGGAACATCACCGACCGACTTGTGATGGGAGTCCTGGATGGTTACGGTGGTGTTCTGGAAGGCCGCGTCATTGACTTTATCCACTTTAACCTGACTATTTCAGGCTATCCGGTCTTTCCCTACATCTTCAATGTGGCCGACATCGCCATCAGCTGCTCTATCGTTGCCATGCTGATTTTTCATAAACGGATTCTGCCTGGCGCAGATGAGCATCCGGAGGGTGGTATGGCGGCTTCAGGATCGGTTCGGGCTATGACGGATGCGGATTCATCGTCAAAAAAAGGAGCTGCCCTGTCAGATCCGGCCAGCCACAAGGCCGGGAATGCAACATCTCCGGATTCGCCGGAAGCAAAATCGTGAGAGAGGCGGGCTGAACCGGTTCGTGCGGTACCTTGTTATTCGTCAGCGCCGTTCTGCTATTCGAGCATCAGGTTCTTCAGAAATCCTTTGCCGCCAGACGGCCGGTCCAGTTTGTCGTCCGGATGGTTCAGGTTCAAATGATCTACCGGTATCGGAACCTCTTCGACCATCTCCAGTCCAAAGCTTTTGAGGCCAACGCGTTTAACCGGATTGTTGGTGAGAAGCCGGAGTTTTCGGACCCCGAGTTTGTAGAGGATTTGCGCTCCCACACCGTAGTCCCGGTGGTCCATTTCGATACCGAGCTTGTTCTTGATCTCTTCCACCGTATAACCCTGATCCTGCAGTTGAAGGGATTTTAGCTGGTTCATGAGATCGAAATCCCGGCTCATCTGATCCATGTAGAGAACCACTCCCTTGTCGGCTTCCTCCACCATCTTCATGGTTTGATGCAACAGGGCTGTTTTGTCACTTCGTTTACTGCCGAAAATATCGGCCAGCGGATTTGCGGAGTGGACGCGGACCAGCACCGGCTCATCGGGTGCCCACTCCCCTTTTGTGAGAGCGATGTGTGTGTCGTTTGTGGCCTTTTCCTGAAAGACGTGCAGGGTAAAGTTCCCGTAAATTGTGGGCATGTCGGTGGTCACCTTTTTTTTGACCAGCGATTCATGCTTCATCCGGTAGGCGATCAGGTCCTTGATGGTGATCAGCTTGAGCCCAAACTTCCTGGAGAGTTCGATCAGATCCGGAAGGCGGGCCATCTCTCCATCGTCCTTCATAATTTCGCAGATGATTCCTGCCGGATTGAGGCCAGCCAGCCGTGCCAAGTCGATGGCCGCTTCCGTATGCCCGGCCCGTCTCAGTACACCGCCCCTGGTTCCGATCAATGGAAAAATATGCCCCGGGCGGCGAAAATCCGCTGCGGAGGCATCGGACTTGATCAGCTCTCTGACGGTATTGGCACGATCCGGCGCAGAAATGCCGGTTGTGGTCAGATGTTTGTGATCCACCGAAATGGTGAAAGCCGCTTCATTCGGATCAGCGCCCTCGGTAACCATGTAATCCAGGTCCAGTTCTGCCGCCCGGTCGCGCGTTAACGGGACACAGATAAGCCCCCGGCCATGCTTGGCCATGAAGTTGATGGCCTCCGATGTTGTCATTTCGGCAGCCATCAGGAGATCCCCTTCATTTTCACGATCCTCGTCGTCCACGACGATAATCATGTTGCCACAACGAATCTCCTCGATGGCCTCTTCAATGCTATGGAATGGAGTCTCTGGCATAATCTGTCAGTTGCCTGCCTCGAAATCGAGCTCCGGGTGTGTCACTCTTTTGATGGCGTTTCCGGGTTCACATCAATGATTGCCTGTTTCTGAAACCGGATCTTGACCCCGGAATCGACTTCCAGAAGAACAGTATGGTCGTCATTCGAATTCAGGTGGCCGATCAGCCCGCCTGAAGTGACCACTTTGTCCCCTTTCTTCATGCCTTCGACTTTTTTCTGGATCTCCTTTTGCCGTTTGGTTTGCGGACGAATGATAAAAAAGTAGAAAACGAAAAAGAGTGCTCCGAGAAACAGCAGGTTGATAATTGCCCCGTCGGATCCGCCATCGGGGGGTGCCATCAGAAAAACGTAGTTCAATACAGTCATGAAGTTCTATTTAACATGGTTGAGTTGGCTGATAAACAGAAAAGATACGTTTTTTTGGGCTGCTCAACAATGCAGGCAGTGTGGTGTTCCTCTATCCGGGGTTATTCATCTGGGTAGAACCGGCGATTGCTTTGATCATGTTCCCGAATCACTTCTGCCGGTGTGAACCGGTCGCCACAGGTCTCTCTTAGATTTTCCAGGCGTTTCAGGATGGCGGCGCCTCCTTCCTGATCGATATACCGAAACGGGCCACCTGTAAAGGGTGGGAAGCCGAGGCCGAGAATGGCCCCGAGATCACCGTCTGCGGGGGTCTTCAGGATCCCGTCTCCAAGACACCAGGCCGCCTCGTTGACCATGACCAGCGATAGCCGTTCATGAATTTCGTCGGCTGTCGGTACACGAGTGTCTCCGTTGTTTCGGAATTCGAAAACTTCTTCGTTGAGGGTTTTCTTCCCATCATCAGGATAGAGATAGAATCCTTTTCCGTTTTTGCGACCCAGGTAGCCGGCTTCTTCCAGCCGGGCAGACAGCTTGCTGGTAACCCCACCGCGTTCGTCGAAGAGTCCTTCGAGAACCGAGGCGACATGTGCACCGATATCGATTCCCACTTCGTCCAGCAGAGTGAGCGGCCCGACAGGGAAGCCGAAATCTTTCATGGAACGATCGATCTCCTTGACATCGGCTCCCTCTTCAAAAAGAAGCAGTGCTTCGTTCATATATGCCGATACAGCCCGGGTGGTGTAAAAACCCGGTCCATCATTGACCACGATCACCGTTTTTCCCTGGGTGCGGCCTGCACGGACTGCTGTTGCAACGGCTTCGTCGGAGGTCTGATCGGTTCGGATAATCTCCAGCAATGGCATTTTGGGTACGGGAGAAAAGTAGTGCATTCCGACAAATCGCTCCGGATGTTTTGCATTCTCTGTAAGCTGTGAAATCGGAATCGAAGAGGTATTTGAGGCAATAATGGTCTCCGGTGAGACGATCTCTTCCACCTCGGCAAACAGTTTTTGTTTCAGTGACTGATCCTCGAAAACTGCTTCAATGATCAGATCGAGTCGGCCGAATCCGTCGTATTGGTCGGTTGCGTGGATTCGGCTCAAAATCTGATCCCGCTCAAAGGGGCTGATGATATGTTTATTGACCCGCTTCTCAATATCTCGTGCAATCGCCTTACGTCCTTTGGCGGCAGAGGGCAGATCCCGATCCTTCATCCAGACGTTGAATCCCGCATCGGCGGACACCTGGGTAATCCCGGAGCCCATCAGCCCGGCCCCAAGTACACCAATGTGTTCAACCGGGCGGGATTTCTCGTCCGATGGGGTCGATTTGGCCTGGTTCATGGCAAAGAAAAGGTTGACCATCTCTCTGGACTCTTGTGTCATGCCCAGGTGGGCAAAACTCTCCGACTCATGGCGCATCCCGGCTTCTATGCCGTTTTGATAGCCTGCTTTGACGCATTCGATCAGGGCTAGCGGGGCTGGGTAGTTTCCCTGAGTACGAGCCAGGGTTTTCTTCCGGGCCTGGGAAAAGATTATGTTACGTCCGAGGTGTGTACCCTCGAGTACACGATCGGTCAACCCTTTCGAATTGTCGTTTTCGCTGCCGTTGCCCGGTTGATGGTTCAGGATGAAAGCTCTGGCCACATCGACCAGTTTGTGTTGATAGACGACCTCGTCGGCAAATCCGTTTCGTTTGGCCTGTCGTACGTAGAAGTTCTTTCCGGTGAGCAGATATTCAAGGGATTGCTGTATTCCGATGAGCCGGGGAAGCCGTTGAGTCCCTCCCATGCCGGGAATGAGGCCGAGCTGAACTTCCGGGAGCGCAATTTTTGTATCAGAACTGTCGGAAAGGACACGGTAGTGGCAGGCCAGCGCCAGTTCGGTTCCCCCACCCATACAGGCACCGTGGATGGCAGCGACTATCGGTTTGCCGGAGGTCTGGATCCGCTTCAGAATGGCTCCTCCTCTCTGGCTGAGTTCCCGAAGTTCCTCTTCGCTTTGACAGGAGCGAATCATGTTGATGTCTGCACCTGCAATGAAGTTGTTCGACTTTCCGCTCCGGATGACGGCTCCCCGCAGGCTGTTGTTGTTTGCCAGTTCGTCCAATACCTCTTCGAACTGATCCATCATCGCTTTATCAAGCTTGTTGACCTTTTCTCCGGGAGAGTCGATGGTGACAAGCAGAATGTTGTCTTGTTGTTCGGTTTGTAGTGAATTCATGTCTGTTTCCTTGCTGTTATCTGGGCGGTCAATATTTCAGATGCGTTCCAGTAAAATGGCGTGTCCCTGTCCGCCGGCCGCACATGCGGCGACGAGTGCCAGGGTTCCGTCCTCTTCGTGGAGGCGGTTGGCTGCCGTGGTGACGAGGCGGACTCCAGTGGCTCCGAAGGGGTGTCCCAGGGAGAGGGAGCCGCCACGGGTGTTCAGTTTGTCCATGGGAACCTCACCAACCCTCTCACTACGGCCCAGGCGATCTCTGGCAAACTGGTCGCTGTTCAGAGCGGTCAGTACGGACAGTACCTGGCCGGCAAAGGCTTCATGAAATTCAAAGATATCAATGTCCTGCAGGGTGATGCCCTCTTTTTCTAAAAGTTTTGGTATGGCGGTGGCCGGCCCGATCAGCAGTTCGTCGTCGGGTTGCTGGGCGGTATAGACGTAGGATCGGAAGCGGGCCCTGGGGGTGTAGCTGAGATCGCCGGCACGGGTAGAGCTCATCAGCAGGGCGGCTGAAGCCCCGTCGGTGAGTGGCGAGGCGTTACCGGCGGTAACGGTACCGTATTTACCTCCAAAGGCCGGTGGCAGTTTGGCCATTTGCTCGAGAGTGGAGTCTCCCCGGATGGTGTTGTCGGTTTCGACGGGTTTGTCGGTTTCTGGCGGGAGCGTGGGAAAGAGTTCGCTGGTGAGAAGGCCGTTTTGGGTGGCCCGGGCGGCACGTTGGTGGGACTGGAGGGCATATTTGTCCTGCTCCTCCCGGGTGACACCATATTTTGCAGCCATCTGGTCACAGCTCTCGCCCATGGTTACACCAGTGGAAAATTCGGAAACAGTCGGGACTTCGGGCAGGAAATCTTTCGGGCGAAGGCCTTTCAATAGATTCCACCAGTCAGCGGCCGATTTGGCCTTTCTAGCCTGGAGGATCCGTTTGCGAATCGGTTTCCGGAAGCGGATCGGCAGGTCGGACATGGTGTCGGTCCCGCCGGTAATGATAATGTCTGCCTGTCCGGTTCGGATCTGTTCGATCGCGTTGGTGACGGCAATGTTGGAGGAGATGCAGGCCATGGATGTTGTGAAGGCGGGTACCGATGGTGGCAGACTGGAACCGAGAGTCGCTTCCCGGGCAATGTTGTATGCGTCCGGGTTGTGCAGTACGGTTCCCATAATCACCATGTCGACCAGGTCTCCCGACAGGCCGGTTCGGCCCAGAAGGCCCTGAATGGCCATGCGGGCCAAGTCATAGGAAACCA
>JBBDRX010000114.1:0-15142 GCA_040905245.1 Balneolaceae bacterium | reverse complement strand
TCGTGAAGGAGGCCGGACGGTAGGAGCCGGTGTCGTATCAAAAATTCTGGATTAATCTATTAAACGGACTTGGGATAGCACGTGGCAACACAACAAAAAATACGTATCAAGCTGAAGTCATACGATCACAATCTGATTGATAAATCAGCCGAAAAGATCATCCAGACGGTTAAATCTACCGGAGCTCTTGTATCAGGCCCGATACCTCTTCCGACGAAGAAGAGTATTATCACAGTTAACCGATCTGTTCATGTGAACAAAAAATCCAGAGAACAGTTTGAATATCGGTCTCACAAACGATTGATCGACATTCTCTCCACTGGTTCTCAGACGGTTGATGCCCTGATGAAGCTTGAGCTTCCGTCCGGAGTCGATGTCGAAATAAAAGTATAAACGCTGATAACAGGTGTTACCATGAGTGGTTTGATTGGAAAAAAAATAGGGATGACAAGTATTTTCGACGAGCTTGGCCGGAGTATTCCGGTTACAGTCGTTGAAATTGAACCTTGTGTCATTACCCAGGTCAAAACGGAAGACACGGATGGCTACAATGCTGTTCAGCTGGCCGCTTTTGACAAGCGGGAAAAGAGTGTTTCAAAAGCGCTGAAAGGCCATTTTGACATGGCGGGCACTTCCCCGAAACGAGAAGTGGTCGAATTTCGGGATGCTGTCTATAAAGGGCTGGAGATCGGTGATGAGGTCAGAGCCGGAGATGTATTTTCTGCTGGTGATCTCGTCGATGTCGTTGGAGTTTCAAAAGGACGTGGATTTACCGGTGTTATGAAGCGCCACAACTTTGGTGGTGTAGGGGAATCCACACACGGACAGTCCGACAGACAACGTTCTCCGGGCTCGATCGGTAATGCTTCGGACCCTTCGAGAGTTTTCAAGGGCAAACGGATGCCGGGCCGCTCTGGAAATGAGCGAGTCAAGGTGAAAAATCTGAGTGTCGCCAAAATTTTTGAAGAGTCAAATACGATTCTTGTGACCGGTTCCGTACCAGGCCGGACAGGTGGCTATCTTAAAATTTACAGCAAATCGACACAGGAGGTAGCCGAATGAAATTGACAGTCTATAAAACCGACGGAACAAAAAGCGGATCAAATGTTGAGTTGAGTGATGAGGTTTTCGGCATTAAGCCTCACAAAAGCCTGATCTATGAGGATGTACGTCGATATCTTGCCAATAAACGGCATGGTACTGCCAGTACGAAAGAGAGAGGTGAAGTACGTGGTGGTGGCAAGAAAGCCTACAAGCAGAAAGGAACCGGAATGGCCCGACGAGGCTCGATCCGGTCACCACTGTTGAAAGGGGGTGGGACTGTTTTTGGACCCCGGCCGCGAAACTACACCAATCGAATGACGAAAAAGATGAAGCAGCTTGCCAGACGGTCTGCACTGTCTGTCAAAGCAGCGTCCGATTCGGTACGAGTGGTGGAAGATTTTTCTTTCGATGCTCCCAGAACCAAAAAAATGTCTGAAATACTGGCTGCTTTTAAGCTGACGGATAAAAAAGTTTTGATTCTCACGCCCGAAGCAGACTCTACACTTTATAAATCCGGCAGAAATATTCCCGGTGTGGAGATTGTCGAATCGAACTTGCCGACGACGTACCAGATTCTCCATGCAGATGTGCTGTTGATTCAGCAGAGCGGTATTGAGGCACTGGAACGAAGTGTAAAACCAAAATCTGAGGAGGAAGCAGCATGATTGTACTGGAGAAACCTCTCATTACAGAGAAACTGACGAGACTACAGGATGAGCACAAGCAATATGCCTTCAAGGTCGCCAGGAAGGCAACCAAGCCTCAGATCAAACGGGCTGTCGAAGAGCGCTATCCCGATGTTAAGGTAGGTCGCGTTAATACCATGATTGTCCCTTCCAAACCCAAAGGCCGTTTTACCAAAGGTGGATATATAGACGGACGAAGCAAGGTCTGGAAAAAAGCGATAATTACCCTTAAAGAGGGAGAAATTGATCTATTCAGCGAAATTTAACAAAACCGGCAAATGGCTACGAAGCAACTAAAACCAGTTACGCCCGGACAGCGACACAGAATCGCTCCGGTTTTCGATGATATAACGGTCAGTAAACCGCAAAAGTCGAAAATAAAAGGAAAGAAACAGAGCGGTGGACGGAATAACCGCGGTCGAATGACCTCTCGTCGAAAAGGCGGAGGACACAAGCAGCGATACCGTGATATCGATTTCAATCGGGACAAGCACGATATTCCAGCCAAAGTACAGACGATCGAATACGATCCAAATCGTACAGCAAGGATTGCGCTGCTTGCTTATGCCGATGGGGAAAAGAGATACATTCTTGCCCCGAGAGGGTTAAAAGTTGGTGATACCATTATTAACGGTGAATCTGTAGCACCAGATAATGGGAATACCCTTCAGATGAGAAATATGCCTCCGGGGACGTTTATTCACAATATTGAGCTGACACCTGGTAAAGGGGCCCAACTCTGTAGAAGTGCCGGAACAGCAGCTCAAATGGTTGCTAAAACAGAAAAATATGTTACGGTCAAGCTGCCGAGTGGAGAAGTACGACTGGTTCTGGGAGTCTGTTATGCGACAGTCGGTTCAACCAGTAATCATGAGCACTTCAACACCACAAAAGGAAAGGCTGGACGTTCCAGATGGCTGGGACGCCGACCGATTACGCGTGGGGTTGCAAAGAACCCGGTGGATCACCCGATGGGTGGTGGAGAAGGGAAAGCCTCTGGCGGGCACCCGCGTTCTCCGTGGGGACAGTCGGCCAAAGGGAAGAAAACGAGAAACCGACGAAAACTCTCTTCCAAATTCATTGTCAAAAGACGTAACGATTAATAAGGACTACTGAAATTATGCCACGTTCACTAAAAAAAGGACCTTTCGTTTATTACAAGCTGCAACGGAAGATAGACAAGATGAACCAGAGCGGTAAGAAGAGTGTCATCAAGACTTGGTCCAGAGGGTCGATGGTTACACCGGATTTCGTTGGTCTGACACTTGCCGTTCATAACGGGAAACAATTTATCCCCGTTTACATCACCGAGAACATGGTAGGACACAAGCTGGGTGAATTTGCTCCGACAAGAACATTTCGTGGTCACCCACTCAAAAAAGGTGCCAAATAACTGCTAAGATTTAATCAATGATGGAAACGCCAACTTTTGAAGCCAAAGCCGTTCAAAAACACCTTCGGAAATCTGCGAGAAAGGTTCGTCTTGTTGCAGATGCTGTCCGTGGCGAACGTGTCGATCGTGCACTCAAGCGACTTGAATTTACCAAGAAGAGTACTGCTGGTGATGTCGCTAAAGTCATTAAATCGGCCTCGGCTAACCTTAGAGACCGTTTTGAAGATGAAAGGCTGGACAATGATATGCTATTTATCAAGACGATTCAGGTAGATGAGGGAGTAACTATGAAGCGCATTCGTCCAAGAGCCCAGGGGCGGGCGAATCGAATACTGAAGCACAGCAGTCACATCACCGTGGTTGTGGCAAAACAAGAAGAAATTGTAACTGACTAAAGGGCGAGAATTTTGGGACAAAAAACACATCCAGTAGGCTTTAGACTCGGAATTATCAAAGGTTGGGAATCCAATTGGTATTCTGAAGAGAACGAACCTTCGATGCTCGTCGAAGACCACCGGCTGAGAGAGTACTTGCAAGCCCGGCTTCAGAACGGCGGCCTGTCGAATGTAATGATCGAACGGACTCCGAAACGGATTCTTTTAACGCTGAATACCTCGCGTCCTGGAGTCATTATCGGGAAAGGCGGTGAGCAGATTGAACTGCTTCGGGAAGAGCTGAAGAAAATTACGAGCAAGGAAGTTCAGATCAATGTCAGTGAAATTAAACGGCCGGAACTGGATTCGAGCCTGGTCGCGCAGAATATCGCGCAACAGTTAGAGGCACGTATCTCTTTCAGAAGAGCAATGAAGACTGCGATATCTTCTGCAATGAGAATGGGAGCCAAGGGAATTCGTGTTCGTTGTGCAGGAAGACTGGGTGGTGCCGAAATGGCCCGTACTGAGCAGTATAAAGAGGGTCGGGTTCCTCTTCACACCCTTCGTGCGGATATAGACTATGCCAACAAGACGGCAAACACTATTTATGGATCTATCGGAGTCTCTGTCTGGATTTTCAAAGGAGAAGTGATCGGCGACGTGGATCTCTCTCCGGGTGCTAAAGCTGCTCAGGGCGGAGAGTCACAAAGAGGCCGAAGAGGTGGAGATGATAATCGAAAATCACGTCGATCCCGACGTCGAAGCCGCAGTAGTAACTAATTGATGGTGAGGAATCAGAATGCTTGAACCAAAAAGAATACACAGGCGACGCGTACATCGCGAAAATTTGAAAGGGACTGCTCAACGAGGCCACACCCTTGCATTTGGCAGTTTTGGCCTGAAGGCACTTGAACCCAAGTTCATCACGGCCAGACAGATCGAGGCCTGCAGGATTGCTATTGCCAGAACACTGCAGCGGGATGGACAGACGTTTATCCGAATTTTTCCGGACCGGCCTGTAACAAGCAAACCTGCTGAAACACGAATGGGAAAAGGGAAAGGTGCCCTTGATCATTTTGTGGCAGCTGTAAAACCTGGTCGAATTCTCTTTGAGATCTCCGGTGTCAATGAGGAGATGGCCAAAGAGGCCATTCGCAGAGCATCAAACAAGCTTCCGATCAAGACCAAATTTGTTGTTCGTCGTGATCTATACAGTGAATGATAAGGAGACGATATGAAAGCACATGAATTGAGGGACCTGTCAACGGGGGAGCTTCAGGCCCGACTTAAGGACGAAATCGAGTTGTATGAAGATCTTCGGTTTAATAAAGCCGTTGCAGGGCAACTTGAGAACCCCAATCGAATGACTCTTACCCGGCGTGAAATTGCCAGGATCAAGACAGTTATCAATGAAAAAATAGGTGCTGAATAATAGCAGATATGGCACAATTAGAAAGAGCACAAAGAAGAACCAGAACCGGTCGGGTTGTAAGTGACCGAATGAGTAAAACCATTACGGTAGCTGTGGATCGACAGGTGAAGCATCCGATTTACAGTAAATTCATTACAAAAACGACCAAGTATCTGGCGCATGATGAGAACAATGAAGCTCATAATGGAGACAAGGTTCTCATTATGTCTACACGACCTCTATCAAAACGCAAGTCATGGCGTCTGGTAGAAGTACTTGAACGTGCAAAATAACGACAGATTTAGGTATTTCTCATGATTCAAATGCAATCGAAATTAACAGTAGCCGATAACAGCGGGGCCAAGAAGGTCCAGTGTATTAAAGTTCTCGGTGATTCGAAAAGACGTTACGCGCGTCTCGGTGATCTGATCTCCTGCTCCGTTAAATCGGCCATTCCGGGGGGCAATGTTAAGAAAGGAGAGGTTGTAACAGCCGTGGTTGTTCGAACGAATAAGGAAGTTCGCCGAAGGGATGGCAGTTATATTCGATTCGACGAAAATGCAGCTGTGATCATCAACACGGAAAATGAGCCTGTGGGCACCCGGATTTTTGGTCCGGTGGCAAGAGAGCTTCGTGAGAAGAACTTTATGCGAATCGTCTCTCTGGCACCAGAGGTACTTTAAAGGAGCGAAATTATGCCAAGATCGTCTAATAAAAGAAAGAAACTTCACGTAAAGAAAGGTGACACCGTTCTTGTGATTGCCGGAAATGACAAGGGAACCCGTGGTCGGGTACTCACAGTATTTCCAAAAAAGGAGCGTGTTCTCGTTGAAGGAATTAACATGAGAATTTTTCATGATAAACCGACTCAAGAAAATCCCCAGGGAGGACGGCTCAAGCGGGAAGCCCCGATTCATGCCTCCAACGTGATGGTGATTGACCCGACTACAGATGAGCCGACCAGAATTGGCCGGCGACGGGTAGAAGAGGAGGGGAGCGGCCGATGGGTTCGTTACTCCAAGTCGAGTGGAGAAATTATTGACAACTAGTAAAATAGCCTGATCATGTCAGAAGCCAGATTATATACAAAATACAAAGAGGAGATTCGACCAAAACTCAAGGAAGACTTCTCCTTTGAAAACGTGATGGCTGTGCCCAAGCTTCAGAAAATTGTGATTAATGTCGGAGTGGGCGAAGCAATTGAGAATCAGAAACGGCTGGATACAATTGTTGAAGATATTGCTTCGATTTCCGGTCAAAAACCTGTGAAAACACGAGCAAAAAAGTCGATCTCCAATTTCAAACTGCGTGAGGGAATGCCTATTGGTGTAAAAGTCACCTTGCGCAAGAAGATTATGTTTGAATTTTTGGACCGGCTTGTCAATCTGGCGTTGCCAAGAACACGCGATTTTCAGGGAGTTCCCGACAAAAGCTTTGATGGCCGGGGAAACTATACGATGGGAATCAGAGAGCACACCATCTTCCCGGAGATCAATGTCGAGAATGTGGAGAAAGTGCATGGGATGGATATTACATTCGTTACCACAGCGGAGACAGATGAACAGGCCCATGCACTCCTGAAGGAGTTTGGAATGCCATTTCAGAAAAGAAGTTAATTTAGGAACAAAGAGATACCATGGCTAAGAAATCCTGGATAGCAAGAAACAAAAAGCGAATAAGAACGGTCGAGAAGTACGCAGAAAAACGTCGCAAGCTAAAGGAAGCCGGTGATTATGAAGGTCTGCAGAAACTTCCGAGAAACGCCAGCCCAACACGGGTGCGGAACCGGTGCAGTCTGACAGGCCGGTCACGTGGTTACATCAGTAAATATGGTGTGTCACGAATCAAATTTCGTGAATTGGCACTGGATGGAAAGATTCCAGGTGTAAGAAAAGCAAGTTGGTAAAACCGGAGAACAGATTCTATGCATACTGATCCTATTTCAGATTTTTTAGCCCGTATTCGTAATGCTCAACAGGCCGGGCATCGCAGAGTAGATATACCTGCTTCTAAAGTGAAGAGAGCAATGACCAAAATTCTCGTTGAGAAGGGTTATGTCAATCGGTATATCGATATCGAAGATGGCAAACAGGGTGTATTGCGAATCTTCCTCAAGTATGATTCATACGGAAAGCCTGTAATCAGAGAGATCAAACGAATCTCGAAGCCAGGCCTGCGAAATTATTCAAGTTCAGAAGATATCCCCAGATCGTATAATGGACTGGGTATTGTTATTGTCTCCACGTCGCGTGGTATTATGACAGATAAAGAGGCGAAGAAACTGAATGTCGGCGGAGAAGTTCTCTGCAGCATCTATTAATCCTGATAAGATTCTAAGCAAATGTCTAGAATAGGAAATCAACCGGTACAGATTACCGACAAGGTTGAGTTTACTCTCGGAGCGGACAACCTGATTACTGTAAAGGGAGAAATGGGAACGGATACATTGAAGCTGCATCCGTCTATCCAGGTCGAGAAGAGTGAGAATGAGGTGATTGTCACCAGGAATAGTGAAGATAAAAATGTTCGGTCACTTCACGGTCTCTATCGATCACTGATAAACAATATGGTTTATGGAGTCACTAACGGATACGAAAAGCAACTTGAAGTGATTGGGGTTGGATATCGTGTGACAGTTAATGGGGAGGTTCTGGAACTGAACCTCGGATTTTCACACCCGATCTATTTTGTTCCTCCGGACGGGGTTAATATTGAGGTGGATACAAAAAAACGAAAGAACCCTACAATTATTATTAAGGGTGTGAACAAGGAGATGGTTGGCCAGGTTGCAGCGAAGATTCGCTCATTCCGGAAGCCGGAACCGTATAAAGGCAAAGGTGTTCGTTACGTCGATGAGTACGTACGACGAAAAGCCGGTAAATCAGCTGCTAAATAAATTATTCAGATTACGATGGACAGGAACAAATTTAAAAAGGAAAGACGAAACAAGATTCGGCGAAGAATTCGATCTACGATTCGTGGAACCGGAGAACGGCCAAGGCTTGCTATCTATAAAAGTAACAAGTACGTCTATCTTCAGTTGATCGATGACATGAAAGGAGTAACTCTTCTTGGGATCTCTTCGAAGAGTGAGTCCGTTCGGTCCGGAATTGAAGGAAAAGGCGGAATTGAACAGGCGACAGTTCTCGGAAAAGAACTGGCCAAGGCAGCACTTGAGAAAGGAGTGGAAAAAGCTGTTTATGACCGAAGCGGATATAAATATCATGGAATTGTGAAAGCGGCTGCTGAAGCAGCACGCGAAGGTGGATTGGACCTCTAAAATTCAACAAAGACTATGCCTAAAATCAGAAGAAAATATAACATTCCTGCAGCGAATCTCAATCTTGAGGAGAAGCTCGTACACATCAACCGGGTCTCCAAAGTAGTAAAGGGGGGACGTCGGTTTGGATTTAATGCTATCGTCGTGGTAGGAAATGGAGAAGGAGTGGTAGGACACGGCCTTGGAAAGGCAAACGAAGTTGCTGATGCAATTCAAAAAGGGTTTGATGACGCCAAGAAAAACCTCATTCGTATTCCGATTACCAGTTCCGGGAGTATCTATCATGATGTAGAGGGGAAAGCCGGAGCTGGCAAAGTTGTTTTACGTCCTGCCTCAAGAGGTACCGGGGTAATTGCCGGTGGTGCCGTGAAGGCCCTTCTCGATGTTTCGGGAATTGAAAATATTCTGTCCAAGTCGATTGGGTCCTCCAATCCGCACAACATGGTCAAAGCTGCCTATACTGCGTTGCAGCAACTGACGGATCCGGTAGAGGTGGCACAAAGACGTGGCATCAGCATTAAAAAAGTATTTGAAGGATAAGTAAAGAACAGAGGCAATATTATGAATCTGCATGAATTGGAAGCCCCGGCTCAGAACAAAAAGAGTCGAAAGCGTGTTGGTCGAGGACAGGGATCCGGAAGAGGAGAACAGTCCGGTCGAGGCCATAATGGACAAAACTCACGGAGCGGAAGTAAGGTGAAGCGTTGGTTTGAAGGGGGACAAATGCCTCTTCAAAGACGAATTCCCAAGTTCGGTTTTAAAAACCGGTTCCGGACAGAGTATCAGTCTGTGAATATTTCCCAGATCCAGGATTATCTAGAATCCGGTCGTCTGTCTGAAAAAATCACGCTTGACGATTTGATCTCTCAGGGACTTGCCAACAAGGGAGACCTGGTGAAACTTCTCGGGAGCGGGGAGATTAAGAGCAAAGTGGATATTGAAGTACATGCGAGCAGTAAGAGTGCCAAAGAAAAGGTTGAAGCTGCCGGCGGCAAGATTACTGAAATTAACTAGGACTGACTGACCCGATTTCTCCTGATGAGCGTATTAGACAACTTTCGAAATATTTTCAAGATCCAGGATCTCCGCGAACGTATTTTGTATGTCGTTGGAGCTCTGATGGTTTACCGAATCGGAACGTTTGTGACCATGCCGGGTGTGGATGCTTCTCAGCTGGCTGCGGGAACAGGAGACGCTTCAAACATTCTGGGGCTCCTGGACATGTTTGTCGGTGGCGCTTTTTCCAGAGCTGGAGTTTTTGCTCTGGGAATTATGCCCTACATCACGGCGGCCATTATTATTCAGTTAATGGGAGCCACAGTCCCTTATTTTCAGAAGCTTCAAAGAGAAGGAGAAGAGGGGCGCAGAAAGATCAATCGGCTAACCCGATACGGAACGGTGGGGATTACAGCAGTCCAGTCTATCGGATTTGCAATTAACTTGATTTCGACGACTCCACAGGCCATTGTTGTCAGCAATACCGCATTTATTTTGACCTCTATTATTGTTTTGACGGCAGGGACGACATTTGTTATGTGGCTTGGTGAACGAATTACAGACAGAGGAATTGGCAATGGAATCTCTATTCTGATTATGATTGGAATTATTGCAGCTCTTCCAACGAATCTTCTGAATGAAATTAATACGACGCCGAATGCTATTATCCTTCTTATTGAATTGGGGGCACTTGTACTTGTAATAACAACGTGTATTCTGCTGGTTCAAGGGACACGGAAAATTCCTGTCCAGTACGCGAAAAGAGTTGTGGGCCGGAAAGTATATGGTGGAACAACCCAATATTTACCGCTACGAATTAATGCTGCAGGTGTAATGCCGATTATCTTTGCCCAATCGATCATGTTTATACCGAGTACGATCGGCACCTTTTTTCCTGAAAGTCAGACCGTTCAGATGTTGACTGCCTGGTCAAGTGATTTTACAGGGGTGACCTACTCAATCGTATTCTTCTTTGTCTGTATGTTCTTCACGTTTTTCTATACGGCAATTGCTGTAAATCCGAAAGAAATGGCCGATACGATGAAGCGGCAGGGCGGGTTTATCCCTGGAGTCCGGCCAGGAAAGCAGACCGTCGATTTTATTGACAACATTTTGACTCGAATTACGCTTCCGGGATCGATTTTTCTCTCATTCATTGCCATTTTACCAGCAATTGTAGCAAGAATGGGTGTTACACCCGGTTTTGCAATGTTTTATGGAGGAACCAGTCTGTTGATTATTGTTGGGGTGGCAATTGATACACTCCAGCAGATTGAAAGTCATCTGATGATGCGTCATTATGATGGATTTATGAAAACAGGCAAAATCAAGGGGCGTAGACGAGCCTGATGGTCTATTTGAAGAGTGACTCTGAGATAAAAAAAATGAGGAGATCTGCACAGCTGGTCTCCCGAACACTTGCCGAAGTAGCAAAATATATTGAACCGGATGTAACCACAGGGAAGCTGGACCAGATCGCTGAAGAGTTCATCCGTAAACACAATGCTCGTTCTGCTTTCAAAGGTTATGGCGGGCCGTCAAACTCGTTTCCCGCAACACTGTGTATATCAGTAAATGAAGAAGTGGTTCACGGTATTCCGGGAACAAGAGTTTTGCAGGAAGGGGATATTGTTTCAATCGACTGCGGGGTTGAACTCGATGGATATTTCGGGGATCATGCATATACCTTTATGGTTGGTGATTGTGATGAAGACACAAAGAAGTTATTGAGAACAACTTTGATGTCTCTCTACAAGGGAATTGAAAAGGCTGTTCATGGACAAAAAGTCGGTGACATCTCTCATGCCATACAGGAATATTGTGAGGAGCCCGGTTACGGTGTTGTCCGGGAGCTTGTGGGTCATGGACTTGGCAAACGGTTACATGAGGATCCCAGTATTCCCAATTTTGGGAAGAAGGGACGTGGCAAGAGACTCAGGAGTGGAATGACGCTCGCAATTGAACCGATGATTACCATGGGCAGCTGGAAAGTCCGAACACTTGAAGATGGTTGGACTGTCGTTACAGCGGATTCAAGTCTTGCGGCCCATTATGAGCACGATATAGTAGTGCGTGAAGGAGAGGCTGAAATTCTAAGTACATTTGATTATATTACCGAGATCACAAAAAACGAAATTATAGATACCAGGTATGGCTAAACAGGAGCCAATCAAACAGGATGGAGAAATTATTGAAGCGCTGCCCAATGCGCAGTTTCGGGTAGAGCTGGATAATGGTCATGAGATCCTGGCACATGTTTCCGGAAAGATGAGAATGTATTACATTAAAATTCTACCCGGTGACAGAGTGCAGGTAGAAATGTCTCCTTACGACCTCTCCAAAGGACGAATTACGTATCGATACAAGTAAAATTTACGATTAAGAAGAACCACCAGGATTACGTTATGAAGACCAGATCATCAGTAAAAAAGAGAAGCTCGGATGATAAAATTGTGAGACGTAAAGGTCGCCTTTACGTGATCAACAAGAAGAATCCGAGACATAAACAACGACAGGGCTAAACAGGACGAACGTATTATGGCAAGAATTGCTGGAATAGATCTACCAAGGAAAAAGCGTGGCGAGATCAGCCTTACGTATATTTTCGGGATTGGTAAAAAAACGGCTCAGAATATTCTGGATCGTGCTGGAATTGATCGCTCTGCCAAAGTAGAAGAGTGGACCGATGATCAAGTCAGTGAGCTTCGTACCATTATCGATAATGAATACAAGGTGGAAGGAGCTCTTCGCACGGAGGTTAATGGAAATATACGCCGATTGATCGAAACCGGAACATATCGGGGTGTTCGTCACAGACGAGGGTTGCCGGTCCGGGGTCAAAAAACTCAGACAAATGCGAGAACCCGAAAGGGTAAACGCCGAACAGTTGCTGGCAAAAAGGCAGCTCCCAGAAAATAATCTAACAGATCAGAATCCATGGCTAAAAAACAGAGAAAACCAAAAGGAGGCGACAAAGCCACGGCAAGACGGAAAAAGCGGAAGCAGATTGCCGACTCCAATGGGATGGCTTTTATCAAAGCCACATTTAATAATGTAATTGTCACCATAACTGATTCCAGCGGAAATGTACTCTCCTGGTCTTCTGCGGGAAAAGAAGGATTCAAAGGATCCCGGAAGAACACTCCTTATGCAGCTCAGGTCAGTTCCGAGACAGCTGCCACAGCTGCTTACGAAATGGGGCTCCGAAATGTAGATGTATATGTAAAAGGCCCGGGTAGTGGTCGTGAAGCGGCTATTCGAGCATTGGCAAGCAGTGGACTGGATGTGAATATTATCAAGGATCGGACTCCGATTCCGCATAATGGCTGCCGGCCTCCGAAACGACGCAGAGTTTAATAGATAAGGAGATAGATAGATGGCAAGATACAGAGGACCGAAGCAGAAAAAAGCGCGAAGATTCAAAGAACCGATTTTTGGCCCCAGTAAAGCACTGGAGCGGAAACCATACGGACCGGGTGAACACGGACGATCAAGATTTACCCGAAAATCCGAATATGCAATTCAGCTGGAAGAGAAGCAGAAGGCAAAGTACACTTATGGCCTTCTTGAAAAGCAGTTTCGTAATCTTTTCAAGAAAGCGGAGGCCAAAACCGAGGCAACCAACGAAGTTTTTCTGAAGTATCTGGAAGCTCGTCTCGATAATACGGTGTTTCGCATGGGACTTGCTCAATCAAGAAGACAAGCAAGACAGCTGATTGCACACAGGCATATCGTTGTGAATGGTCAGATCGTTAACATTCCATCGTATCAGATGAAAGTTGGTGATATTGTGACGGTTCGTCCCAAGTCGTCCAACCTTGAGATTATTAACGATGCTGTTCAGTCCAGTTCCAGCGGAAAGTACAAGTGGCTTGAATTCGACAAAAAAACAAAAACCGGGAAGTTTTTGAATTATCCCGAGATGGAAGAGATTCCGGAGAACATCAACATGCAGTTGATTATCGAGCTCTACTCCAAATAACAATTTTTAAATCGAGATTACTATGAGCAGCTACAGTTTGCAAATGCCTGAGAGCCTTGAAGTAGCCGAGTCCAAAGAAAGTACTGGATCTTTCGTGTTACAACCACTTGAGCGGGGATTTGGTGTCACGATCGGGAACTCCTTTCGGCGTGTCCTTCTTTCGTCCCTGCCTGGGATTGCGATCACAGCCGTCAAGATCAATGGTGTGGATCACGAATACTCCAGTATTGATGGTGTCAAGGAAGATGTTTATGAAATTATTCTGAATTTGAAGCAGGTTCGCTTCAAGCAGGTTGAGCAGAGTAGTGGAGTGATTCGTCTTTCAAAAAGCGGATCCGGAGCATTGACTGCGGCAGATATTGACGATGCGACCAGTGAGTATGAAGTACTCAATAATGACTTGCTTATTGCAACACTGGCTGACGATGCAGATTTGGAGATGGAACTCCATGTCGGCAGAGGAAGAGGCTACGTTCCTTCGGAAGAGCTGTCTGGTGATTATGAGGATGATGTAAATCTGATGGCGATTGACGCTATCTTTACACCTATTAAAAAGGTTCAGTTTGATGTGGACAATGTTCGGGTTGGCCAAAGAACCGACTATGAAAAGCTGACCATGTATGTCGAAACAGATGGATCTATCAATGCGAAAGAAGCGTTGACGATTGCCGGTAAGATTCTTAAGGAACACATTGAAAAGTTCATTACCGAAAAAATCGAAGAACCGTTTGCTCAAGAGGAGGAAGAGGTCGACGCGGAAAAGCAGCGCGTTGCCAATTTGCTGAAGACCAGTATTGAAGATCTGAATTTAAGCGTACGGGCATACAACTGTTTGAAATCGGCAAATATCAACACGATTGCCGAGTTGGTTTCCAGAGACGAACAGGAATTGTTGAAATTTCGCAATTTCGGAAAGAAGTCACTGGCAGAACTTGTTGAAGTCATTGAAGAGAAGAATCTCCAGTTTGGCATGGACGTGTCAAAGTATCTGGATAAATAACGAGGCATTAAACCATGCGACATTTAGTTAAAGGACGAAAGCTCGGTAGAACTGCACCTCATCGAAAAGCAACGATGCAGGCTCTTGCTATTGCGTTGATTCAGGAACGGCGTATTCAGACGACTGTCCCGAAAGCGAAAGAGTTAAGACGGTTTGTCGAGCCGCTGATAACTCGTGCAAAAGTGGATAGCACGCACAATCGACGTGAAGTGTTCTCCCGGTTGAATGACAAGTACACAGTTACAGAACTATTTGAAGAAGTCGGTCCGAAAGCGAAGGACCGGCCCGGTGGTTACACCCGCGTTGTAAAGCTCGGATATCGTTCCGGTGATGCGGCAGAACTTGCCATGATTGAGCTTGTTGATTACAACGATGTTCCCCCTGCTGAACGACAGGGCAAAACACGCAGAACCAGAAGAGCCGGCCGATCCAAAGGTTCTTCTTCTGATATTGGAGCTTCATCAGCATCTGCCAGTGGTGAGAAAGCAGAAGCCAGGCAATCGGATGAGAAAGAGAAGAAGGTGTCTTCTGCGAATGAGCCTTCTTCGCCTGCATCTGCTGATTTCAAAGTGGATGAAGTCAAAGAGAAGCTCAAGTCAATGAACGATGAAGAAGCAACTCTCTTTGCCGGCGAAGACGAACGGGTCACCGTTCAGAGAGCGTTGAATAAAAAGCTGGAATCATCCTCTGACAATCAGGATTCTGAAGATCAGGAAGAGGATAAATAGTTCTCTTCCCGAAACCCGGCTTTGAGTATTTGGTAAAGTTATTCAGATGGGTGAAGTGCGATCTGCCTGTTGGCTGAACGTGATGAACTGCACACCTTTCGGGGAAGAGAAAGTTTACTATTATTTTTGTTTTTGGTTTGGCAATAGATGCAAATTGCCATATATTGAAAATCTGTCACGCAAGTGATGGAGGCGTTCTTTGAACAGATTGGAGTAATCAGCAGATCGTTGTGTGAGCCTTGATCAAT
>JBBDRX010000113.1:0-15402 GCA_040905245.1 Balneolaceae bacterium | reverse complement strand
ACAGGGTTGGAGACTTCGCCTTTTTAATTGCGATCTTCATGGTATTCCAGACGGTTGGAAGTCTGGATTTTGATGTGATTCTGGGAAGTCTGGATCTGTTCAGCAGTAACTACCTGTTCTGGATAGGTCTTCTGATGTTTGTGGGAGCAACCGGCAAAAGTGCACAGATTCCGCTGTTTGTCTGGTTGCCGGACGCTATGGCCGGACCGACTTCTGTCTCGGCCTTGATTCACGCTGCGACGATGGTAACATCCGGTATTTATTTGATTACGAGGTTCTCCGAGATGTTTGTCCTGGTTCCGGAAGTGATGCTGATTATTGCAGTGATTGGTGGGTTGACAGCGATTGTTGCTGCGACCATTGCTTTGACTCAACACGATATCAAACGAGTTCTTGCCTATTCTACCGTTTCCCAGCTTGGCTATATGTTTCTTGCACTCGGTGCAGGCGGATTTACTGCAGCCATGTTCCACGTCGTAACTCACGCCTTTTTTAAAGCCTGTCTGTTTCTTGGTTCCGGCTCGGTGATTCATGCGATGGAGCATGTGGGGGAAGGGCTTGAAAAAGAGGGGAAGCAGGTACGGTTCGACCCTCAGGATATGAGATTCATGGGAGGGCTCAGGGAGTATCTGCCATCGACCTATAAAACGTTTCTGATTGCAACTATCGCGATTGCCGGAATTCCGCCACTGGCCGGATT
Organism: Balneolaceae bacterium; assembly: GCA_040905245.1. Lineage (GTDB taxonomy): Bacteria > Bacteroidota > Rhodothermia > Balneolales > Balneolaceae > JBBDRX01. The sequence continues at coordinate 14,702 of JBBDRX010000113.1, read as the reverse complement.
TTTCTCCAAGGACGAAATTTTAATGCACGTATTCAGTGCCGGTTATGGTGAATTTGCCGGCCCACTCTACTTCATGTTATGGGGAGTCGGGATGGTTACTGCTTTTTTAACAGCTTTCTATATGTTTCGCCTTACTTTTGCGACTTTTCATGGATCCTTCAAACTTCCGGAAAAGTTTCGTGAGGCGGCCGGGGCGGAATCGCACCTTCATGAAAGCCCCGCTTCCATGACGATACCTCTTTGGGCACTGGCTATTGCATCTGTTATTGGTGGCTTTCTCGGAATTCCCAACTTTATTGTCGAAACCTTTACGGGGGAACCAGCTCATGTGAATTTGCTACATGACTGGCTCCATACCATTGCGGCCGATCTTCCAATTGTTATGGGCAAAGCTCTCGAATGGCTGTTGATGGTTACTGCGGTGGTCATTGCGGCCACTGCTGTTTGGCTTGCCTGGAAGTTGTATGGCAATGGAGGGCAGGATGAGGCTGACCAGGCAATTTCCGATCGGTTTGGCGGGCTGTATACTGTCTGGAGTGACAAGTATAACCTGGACGAGATCTACGAGGGCCTTGTGGTCCAACCAACGGTTCGGTTTTCAGATAAAGTGCTCGCCGTTTTTGACATGAAGGTTGTGGATGGTATTGTGAACGGGATAGCGGGAACCGTCAAGTTATTTGGAAGCCTCTTCCGTTATGTTCAGAGTGGAGTGACAACCAGCTATGCACTCTACCTTGTCCTGGGTGTAATTCTCGTCGTAACAATGATTGTCTTTTAAAAGGATTTGACCGGAATGGAACTACTCTTGAATATCACAATCTATCTGCCACTTCTTGCTGTTATTGCCCTGTTGTGGGTAAGAGGGGATGAGGCGGTGAAATGGATTAGCCTTATTGCAACTTCTGTAACGTTTCTGTTGTCTGTGCCGTTACTGCTTGGCTTCGATATCGCCAATTCCCATATTCCACAATACCTTTCGGAAGGAGGTATGATTCTTCCGGGAGTGGACATCAAGTATCTGGTCGGGCTGGACGGCCTGAGTCTTCTCCTTTTTATGCTGACTACGTTGATTGCGCCAATTGTCATTCTCTCTTCCTGGAACTCTGTCACAAAGCATCTGAAAGGATATTACGCGATGCTATTGATCCTGCAGACAGCTTCTCTCGGGGTCTTCGCATCTCTTGATCTGATCGTTTTCTACATCTTTTTCGAGCTCTCGCTGATCCCGATGTATTTTCTAATTGGTATCTGGGGCGGAGCGGCTCGAATTGAAGCGACACTCAAATTTTTCATCTATACACTGGTCGGGTCTCTTGTGATGTTGATTGCCCTGATCTATCTGGGCTACCATGCCGGAGCGGTTCATCCCGATTTCACATTTACTGCGGACTGGCGATTTCTGTCCGGAGAAGGGTATCAGATCGGTCTGATTGAGCAGACCTGGATGTTTCTTGCATTTGCTTTGGCATTCTGTATCAAAGTCCCCTTGTTTCCTTTCCATACATGGCTTCCCTACGCACATACAGAAGCCCCAACTGCTGGTTCTGTTGTTCTGGCAGCGATTATGCTGAAAATGGGAACGTATGGACTTGTTCGTGTTTGTATGACAATTTTCCCCAATGCTTTCATGGAGTTTGCCCCCTGGTTTGCGATTTTGGCTGTTATCGGAATTATCTATGGGGCACTGGTGGCCATGGTTCAGAAGGATGTCAAGAAGCTGGTCGCCTACTCTTCAGTAAGTCACCTCGGATTTGTTGTACTTGGAATCTTTGCTTTTAATACGGTCGCGGTGCAGGGCGCAATTATTCAGATGATTAACCACGGTTTGTCCACGGGGGCTCTGTTCCTTATCGTCGGAATGATCTATGACAGACGTCATACCAGAATGATCAGTGACTTCGGAGGAATTGCATTCGTAATGCCGGTTTTCGCAGTCATGTTTATGATCGCAACACTGGCATCAATCGGCCTGCCCGGTTTAAACGGGTTTATTGGCGAGTTTTTAATTCTGACCGGATCCTTTTTCTCTACACTCTATGATACGGGTATCTATGCCATATTTGCTGCGTCAGGTGTGATTCTGGCTGCGGTGTATATGCTTTGGATGTATCAAAGAGTGATGTTCGGTCCTGTCAAGCATAAGGAGAACGAATCTCTGACCGATTTGAATGTCCGGGAGATTGGACTCCTGGTTCCACTGGTCGTTTTTATGGTCTGGATTGGTATTCGGTCTGAGGATTTTACTCGCTATTCAGAGAGCTGGGTGGAGCACAAAATTGCACTTTCTGAAAGTAAGCAGACAGCCGTTCTTGAACAGAGTGAATCGCAGGATTTACCGCAGTGGACGGTTCGTTTTTATGGCCTTGGCGACTCAAACAATCATTCAGAATTGGTTTATAACAAGTAGAGGATAGTTATGGAATCTCTTTCAGAATCTGAAATCAAGGTCTATTTAAAAGGACCGCTCACATCATGGGAGTGGTCCGGAGACAAGTTGCACCGAAAGCTTGAATTCCGGGATTTTCGACAGGCAATGAGTTTTATGGTCGAGGTCGGTTTTTCTGCAGAAGAGCAGGGCCACCATCCTGACCTGAGGAACACTTTTAACAAAGTTAATATATCTCTTGCGACACATGATGTCGGCGGCAAAGTGACTGAAAAGGATGTCCGGCTGGCGAAAGCGATCGAAGAGATTTACAGTAATTATTGATATGGACTACCTGTACGATCTTTCAACATTTCTGCCTGCAACGATTACAGCCACTGCCGGACTGCTGGTACTTATCCTGGCGATCCTGCGTACAGGTATAGAGACTATTTTCAATGTTGTGGCAGCCTCACTGGTGATCGCCTTCACCTTCTCTTTGCGGGATCTTTTCGGCCCCGTTGGCAGCTCCTTTTATGGGCTCGTATCCTATGGCGGTACAGCCGCATTCGGGACATTTATCATTGTAACTGCGACACTTTTCTGTGTTGTCATTTCTCGAGACTATCTGGAGTCGATCGGGCAGAACATTGCTGAGTTCTATGCCATGATTCTATTCGCGACAACCGGAATGATCGGGTTTGCATCCTCCAACGATCTGATCATGCTCTTTGTCGGGCTGGAGACGATGTCCATATGTCTCTATGTACTTGCCGGACTGCGAAAAGATACCAGTACAGGGGCAGAGGCGTCCCTCAAGTATTTTCTTCTGGGTGCATTCTCAACTGGATTTTTTCTGTACGGAATTGCCCTGATCTATGGAGCTACAGGAGCTACCAATTTTACAGCCATTGCATCAGCCGCCGATTCAAGTCTTCTCTTCCTGGCCGGTTCGGCTCTGCTGATATCTGGCTTCTTTTTCAAGATCTCTGCAGTACCATTTCACATGTGGACACCGGATGTTTATCAGGGTACTCCGACAACGATCACGGCGTATTTTGCGACAGCGTCCAAAGCGGCGGCATTCGTGGCGTTCATTCTGGTTCTATCCAGAATGATTCCTGTGGTGGAAGGTGTGGACCTGGCGCCTGTTATTTCTGTAATTGCAATGCTCACGATGATCCTGGGGAATTTGATTGCACTTGTCCAGGACAATGTAAAGCGAATGCTGGCCTACTCAAGTATTGCACATGCCGGGTATCTACTGGTAGGTCTGGCAGCGGGTACTGCTGCAGGGTATAGTGGTGTACTCTACTACCTGTTTGCCTATACTGTGATGAATATCGGAGCGTTTGGTGTGATTGCATACTACGAGAAACATCATGACCTGGACTTTACAGACGTCAATAACTATGCCGGTCTTGGATACAAGCAGCCTGTGATGGGTGTAATGCTTTCTGTCTTTCTATTTTCGCTTGCCGGAATACCACCATTCGTGGGTTTCCTCGGTAAGTACTACGTATTCGCAGCAGCCGTTAATGCCGAAATGATTACTCTGGCTATTGTCGGAGTTCTTGCCAGTGCGGCAAGCGTCTACTACTATTTGAGAGTGATGGTTTATCTCTACTTTCGCGATGCACATCGGGATTACAGTTTGACCAACCCGGGAGTTCTTTACAAAGGAGCACTGATTATCCTGGCTGTACTGACACTCTACTATGGGGTTGAACCGGTTCTGCCACTGAACAGTATGATCGAGCTTCTCTCATCCTATTATGATGAGACACTGACAGCGCTGACGGTTTTCCCCTGAAACAGGGTTTTTTACTTCTGCAGTCTCCTGTTCGGGATATCAAAACAGGAGCGTTTTTTGAGCAGACAGGCTCTTCTCTCATTGGTTTTTTCCCGATTATTCTCTACCTTGAAAGACTCTGTTATCGATGGGCAATCCAGATGAATTTGTCCATATGATGACTGTTTTCAATGAAAGGAAACAACCAAAGAAAAAAAGATGAAAAAGAACTTTTACGAAATTACGTATATCATCAATCCGGTTTTGGATGATGAACAATATAAAGAGGTCGTCGATCAGGTCAGTAAGTTAATTGAGTCCAAGGACGGAGAGTTGGTTGAAGTCGATGAGTGGGGCCTTAAACGTTTTGCTTACGAAATTGCGGGAAAGAGCAATGGGTATTATGTCAACGCCTATTTCAATGCGCCGTCAGAAGCTGTAGAACCTGTTGAGCGCCAGCTCAGAATCAATGATAACATACTTCGATATCTCACCCTGAAGTATGATTCAAAAATGTTGGCTTACTACGATAAACGGAAAAAAGGTGAGCTTCCGACGATTTTTGAAGAGACCGAAGAAGAAGAATAACTGTAGCCTCCAGAACCTATGATTAAGAATCCATCCCATCCGAAGAAAGGACACCTCAAAACAAAGGATTGCCGTTTTACAAAAGCGGGGTTCGACTATATCGATTACAAGGATGTAGACACACTCCAACGCTTTTTAAACGATCAGGGCAAAATCCTGCCGAGACGGGTGACCGGAACAAGTGCGAAATTTCAAAGACAGTTCTCCAGAGCCGTGCGAAGAGCCAGATTTCTTGCACTGATCCCATATGTAGCTGAGAACGTACGTTAACAGAGGAGTTTGCTATGAAACTGATACTAAGAGAAGAAGTTGAGAAGCTGGGTGCGGCAGGTGATGTTGTTACTGTAAAGCCTGGTTACGGCAGAAATTATCTGATCCCCAACGGGAAAGCTGTCTTGGCATCAGACGGTGCTCTGAGGGATGTCGAGCGCCTGAAAAGCGCAGCTGCAAGAAGAGCCGAACTCACCGTTGAAGCCGCTAAAGAACTGGCCGAAAAGCTGGAAACAACTTCGGTTACGATTTCTGTGAGTACTGGTGAAGAGGACAAGATTCACGGAACGGTTACCAATATACAGGTTGCCGAAGCTCTGGCCGAACGTGACATTGTTGTAGATCGCAGAAAGATCAGCCTGGATCAGGAGATCAAGACCCTGGGAGAATACACTGCGACAGTTGAACTTCTGGGTGAGTTGAAGGCGACTGTGAAAGTCTGGGTTGTTCGCAACGATTAAGTGCGAATGGCTGAAATAAGCTTTTGCCCTCTCTGATCAGATATCATGTAATGGGGGTCATCCTTTGGATGGTATCCCCATTTTTTGTTCAGGCTCAGTTGCTGGACCCGGTTCAGTTTCAGGTTGTTTATGAAACCCTTCCCGATTCTTTAGGTTCCGGAGAACAGGTTACTGTATCTGTGCAGGCAGATATCGACGAAGGATGGTATCTCTACTCGATTGGTAATGACCCGGAGGCAGGTCCGTTTTCGACCAGTTTCTCATCTGTCGAGGAGTATTTTCGAATTGACGGCGATATCTTTGAATCGGTACCAGAACTGAAATACGATCCCAATTTCAATCTGAATCTTGGACTTCATTCTGGTAAAGCCAATTTCCAAATCCCCGTTCGTTTCAGCCCGAAGTGTTCTGGCTTGACGCCTTTTACTATTGAGGTTCATTATCAGGCTTGTGACGATGTTTCATGTCTTCCACCGGTTCGTAAAAGGGTGCAGGCAGGACTTGTCCTGAAGAGAGTGAGAGCTGCGGAAACAGAGGCTCCCGACTTCCCTCCTTTCGATGGTTCAGATGCTGGTTTCGGAGTGACTCCAAACCCTCTTGATAATAGTATCGGGCAGAAAATCAGGGCTCAGGAATTTCCCACAAGTTTGTTTCGATCCGTTATTCTGCTGCTGTTCCTGTTGGTAATCGGCCTTTTTTTAATCCGTTCCCGAAAGTCTGGCATCAAGTAGAGCTTCTTTTTCAGAATTTTGAAAATTCATGCCATTCCTTTTTTGCTCTTGACCACTCTTTTTGTCAAATTCCCTCGGTTAGAAAAAGTGACTATATATTCTGTTGAACAGATGCCTTGAACTTGTTTTCAGGTATTCGTCGACATACAATATCGGGAGTTGCTTTGCTTTGACATTTAATTTGAAATAATCTATCATTTTGCTTTCTTTTTAAGCCCTTAAACCAAAACAACTATAAGCGGAGTAATCTATGACATCATCAATAGCTCTCTTTTTGCTTCAGGCCGGAGCTGATGCTGGTTTTTTTAATGTAATTGTTGAGAAGTTCAACGAAGGCGGAGACTGGATGTGGCCTGTACTTATAGCCCTTATTTTGGGTTTGGCTATCTTCCTGGAACGCATCATTACTCTAAACCTGGCAGATATTAATACACGGAAATTTATTCTTGAGGTGCAGGAAGCTCTGCAAGACGGTGGCATTGAAGCCGCTTCCGAGGTGTGTGCCAAAACAAGAGGTCCTGTTGCTTCTGTCTTTCAGGCCGGCTTGATGCGTGCCGATGAAGGCCTTGAAGCTGCTGAAAAGGCAATTACAACCTACGGCTCCATAGAAATGAGCTTTCTTGAAAGAGGGCTTGTCTGGTTGTCTCTGTTTATCTCGATCGCTCCGCTACTCGGATTCCTCGGAACCGTTGTGGGTATGATTGAGGCGTTTGACGCCATTGAGGCCGCAGCCGATATTTCTCCAAGTATTGTTGCTGGAGGTATCAAGGTGGCACTTCTTACAACTGCTGGTGGTCTTCTGGCTGGCATTATCCTTCAGATTGGATACAACTACTGTGTATCCAAGATCGACAGATTGATCGCCGAAATGGAAGAAAGCTCGGTCACTCTTCTGGACTCCATTGTTGCTGTCCGTGAAGGCAAGCAGATTGTTACACCATCAGACCAGGATAGCGAATAACCGGATCCAAATCTCAACCACAAAGAGGAGCAGACAATGGTCGATGTAATTTTTCTTGGTTTGGGAGTCGGACTGGTGGTTATCGGTCTGATTGCCATTCTGATTGCTGGCGTTCGAAATGTCATGATGGGTAAATCGAGTATCAAAAAGGTCTCGGTTATGATTGTGCCCTTCCTGATTTTTGGCGCGACATATCTTGGTACCGGTTCCGTAGACCAGAGTGGTATCGCCACAATGGTCATTATGATTGGAGCTATGTTACTGGCGATTTTGGTGACCGGCTTAAAAGGAACCCTTAAATTTTAGAGGTAGCATGTTAAAAAAGCGTCAACGAGATGATGTTGAGATTGAAGGCTCTTCAATGGCCGACATCGCTTTCCTGTTGCTGGTCTTTTTCCTTGTTGTAACCACGATTGACGTGGATACGGGAATAGGATTGGTTCTGCCACCGATTCCGGATGACGTGGAACCACCACCAATCAGAGAACGAAACATGCTTCGCATTCTTGTGAATGCACAGGGAATGATCCTTCTGGATGATGAACCTGTCTCGGCAGATCAGGTAAAGAATATGGTGATAGAATTTGTAGACAACCCTGCAAATGATCCGAACCTTTCTGAATCACCTGACGATGCGATCGTTTCGATCCGGACGGATCGGCAGACTCCATACAATGTCTATATAGACATGCTTGATGAAGTGATGGGGGCGTATGAAGATCTGCGCCATCAGGTTTCAATGGAACGGTTTGGCGTTCCATATTCGGCACTGGAAGATGATAGTGTGGAACAGGAGCAGATCAGGGAGTTGTATCCCAAACGAATTTCAATCGCAGAACCTGATGAAGGGTAGAAATGTCTAAATTTCAAAAAAAATCGGCTAAGACCAAGCAGGCTATACCGACATCGGCGATGCCCGATATCGTGTTTATGCTTCTTATCTTTTTCATGGTAACTACCGTGCTCAGGGAAGTTGAACTTCAAGTTCAAATCGACTTTACAGAGGCGGAGAACATCGAAAAGATAGATCAGAAACGACTGGTCAGCTATGTCTATATCGGCCCTGAAAGGCTTGGTGGCGGACAGCTTGGTGATACCAGAATACAGATTGATGACGCATTGATTGATGACATGGGATCCATTCGACAGATCATGTATGATAAGTTGATGGACCAGCCACGATTGATTGTATCACTTCGAGTAGACCAGGATTCCGAATTCGGTATTGTTACGGATGTTCAGCAGGAGCTTCGGCATGCAGGAACATTGCGTGTTAACTACTCTACAAGGCGTGAAATGTAGATCTGTACCATCCCAGTTTAAAAAAGGCATTTGCACTATGGTGTAAATGCCTTTTTTGTTTTATGTGTTCCGATTATCGGGAGATGTCAATCATTCTGGTCGTAAATTCAAATGCATTGATCACATTTTTTATTTCAGATTATGGAAAAAAACTTTACACCCATTCAGGAATTCGGATTTTCACAGCTTCTAACGAAGCTGCAGAATAGGAGTGGGTATAACCGTGAAGAGATTCCGGATGGAAAACACTTTCGTTCTAATATTCTCAGCGGAAATTTGTTCGAGGGAAAGAAAATAGTTTCTTCTTCCTCGATTTTCATTGATTCTGTCCATTTCGATTTGGTCTATACCCCTTTGGAGTATCTGGGACAGAAAGTGATGGCAACGGCTGTGAGCAAGATATATGCGATGAATGCGAGCCCTCTACTTGCAACGATTTCTGTGGGATTTCCGAACAAGGTCTCAGTCGAAATGGTCAATGCTATATACGATGGTTTTGAGAAAAGCTCCGATCTCTATAAAACCTCGCTGCGCACTACAGACGTGACAGCTGCACGAGAGAACGTAACGATCTCTGTTCATGTTATCGGTGCATCTGACAACAGCAATATTGTTGAAGCAGGAGCGTGCAACCCGGGAGACCAGGTTTGTGTTACCGGTGATCTTGGAGGTGCCATGGCTGGACTTCGCGTACTGCTCAGGGAGAAAAAGGCGTGGCAGGAAAGCGGAGAGAAGCAGTTTCAACCCGACCTTGAGCCGTATCAATATGTTGTTCAACGACAATTGTTACCGAGAGCGCGGTTCGATCTTCTCGATGGTTTACGGGAGAGTGGCGTAAATCCATCAGGAATGATCGATGTAAGTCTTGGCGTTATGAATGAGATTCAACAACTGGTAGAATGGCATGGGGTAGGGTGTGAGTTTTTCATTCCGGCACTGCCAATTGCTCTTGAGACCAGAGCTGTAGCGGATGAAATGAAAGAAGATGTAGATCGTTATGCATGTTACGGAGGGGAAGATTATGAACTTCTCTTTACACTCAGACCCGCAGATGTAGAACACATTAAAAATAAATTCAACGACTTTCAGGTTATCGGGGAGATTCTGGAGCCGGAGAAAGGGATTGTTGTGCACACAGGTGAAGAGTGAGACGATTGATCATGAACAGGCCCGCCGATAAAGTGTAAAACACATGAGAATACAAAAAACCTTATATTTACTCTTCTTTATAGCAGAAAATTATTTAGATGTCCAACAAACAAAATAAGTCAGGCCAGAAACGAAAGGCACCAGGAAAGAATAGCAAAAGTCCGAAATTTCCGATCTGGATCTATGTCATTCTGTTTCTTGTATTGATTGCCTTCAATTTTTATATGGTTCCGAGTGAATCCTCGGAGCGCATAAAATACAGTACATTCCTTGAGTATGTAGAGAAGGGGTATGTAGAAGAGATACTCATTACCAACCGGACGGATGTAAAGGGAACCTTTTCCGATCTGGCTGTTGAAGAGGGAATTATCGAGAAACCCGAACCATCCGAGGATCAGTGGCAATTCGGTGTTTCCGATGAAGAGCAGTATAAAAACTTCTTCACCACAATGCTTGAAGGTGACGAGATTCGCTCCATGCTGGACGAACATGGAGTTGTTTATGACGTCCGGGTAGAAGAGAACTGGTGGGGAGGGATTCTTGTCTGGTTGATTCCAATTGCTCTGATTATTGCATTCTGGGTATTTATATTCCGTCGCATGAATCCGGGCCAGCAAGTGATGAATATCGGGAAAAACAAAGCATCACTCTATGACAAGCAGTCCGAAAACAAAGTCTCTTTCAAGGATGTTGCAGGCCTGCAGGAGGCAAAAGCTGAAGTGGAAGAGGTTGTAGAATTTCTGAAGAACCCCCAAAAATTTACCAGGCTTGGAGGCAACCTTCCTAAAGGCGTCATACTGGTGGGGCCGCCCGGAACCGGAAAGACATTGTTGGCGAAGGCAACTGCCGGAGAGGCAGATGTACCGTTCTTCTCGTTGAGTGGCTCCGACTTTGTCGAGATGTTTGTTGGAGTTGGTGCTGCGCGGGTTCGGGATCTGTTTAAGCAAGCCAAGGAGAAAGCTCCGTGTATTGTTTTTATCGATGAGATTGATTCCATCGGCAGAAGCCGTGGACGGGGAATGCAGATGGGTGCGAATGATGAGCGGGAAAACACATTGAACCAGCTTCTGAGTGAGATGGACGGGTTTAATTCCGACAAGGGAGTGATTATCATGGCTGCTACGAACCGGCCTGATGTACTCGATTCGGCACTGCTCCGCCCAGGCAGGTTCGATCGACAGATTCTCATAGACAAACCGGATCTGCAGGGAAGGGTCAAGGTACTGGAAGTTCATGCGGCGAAGTTGACTCTCTCTGACGATATCGACTTAAAAGTACTTGCCTCCCAGACCCCTGGATTTGCTGGTGCAGAGTTGGCAAATCTCTGTAATGAGGCGGCTCTTCTTGCTGCAAGAAGAGATAAGAAGGTCGTTGAGATGGAAGACTTTCAGGATGCAATTGAGAGAGTTGTTGCCGGCCTTGAGAAGAAGAACAAATTGATTAGTCCGAATGAAAGAAAAATTGTGGCATATCATGAGTCGGGCCACGCAATTGTGGGATGGTTTCTTGAGTATACCGATCCTGTGCTGAAGGTAAGTATCGTCCCCCGGGGATTTGCCGCACTGGGATACACACTACAGACACCGCTTGAAGATCGTTTTTTGATGACGGTTGAGGAGTTGAATGACAAAATCTGTGCTTTACTCGGAGGTAGAGTGGCGGAAGAGATTATCTTTGGTAGAATTTCGACCGGTGCGCAAAACGATCTCGAAAGGATTACCAATATGGCGTATGCAATGGTTGCAGAATACGGCATGAGTGATGAATTGGGCTATATTTCTCTGAAGGATTCAAAGAATCCGGACAGTAACAGTTTTGGGTTCAATAAGAAGTATTCAGAAAAAACCGCTGAACGAATTGACAAGGCGGTGGAGAATATCATTCAATTGAATAGAAAGAAAACTGTAAAACTGCTCGAAAAACACAGGGATAAGCTGGATACAATGGCCGAAGTTCTGCTTGATAAAGAGGTACTTACCCATGTTGAACTAAGAGAAATGCTGGGTGACCGGCCCTATGGGAATCATCCCGAAGGTGTATTCGGAAGTGCCCACGAAAGTTCCGTATCTGCCAAAAATGGAAAGGATGCTGAATCACAGTCTTCTGCCAAAAGGTCTCGGGACAAGGAAGAGAAAAGTGACTCTTCAAAGAAAGAAAGAAATGGGAGTGAGGCAGAAGTTTCACCAACCGAAACAGATCAGGACTCTGAAAAAACGTAGAATTACAGATCAGAGTCGTTCTGTTTTTAACGATTGAGCCAGTGAACGGTTTTGAATTACGTTATCAGAAAAGCTCACTTTAACGCTGCACACAGACTCCACAATCCGGACAAATCGGATCAGTGGAACAGAGAGATCTACGGGAAGTGCAATCATCCGAACTGGCATGGTCACAACTATCTACTTGAAGTTGTAGTAGCCGGAAATCCCGACCCTGAAACAGGGTATGTAATTGATTTGGGGATCCTTCAGGCGTTGATTGAACAGGAAGTCATCGAACCCTGTGATCACAAGAATCTGAACACGGATGTTTCCTACCTGTCAGGTATTATTCCTACCTCTGAAAATCTCGCGAGGGTTTTCTATGAACGTCTGAGGGACCCCGTCGAAGCGGCTGCGGCTGATGGAGCCCGGCTTCATGCGGTGAGACTGCATGAAACCAATCGGAACTCAGCTGAGTATCGTCCGGATTAACCCATTCCTGTTAGGTGCAATCGGATTTATCCGATTGCAGTCTTGACCAGTTGCTCCTGCTCTGCTTCATGAATCTTTTTCTGGCCGGTTGCCGGGGATGCTGATGCCTGTCGGCCCGCGTACTCCAGTTGTTGCCCGGATTGAAGCAGCTTGGTGAAACGGGGAGATACAAACGTCCAACCACCCATGTTCCTCGGTTCTTCCTGACACCAGACAATCTCTTCTACATTACTGTACTTCTCGAGAAGTGTGGTGACATCCTGGTCTGGAAACGGATAGAACTGTTCAACCCGTGCGATAGCTACGCTCTTCTCCTTTCCGGAAGATTCGCGTCCGGATAAGAGATCATAGTAGACCTTGCCGGAACAGAAAACCAGTCTTTTGACCTCTTTCTTGCTGGTTGTGGTTTCGTCCGGAATCAGGGGACGAAACTTTCCATTTGCAAGTTGGTCTACGTTGCAAACCGCTTTTGGATGCCGAAGAAGACTTTTAGGAGACATAATAACCAGCGGTTTTTTTGTCCCCTGAAGGGTTTGCTTTCGCAGAGCATGGAAATACTGATCTGGCGTGGTGAGATTCATGACTTGCATATTGTCTTCTGCGCAGAGTTGGAGAAACCGCTCCAGCCGAGCCGACGAGTGTTCGGGGCCCTGGCCTTCAAACCCGTGTGGAAGAGTCATGACCAGGGAGGATTGTTGTCTCCATTTGGCTTCGGACGCAGAGATAAACTGGTCAATAATAACCTGTGCCCCATTGACAAAATCCCCAAACTGGGCTTCCCAGATCACCAGGGCATCTCGTTTGGCTGCACTGTATCCAAATTCAAAACCAAGAGCGGCAAATTCACTCAGGTGACTATTGAACGGGTAGAACCTGCCCTGATCCTCACTCAGATTGTTGAGTGGTGTAAATCGTTGATCCGTTTTGGTTCCGTGAAGTACCGCATGACGATGAGAGAAGGTCCCTCTCTCAACATCCTGTCCGGTAAGGCGGATCGTTATTCCGCTTTTCAGTAACGACCCGAATGCCAGTGCTTCAGCAAATCCCCAATCCAGTTTTTTCTCATTTTTCTTAACGATTTCGGCCCGTTTGGCAAGTTGTCGCAGAAGCTTGGGGTTGGCATCGAACTCTTTCGGAACCGTATTGAGTTTAATCGCGATTTCGTTGAGCTCTTCAACGAAATAGGTTGTATCCGGAAAGAGATCGCGATCCTCCTGGTCTTCCTCACTTCGGTCCAGCATTTTATCTGTAACTTCCAGTGCCGAGTCATTTTTGGCATCTTCGAAAGCCTGCTGAAGCAGTTCGTCAAACTCGTCAAAAATTTCCTGCATCTCTTCTTCTGTAAATTCTCCTATCTGAAGAAGTTTTTTGACGTAGAGATCCCGTACAGTCGGGTGAATATCAATCTCTTCATACAGGCCGGGCTGGGTGAAGGCGGGTTCATCTCCTTCATTGTGTCCATGCTTTCGATAACAGATCAGATCAATAACGACATCCTTGCCAAACTTCTGTCGATACTCAAATGCCATCCGGATTGCGTGAACTGCTGCTTCCGGGTCATCACCATTTACGTGAAAGATTGGAGCCAGAATCATTTTAGCAAGGTCCGATGCGTACTCGGTTGACCGGGCATCTTCGGGAAGGGTCGTAAAGCCAATCTGGTTATTGATGATTACATGGATGGTACCTCCCGTTTCATATCCGCGAAGCTGAGACATGTTGAGGGTTTCGGCCACAACACCCTGTCCGGCAAAGGCCGCATCCCCGTGCATCAGGATGGGAACGATCTTCCGGGCTGCGTCTTCACTTTCATGGTGGTCCTGAATGGCGCGGGTTGCTCCCTCGACAACAGGATTCACGGATTCAAGATGACTCGGGTTGGGCATCAGCTCTACCTGAATACTCTTCCCGTTGCTTGTTTTGTATTCACCTTTCGCACCGAGATGGTACTTTACATCACCGGATCCCTGAATTGTTTCGGGATCAATATTGCCCTCGAAATCGGCAAATACCTTGCGGTACGGTTTGTTCATGATGTTAACGAGAATATTAAGCCGGCCTCTGTGTGCCATGCCAAGGAAGAACTTTTCAATAGACTCCTCTCCCGCCTCCTCGAATAGAAAGTGCATCATCGGGATCAATGTCTCTGCCCCTTCCAGCGAAAACCGCTTGTGTCCAATGTACTTTTTGTGCAAAAACTGCTCAAAAGCCATTGCCTGGTTCAACTTGTGAAGGATATTCTCCTTCTCTTTTTTATCGAGGTTCGGTGTATTAGTCGTGGACTCCATGCGCTCTTTGAGCCAGGCGCGTTCGTCCAGATCCAGCAGGTGCATATATTCGGAGCCCATTGTGCCGGAATAGGTATCTCTCAGGAGCCGAATGATGTCTCT
>JBBDRX010000112.1:0-15439 GCA_040905245.1 Balneolaceae bacterium | reverse complement strand
GCAGGAGATAATATTGGACTCTTCGTCGTCGGTGACAGAGATAAAAGCGTCCATCTCCTGAACTCCTTCCACAGCCAGCAGATTTGGATCTGTCGGGTTTCCGTGAAGTACCAGAATATCCCGAAAGGCCTCAGCCATATCGTTGGCTTCCCGCTCGTTTGGTTCAATCAGTTTGATCTCCCACTTCTGGGAATCGTTACAGAGTTTCTTGACCAGCATACGACCCAAAGGAGTTCCTCCGGCGATCATGATGTGGCGGATCCTTTCCTCTTTATGGCCGGTAATTCCAATCAGAGTTCGGATATTCTCCGTTTTACTGACAATGAAAAGGTGGTCCAGAGATTTCAAGCGGCTTTTTCCGCGTGGAATAATGGTACTGGCTCTGCGCGAGATGGCAACAACCCGAAAGTCGATTTCACTGTATGCCGACGCAAACTCCGCCAGGCTCATTCCGGCAATCGGAGACTCCTTCTCAAGCCGGAGCCCGATTAATTGCATTTGACCGTTTGCCAGCGAGACCAAATCACTGGCAGACGCCCGCTTGATGAGTTGATGAATCTCTGTTGCGGCACTCAGTTCCGGATGAATCAGCACATCGATGCCCAGCTCCGAAGGGTGGATCGGTGAGTCCGGCATAGAGAGCTCACTGTTACGGACCCGGGCGATAACACTTTTGACTCCCAGTCGTTTGGCCATTGTGGAGGCGATAATGTTCACTTCGTCCACACTTGTGACCGCGATCATCAGATCAGCGGTTTTGGCACCCGACTGAAGAAGGGTATGGGGAGAGGTGGCATTCCCCTCGATGGTGAGTACGTCCAGGTGCTCTTCCACCCTTCGCAGGCAATCTACACGCTGATCGATTACGGTGACGTCGTGCTTCTCCTCAGAGAGAATTCGGCTTAGTTCGTACCCGATTTCGCCGGCGCCGGCTATGACGATTTTCAAATGGATGGGGAGTTTACAGGTTCATCAAGTAACAATCGTCCAAAAAAGTAGTAAATATTTTCGGGAAATGAATCACAAGGGCCACGTCGGTCGAACCTTGTTTACCTCGGCTATTTCGGGTCAAGGTGGCGGTTCAGGTGGTTTGTATAGACTTTGTAGAGTAGATGGTAACTTTCCCGGTTGTAGGCGATTCCATGGTTTCCAGGAGGGTAGATCCGAAGGTCCACGTCAATGCCCTGGTCGGTAAATGCCCGGACCATCTGCATGGTATTCTGAACGTGTACATTTTCGTCCATGGAGGAGTGAACAACAAGCAGGGCGGCGCGGAGATGCTCTGCGTGCGCCATGACCGAGCTGTTGATGTATCCGTCCCGGTTTTCTTCCAGAAGACCCATGTATCGCTCTGTATAGATGGTATCGTAGAGTCTCCAGTCTGTTACCGGCGCTGCCGAGATTGCGGTTCGAAAGGTGTCTGGATAAAGTACGGCCGCCAGTACTGCCAGATAGCCTCCGTAGCTGTGTCCACGAATGGCTGCCCGGGAGGTGTCGATCCAGTCGTATTGTTCACCCAGCCATCGGATGGCCTCCGCGTAGTCTTCACTTTCCGGATGTCCCAGGTTTTTGTAGATCACTTTTTCAAAGTCATGGCCGTATCCGCTGCTTCCCCGGTTGTTGATGTCGACAACCACATAGCCCTGTTGAGCAAGATACTGCCTCCAGCCGTCCGTGGAGAATTCGTTGAAGACTCCCTGGGATCCCGGCCCACCGTAAATGTCCAGGAGTACCGGATAGTTCTTTGCCGGATCAAAGTCGGTTGGCCGGATCAACAGCCCATCCAGCTTGCGGCCATCACTGGTTGTAACCCGGAATAACTCATGAGGGGCATATGCCGACTGTTCAATAAATCGGGTGACCGATGGATTTTTTGACAGGGTTTTGATTTGTTCACCTCCGTTATCGGTGGCCCAGAGTTCGACCTGAGTGGGAGTATCTGTACGGGACCAGCGGTCCATATACCACGTTCCGTTTGGTGACAGGTCGAAGTAGTGTCGGCCGGGCTCTCTGGAATAGCGCTGTTTTGCTGATCCGTCGAAACCGATGCTGTAGAGATGTCTTTCCAGAGGAGAAGGCTCGGTGGATTCATACCAGATTTTCTCCTGATCCGGGTCGATCAGATGGACGTAACTCACTTCCCAGGGTCCACTTGTAACCTGGTTGATCAGCTCTCCCTGGTAGTTGTATCGGTAAAGATGCTGCCATCCGTCCCTTTCGGAGAGCCAAAAAAACTCTTCCCGCTCAGTAGGAAAAAAAAGGTGATTGTCCGCTCCGGAGAAAAAATCGAACAGATCAATCCAGCCTGTTTCGGAGGTTTCTTCAAATATCGGTTCAACCCGGCCGGTCTCCGAGTCTGCCAGAAAGAGAGTGAGGTGGTTCTGTTCCCGGTTCAGATGGGCAACGGCGAGTTCGTTCTCGCGAGCTGTCCAGTAGATTCTGGGGATGTATCCATCGCCCTGTTCCACGTCGAGCCAGTGGTTGTCCCCACTCTGAACATCTACGACGCCGATCCGGACGGTTGGATTCTTTTCGCCAACTTTGGGATAGGGAAGATCGGTATACTCCGGATAGGTTCCTTCGTAATTCGTAGACACAAAAGGTTTGACGTGACGTTCGTCGCTTTGCCAATACGCAATCTGCTGGCTGTTCGGTGACCATTCCCACGCCTGCACCTTGCCAAACTCCTCTTCGTATACCCATCCGAAGCGTCCGTTGTAGAGGTCCTCGCCTGCGTCATGCGTCAGTTGCTGCTGACGGCCACTTTCAAGATCCAGAACAAACAGTTCACCGTTTTTGCCATAACCGACTTTTTTCCCGTCAGGTGAGAGTTCGGCTGTGAATGCGGAGTCGGCAACCGGAGTCAATTCTTCTTCACGGAGCGAATAGAGGTAGTAGTCGGCGACTCCCGAGTATCGCCAGACCGGACGTACATTGGTTCGAAACAGAATGTGGGTATAGTCTGCG
Organism: Balneolaceae bacterium; assembly: GCA_040905245.1. Lineage (GTDB taxonomy): Bacteria > Bacteroidota > Rhodothermia > Balneolales > Balneolaceae > JBBDRX01. Next base: position 12,472 of record JBBDRX010000112.1, on the reverse strand, counting down.
GACCATTCGAACGATTCGTATTGAAACGGAATGTCGCCGGACGGGAAGGTGACACCTTCCGGGGTGAAGGCCAGTTGATCCTGTCCGCTGGCCGGATTGTAGATACGGATTTCCTGAACACCGGTTTCCGGATTGTAATGGTTGTAGGAATAACGATCCCCGCCATCAATCCAGATCAGATTTTCCGGTCCCTGGTCCCCACTCAGGTGGTATGAAGCGGTTAGTCCGTCCCAAAGATCCCGGTATGGCTGTTGTGTGGCTCCGGTTTCCGGAAAGAGCCAGAGCAGTAAGAAAAGTGTGAGAAAGTGTGACAGATATCGATTCATAGCTATTTCGTCAGATTGATCGGCTTCTAAGAAGTCGCAGTCCGTTCAGAACAACGATGAGGGTACTTCCTTCGTGTCCGATGACTCCCGCGGTCAGGGGCAGATCGATCCAGAAGAGGGCCAGAATAAGCATGAAAATAACCATAAGGCTGAATCCGATGTTCTGCCAAACGATCCGTTTCGTTTTCTCCGAGAGTCGAAGCAGGTAGGGAATTTTCTCCAGGTCGTCGCCCATCAGTACTACGTCGGCGGTTTCCAGTGCGACATCCGTGCCGGCGGCTCCCATGGCAATTCCCAGGTCACTGTTGGCCAGGGCCGGGGCGTCATTGATTCCGTCACCCACCATGGCAACGACTCCATCTCGCCGGAGTTCCCGGATTTTTTCCACTTTCTGCTCCGGAAGCAACTCCGCATGGATCTCGTCCAGGTCGATCCTTCGGGCAATCTCTTCGGCAACTCCCCGGTTGTCGCCCGTCAGCATGACGATTTTTCTGACCCCCATGGCACGAAGCGCTTGCAGAGCCTTTGCTGCGGTTGGGCGTAGCTGATCTGCCATGGCAAAAAGCCCGATGGGCTGGTTGTTCCGGGCAATGAAGATTACAGTCTTTCCCTCTTTCTCCAGCGCCTGCGCCTGCCGGTCTGCCTCTTTTGGCCAGGTTTCCAGCTGATCTCTGAAAAGTCTTCGATTACCGGCCGATACAGTTTCACCATTCCAGGTACCGTAAATTCCCTGGCCGGGGACGGTCTGTGGATTGTTTACCTGTACGGGCTGAACCTTCTGCTCCTCTGCCCGGTTCAGTATGGCTTCGGCCAGGTGATGCTCGGAATACTGTTCGCAGCCGGCAGCAATTTCCAGCAGCTCTTTCTCGTCCAGGAGGGTCCCGTTTAGTGAAAGAGGCAGAATATCCGTTACGATTGGCGTGCCTCTTGTCAGGGTCCCCGTCTTGTCAAAAGCGATTGTGTCGATGCGGTTCGACTGTTCTACGTGTATTCCACCTTTGAACAGGATTCCGTTTCTGGCCCCGTTGGCGATTGCCGAGATGATGGCGGCCGGGGTACTGATGATCAATGCGCAGGGGGAGGCGACGACCAGCAGTGTGATGGCTCGGTAGAAGACCGGGTCGAACCCCTGACCAAGCATCAGCCAGGGGATCAAAATGAGGAGGGCAACGGCCGTCAGAACAGCAATGGTATAGATCGGTTCAAACCGTTCCAGGAATCGCTGGGACCGGGCCTTATTGTCCTGTGCCTGTTCCACCAGGCGAATGATGTTGGCCAGTGTGGTTTCCCGGGAGGGCCGGGTGACCCGAATTTGGATCGCTCCGTCCTGGTTGAGTGTCGCGGCAAAGACGTTCTCTCCTTTTGTACGTGTCACCGGGACGCTCTCCCCGGTGATTGCCGATTGATCGATTCGGGTTTCCCCGGCAAGGACCACTCCATCTATGGGGATATGTTCTCCCGGTTTTACGATAACAGTCTCTCCGACTTTCAGTTCCTCAACGGATACATACCGCTCGTTTCCATTCGGATCCCGGACCAACGCCTGGTCCGGCCGCAGTTTCATCAGCGAGTGAATCGCATTGCGGCTTTTGCCGAGGGCGAACCCTTCCAGGCTTTCACTCAGAGAGAAAAGAAAGAGGAGGATGGCTCCTTCCAGCCACTGGTCGATCAGGGCGGCTCCCACTGCAGCGGTGATCATCAAAAAATCAATGTTGAGCTTCCGTTCCCTGAAATCACGGAGCATTTCGACAGTGCCACTGTATCCACCAGTCAGGTAGGCAAGGATGTAGAGCGGACGTATAAAGGGATCCGGGAGCAGGCCGGTGATGTTTCCGAAGAATCCGGCTGCGAGAGCGACTCCGCAGATTCCTGTTAACCAGGCTCTCAGTTTCTTTTCTCTGTCATCATTTTCCATGGGTCGAAACGGTCAATGGATTACAAGGTTTTGTAGCGGCAACGGAATGGACTGCCCGGTACTGATTCGATGAAACAGGTTGTCGGGTTGCGAAATGGACATACACCTGAGGACGTGTCTATTCAATGACCATCAGGTCCTCTTTCAACCGAAGCTCGGCGGGCAGATTCTCCTGAACGGAATCCCTGAAAGCCTGTATCATATTTTGTTTCAGGAATTTTCGGCTGTAGGCCAACCGGACTTTTCGGCTGGGAACCGGATCTTCGAATTCACGGATCAGCGCGGTTGAACAGTCCCGGTTGAAATCCCGGACGGCAAGTGCCGGCATAAGCGTCATTCCATAGTTCTGTTCCACCAGGCGTTTGAGAGTTTCCAGGTTTCCGCTTTCGAAGCGAATTGGACTGTTCTCGTTCTTCTTCTCTTTTTTGCAGAGCTTCATGCTCTGATCGCGCAGACAATGCCCTTCGTTCAGGAGCCAGATCTCGGACACATCCAGGTCACTGATCTGAAGTTTCTCCTTACTGGCCAGTGGGTGATCGGCCGATAGAAATCCGACAAACGGTTCATTATAGAGCTCTTCCAGATAGATCTGACTCTGATCGGTCGGGGTGGCGATAATTCCGATATCGAGTGTGTCGTCCTGAAGCCCGTCCAGTACCTGGCTGGTCAGCTTCTCTTCGAACACCAGCTCCACTTCCGGCCAGGCTTCCATAAAAGGCCTCAGAAAAACAGGGATCAGATAGGCGGCGATAGTCGGGATGACACCGATCCGGAACGTTCCCTTGAGAACCCCGTCCGACAGTCTGGCGAGATCTTCAATCTGCCGTGCCTGCTTCAGAATAACGGATGCTTCACGAATAATGGTCTCTCCGATCTCGGTGGGGACAACTGGAGATTTTGAGCGGTCAAAAATTTTGACACCCAACTGCTCCTCCAGCTTGTGGATCTGCATACTCAGCGTAGGTTGTGTGACGTAGATCTTCTCGGCCGCGGTAGCGAAATGGCGATACTTGTCTACGGCTACAATGTAGGAGAGTTGTGTCAGTGTCATGTTTTCCGTCTCTTCACATTTCCGGGTTGAACCCCTATGTTTATCAGAAGCAACAGTCGGCTTCAGGATGCCGGCTCCATATGGAATGTAACAGAATTTTTGGATGGATACTGCCGGGAAACATCTGATGATCAGTGGCAGGGTGCAAGGTGTGGGATTTCGCAATTTTACACAGCAAAAGGCTCGAAAACTGGGTCTTCAGGGTTGGGTACGGAATTTGAACGACGGCCGGGTAGAAGTGGTCGTCCGGGGTGCGGCATCTGACGTCTACCGATTGATTGAAACGTTGAAGCAGGGTCCTGCTATGGCCCGGGTAGATCACCTGGAAGAGCTGGATCGGGAAGAAGACGGACCGGAAGCCGGTTTCGAGATTCGGGGATGAGACCGAAATGAGTATGAAGAATTGGGAGTCGAAACGTATATTCCTCTCAGGTTCGACAGAATGTTCATGCTGACAGGGAGTCACACTTCATGTACCTGATTTTTGATACAGAGACGACAGGGTTACCCCGCGATTTTTCTGCTCCTCTGACCGATTTTGATAACTGGCCGCGATGTGTTCAACTGGCCTGGCAGCTTAGAGATCATACAGGTAAAAAACTGTCTGAAGGGGATTACATTATTCGCCCCGATGGATTTACCATTCCATTCAATGCAGAAAAGGTCCACGGGATCTCTACTGAACGGGCCGAACAGGAGGGGGTCGACCTTCAGGTTGCCATGGGGGCGTTTGAAAAGGACCTGAAGGAGGCTCGTTTCGTGATTGGCCACAACCTGGACTTTGACCTCAACATCATGGGGTCGGAGTATCTTCGATTGGGCCGTGAAAATATCCTGTCGGACAAGGTTCCGATCGATACAAAAGATGATGCCACAGAGTACTGTAAACTACCCGGTGGCCGCGGCCGTTACAAATGGCCTACACTCTCCGAACTCCACCAAAAGCTTTTCGGTGTGGATTTTGAGGAGGCTCACAATGCTGCCGCCGATGTGGATGCCACAGTCCGGAGCTTTCTGGAGCTGGTTCGGCTCGAGGTAATCCGGATTCAACTGCCTCCTGAAGAGAGCGGGTTGAACCAGCCCGCATCCGAGTATATCGACGCAAGTCACTATAGGGATCAGGTAGATCGGCTGAAAAATCGCCGAAGTGAATCCGAAGGTTCAGACGAGAAGGAGGCTGCCATTCTGCCCCCTGTCGACGCTGTGGGAAGAGATGTAACAACTCCGTTTACCCATCTTCACGTTCACTCACAGTATTCGGTCCTTCAGGGCACGGCCAGTGTCAACGATCTGGTCAACATGGCAAAAGAAGATGGAATGCCGGCCGTTGCGCTGACTGATCTGGGAAATATGTATGGGGTCTTCAAATTTGTTGAGGAGGCTCACAAGGAGGGTATCAAGCCGATTATTGGGTCCGAGTGCTATGTGGTGGAGGATCGGCACAAGAAAAAATTTACACGGGACCATCGGGACCGGCGATATCAGCAGATTTTTCTTGCAAAGAATATGGAGGGGTATCAAAATCTCTCCGAACTCTGTTCGCTCGGGTTTATCGAGGGCTATTACTACAAGTTTCCAAGAGTAGACCGGGAGCTGATTCAACGATATCGTCCGGGCCTGATCGTAACAACCGGAGGACTCCGGGGAGAGGTGCCTGATCTGATTCTGAACCGGGGAGAAGAGGCTGCCGAGGAGGCGTTCCGGTGGTGGCATGAGACGTTTGGTGAGGATCTCTATGTGGAGCTGAACCGGCACGGGCTTGAAGAGGAAGAACGGGTTAATCAAGTACTCCTGCGGTTTGCAGAGAAGTATCATGTCTCGGTAATTGCAGCCAATAATGTATTCTATCTTGAGAAGGAGGATGCCCGGGCTCATGACGCCCTGCTCTGTATAGATAATGGTGAGTTGATCAGTACACCGATCGGCCGGGGACGTGACAAGCGGTACGGATTTCCGAACGATGAGTTCTACTTTAAATCACAGGAGGAGATGAAGGCTCTTTTTGCCGACCATCCGGAGGCGATTGAAAATACCCACCGGGTGATGGAGAAGATCGAGCCGATTCATCTGAAACGCGATGTGATTCTTCCCAACTTCCAGCTTCCGGACGGTTTTGAGGGAGAGGACGACTACCTGCGACATCTCAGTTATCAGGGAGCCGAAGAACATTATGGTGAGTTGCCACCGGAGGTCACTGAACGAATTGATCACGAATTGAAGATTATTCGTGAGATGGGGTTTGCCGGGTACTTTCTGATTGTTCAGGATTTTATCGCAGCGGCTCGTGAAATGGGAGTTTATGTAGGGCCTGGACGGGGATCAGCGGCCGGGTCAGTTGTTGCCTATGCCATTGGTATTACCAATATCGATCCGCTCAAGTATGAGCTGCTGTTCGAACGATTTTTGAATCCTGAGCGGGTCTCTATGCCGGATATCGATATCGATTTTGACGACGACGGACGGCAGAAGGTGATCGATTATGTAGTGAAGAAGTACGGGAAGGATCAGGTAGCCCATATCGTTACATTCGGGACGATGGCCGCCCGATCGTCTGTCAGGGATGTTGCCCGTGTACTCGACTTGTCTCTTTCGGAGGCAGATCGCATCGCGAAACTGGTACCGGAGACGATCGGAATTTCGCTGGAGGAGGCGTGCAGCGGTGTGAAGGAGTTGCAGCAGATCCGGGAGGGGAGCGATCTTCAGGCGCGAACTCTTCAGATGGCAGAAACCCTGGAGGGGTCGGTCAGGAATACCGGCATTCATGCAGCCGGTGTGATTATTGCTCCCGACAAACTGACTCGATTCATCCCTGTCTGTACAGCCAAGGATGCGGACCTTTTTGTTACGCAGTATGACGGGAAGGTGATCGAGGATGCGGGGATGCTGAAGATGGATTTTCTGGGCTTGAAAACCCTCTCCATTCTGAAAACGACCATTGAAATGGTTCGTGAAACAGAGGGTATTTCCTACAATCTGGACGAGATACCCTTTGACGATCCCGACACATTTAAACTCTATCAACAGGGGGCAACGGTTGGCACCTTTCAGTTCGAGTCGGAGGGAATGCGTAAGTATCTGAAGCAGCTAAAGCCGACGACGGTGGACGACCTGATTGCCATGAACGCACTCTACCGGCCCGGCCCGATGCAGTTTATTCCAGACTACATCAAGAGAAAGCATGGAAAGGAGTCGGTATCCTATCCGCACGATGATCTTCGCTCCATACTGGAACCGACCTACGGAATCATGATCTATCAGGAGCAGATCATGATGGTGGCGCAGAAGATGGGTGGCTACTCCCTCGGAGAAGCCGATGTACTTCGGCGGATCATGGGGAAGAAGAAGCCGGAGCTCCTGCCGCCGGAGGAGGAGAAGTTCATGCGGCAGGCGATGGAGAAAGGGTATGACGAGAAAACGGCCAAGGACGTTTTCGACAAGATGGCACTTTTTGCCGGTTACGGTTTTAACAAATCGCACTCCGCAGCTTATTCAGTAGTCGCCTATCACACCATGTATTTCAAGGCGAATCACCCCGCCGAGTTCATGGCGGCTGTTTTGTCGCACAACATGAACGATATCAAAAAGATATCGTTCTTTATTGAGGAGTGTCAACGGATGGGGTTGGCAGTTGACCCGCCTAACATCAACACGGCGGAGGGCCGCTTTACCGTCCGGGACGGAAGAATCCAGTATGGACTCTCGGCCATCAAGGGGGTGGGATCCAATGCGATTGACCTGATTGTTGAACAGCGTGAGAAGCGGGGAGAATTTCAGTCTGTTTTTGATTTCTCTTCTCGCCTTGACACTCGAGTCTGTAACCGACGGACGATCGAGAGCCTGATTCAGGCCGGTGCCTTCGATACCCTGCATCAGAACCGGGCGCAGCTTCTGGAAAGTATCGAGGATATTTTATCCTACGCCTCAAGAAAGCAGGAGGAGGAGCGGTTGAACCAGGCAAATCTCTTCGGAGGGAATCAGTCCGGCGGCGGTCCGGCCGAACCGAAACTCCGGGAGTGTGACCCCTGGACCACGATTCATCGTTTGAACCGGGAACGGGAGTTAATCGGGTTTTATCTGAGCGGACATCCTCTGGATCGATATTGCGAGGACATTCGCCTGTTCTCCTCGCATACACTCAAGCCGGAGAAACTGGAGAGCCTGCAGGAGAAATCTGTGCTCCGGGTGGTGGGGATCGTCACTGAGGTGAAAAAGCTCAGCGACCGAAAAGGGCGTCCATTTGCTTTTCTGACAGTCGAGGATCTGGACGGCTCTATCGAAGCTATCGCATTTAACGAGGTATATGACCGTCACTTGGGGTTGATACAGTCCGATACGATCGTGATGCTGGAGGGGACTATTGATCGGCGGGATGGCCAGCCCAAAGTGATTGCAAGGTCCCTTGATCGGGTCGAAAACCTCCGCGAAAAGTTTCAGCATCAGTTGATGTTACAACTACGTCTCGAAACCGACGAGCTCAGCCACCAGGATCTGCAGGAAATCGCGACCCTTTTCTCACTTCACAAGGGAGATACGCCGGTGAAGTTTACTGTCTATAGCCGGGAGGCCCATGGTCCGATCAATATGAACGTTCGGAAGTTTGTGGTAGATCCGAGTAATGAACTTCTGACTCGGCTTCGGGAGTTGATGGGAGAGGAGTCTGTCGGTCTGGTACGGGTCTCGGGATAGCCGCTGGCAATAGGCCTGATAGTGAAAAGTAATGTGCATTCGTGGGAGAAAAGAGTGTACCTTGAATGAAACACAGATAACCAAGATCAACTATATTATGTCAAAACCATTGGAGTTAAACGACGGCAACTTTGCAAATGAGGTGGAATCCTCTGAACAACCCGTACTCGTCGATTTCTGGGCGGAGTGGTGCGGCCCCTGTCGAATGATCGGGCCGGTAGTCGAAGAGCTGGCCGGTGAGTATGAAGGGAAAGCGAAGGTTGGCAAGGTGAATGTGGATAACAATCCACAGATCTCTGTCAAGTATGGAATCAGAAGTATTCCCGCTCTTCTCATTTTCAAAAATGGTGAGGTTGTAGACCAGATTGTCGGTGCGGTTCCCAAACACCACATCAAAGAGAAACTGGACGCCCAGGTGGGATAACCGGCTGACGGAATGGTTTGTCAGCCAGCCGGGCTTACTGCCCCGGCCGGCTGATCATTGGCTTCTCATTGTGTAACATCTTTTTGCATTTCCTGTTTGGTTGTCTGGTGACACAATATGTAGATTGGCGTGATATTATGGTGGCGAAACAGATGGAGCCGCAGCTGATCAAGCCAATATCGATTTTAAATTATGTCTATTCGCGTCAAACAGGTTACGGTAACAGCCGTTCTTATTCTGTTGGCAGGGCTGATCGCCTGGCCGAAAATTGCACCTCATATAACCAGTGATCAGCAAACTGCGGATTTCGGTCCGTCCACTCTCCGGGTGGAAGGCGTGGTCATAGAGCCAGAACCACTCGACAACACCATATATATCAGCGGCACGATCGAGGCGAACGAAGCTGTTGAGTTGCGGTCGGAAATGGCCGGGAAAGTGACGGGCATTTTTTTTGAGGAGGGTAGCCGGATCACAGCCGGCGAGCTTCTGTTGAAGATAAATGACAGTGAACTCCAGGCGGAACGACGCCGAACGGAATTTCAGTTAAACCTTGCCGAACAGCGGGAAGCCCGGCAGAGTCGACTTCTGGAGCGAGGCGGGATCAGCCGTCAGGAGTATGATGTCACCGCAAATGAAGTGAATACGCTTCGTGCCAGCCTGGATCTGATTGATGCGCGAATTGAGAAATCAGAAATACGTGCACCTTTCGACGGTCGAATCGGTCTCAAGTTTATCAGCAAGGGGAGTTTTATCTCTTCGGATACCCGTATTGCAACGCTGAATGATATTGATCGGATAAAAATCAATTTTTCTGTTCCGGAACGTTATTCCACCCAGGTTCAACCCGGAGATCAGATCAATTTTCAAGTTCAGGGGGTAGATTCTCAGTTCACTGGTCGGGTATATGCACTGGAACCGCGAATCGAACGTGAGACGCGTACCCTTCGAATGCGAGCCATCAGCGATAATCCCGAACATGTTCTGCTTCCCGGCGCCTTTGCAAATATTGAATTGATTCTCGAGAGTACTGAAGATGCCCTGATGATTCCTACTATATCCGTGATACCGGGATTTGAAGGACAGACTGTTTTTATCTATCGGGACGGCCAGGTGGACGAGGTGGAAGTGGAGTTGGGGGTTCGTACGGATGAGGCAGTACAGATTATCCGCGGCGTGGCACCGGGCGACACAGTCCTGACAACGGGTCTGTTACAGGTACGACCGGGAATGAGTGTGGATTTGACAAGTGTCACGAGGTTTACGGATCGATGAGTCTTAGTTCGCTTAGTATACGCCGTCCGGTTCTCGCCTCAGTCATGTCAATCGTGATTGTTCTGTTTGGTGTGATTGCCTTCTTTCTGTTGGGCGTTAGAGAGTATCCGGCTGTTGATCCTCCGGTTGTTACTGTTCGGACAGATTACATTGGTGCCAGTGCCGATGTCATTGAGTCCCAGATTACCGAACCTCTGGAAGAGTCGTTGAATGCGGTTTCCGGAATCAGAACATTGACATCGGTGAGCCGTGAAGGAGCCAGTACGATTACCGTCGAATTCCACGTCGAAGTCGATCTGGAAGCGGCGGCCAATGATGTACGGGACCGGGTTTCCAGAGCGCAACGGAACCTGCCCGTGGATGCGGAACCCCCCACAGTGACCAAGGCCGATGCAGATGCCTCACCGATAATCTTTATCAACATAAACAGTGACAGCAGGGATCTGCTGGATCTCTCATCGATTGCCGAAAATACCTTTCGAGAGCAGCTTCAAACCATCGAGGGGGTTAGTGAAATACGCATCTGGGGAGAGAGAGAGTTTGCCATGAGGCTCTGGATGGATCCGATTCGTCTGGCTGCCTATCAGCTGACCCCACTGGATGTTCGGAATGCCCTGCTCCGGGAAAATGTAGAGTTGCCTTCCGGGACGATAGAGGGATTGACAACCGAGCTGACAGTCCGGACCATGGGGCGAATGACAACGGTAGAGGAGTTCAACAACCTGATTCTGGAAGAGTCCGACGGCAACGTGGTGCGTTTTCGGGATATCGGTCGGGCAGAGCTGGGAGCTCAGAACGAACGAACGGTACTCAGGAGGAATGGAGTTCCCATGGTCGGCGTGGTGGTGATTCCGCAACCCGGTTCCAACCAACTGGCGATAGCCGAAGAGTTCTATGAACGGGTGGAGCGGATCAAGCGGGACTTGCCGGAAGATATCGTGGTTGCGACCGGATTCGATACCACAGAGTATATCAAGGAGTCGATTGCCGAGGTGCAGCAGACTATTTTTATTGCTTTCGGGCTGGTGATCCTCATTATTTTTCTCTTTCTGAGGGATTGGAGAACGACCATGATACCGATTATCGTCATACCTATTGCGCTCATCGGTACCTTCTTTGTCATGTATCTGGTCGGATTTTCTATCAATGTATTGACCCTTCTGGCGATTGTTCTCTCTATCGGACTGGTGGTGGACGATGCAATTGTTGTACTGGAGAACATCTATGCAAAAATTGAACTGGGCCTGCCGGAGATTGAAGCCGGAATCGTTGGTTCCAGAGAGATCTTTTTTGCCATTATTGCAACGTCTCTGTCCCTGGTGTCGGTGTTTATGCCGATTCTGTTTTTGGGTGGGAATACCGGGCGGCTGTTCCGGGAATTCGGTGTGGTGATTGCCGGCGCTGTAGCTATTTCGTCTTTCGTCGCACTCACTCTGACCCCTATGTTGAGCACGAAGCTCCTGAAGGGTGGAGCGCAAAAGAGCCGGTTCTATGAGATGACGGAACCCATTTTTGTCCGTATCAATGAGGTGTATCGAAGTTCACTGGAGTGGTTTATGGAGCGCAGATGGCTCGCATTTGCTGTACTGCTGGTCTGTGCTGTGATTGGAATCTGGCTGAACGGGATTTTGCCAAAAGAGATTTCGCCGCTGGAAGATCGCGGTCAGATGAGAATAGCGGCCACCGGCCCTGAAGGGGCAACGTTTGAGTACATGGATCGATATGTAGACGAGATGGTCCAGCGGGTCCAGGAGTCTGTTCCGGAGTTGGATGCGATGAATACCGTGACCTCTCCGGGTTTCGGGGCTTCCGGATCTGTCAACTCGGCGTTTGGTTTTATCACCCTGGTCGATCGATCCAAACGGGATCGATCACAACAGGAGATTGCAGACCAGGTGGCATCCGAGTTGCAACAGTTGACTGCGGCCGAGACGTTTGTCGCCCAGCTACAATCCATCGGACAGCGTCGCGGCGGGTTGCCTGTGCAGTACGTATTACAGGCACAGACACTGGATCAGTTGAGTGATGTTCTGCCAGATTTTCTTGAAGCGGCACGGGCTCATCCGGCCTTTACCTTTGCAGATGTGGATCTGGAATTTAACCGGCCCGAGCTCCAGGTATCGATCGACCGTAATCGTGCCAGGACGCTGGGAGTGTCGGCGAGAGATATTGCCGAGATTCTTCAGCTCTCTTTGAGTGGATCCCGCTTCGGTTTTTTTATCATGGATTCGAAGCAGTACTGGGTGATTGGTCAGATGGAGCGGAGTCATCGGAATGAACCGATTGATTTGAAATCGATCTATGTTCGTAACAACCGGGATGAACTGATTCAGCTGGACAATCTGGTGGGAGTCTCTGAAGAGAGCAGCCCTCCACAGCTCTACCGGTTCAATCGGTATGCATCTGCGACCGTCTCTGCAGCCCTGGCTTCCGGTTTTACGATTGCAGATGGAATAGATGCCATGGACGAACTGGCTTCCAAACATCTGGACGATCGTATTGTGACAGATCTGGCGGGTCCCTCCAGGGACTTTGCGGACAGCTCGGCAGCCATGGGATTCATTTTTGCTTTTGCACTCGTTCTGGTCTATCTCGTTCTTGCCGCCCAGTTCGAAAGTTTCCGCGATCCGTTTATTATCCTTTTTACTGTTCCATTGGCTCTTTTCGGAGCACTATTGGCTCTTTGGTACTTTAATGAATCACTAAATATATTTAGCCAGATTGGCATGATTATGCTCATCGGACTGGTTACTAAAAACGGAATTCTGATTGTAGAATTTGCCAATCAGCGGCAACTT
>JBBDRX010000111.1:6777-17005 GCA_040905245.1 Balneolaceae bacterium | reverse complement strand
TTTTTCAGGGAGTACTCGAATCACGGCCGACCGATCTTCAGCGATTGGTCGCTACCTTGAATTACGGAATTCTTCTTTACAATAACGATCAGCTTGAAGAGGCCCGGAAGGCATTTGAATCGATTCATGAATACTCTCCGGATACGTTGACCGATCATCTTTCCGGGAAGACATGGTGGTTTCTGGCGCAGACACTGGTTCGCCTCAACGAAGATGAGTTATCGATCCAAGCCCTTGAGCGTTCAATCGAGTTTGGAGGAATTTACGAAAAGGATGCCACACAGCTTCTTGACTGGCTGAGAGAACAGAGAGGCTCTTCTCCGTCATAGTTTATTTTACTCCCTCCGAATACACTGTAAGGTTTTTCTACAATTCAGGCTCAAGTTGACTATTTTTTTTGCAACTGACAGAATTGGGAGAAAATCGGAGTCCAAGTGCAAAATCCGTTATTAAATCCATCCGACAAAGAGGAAGTCTTTGAACAAAATGTCCGTCCTCTCTCTCTTGACGAGTTCATTGGCCAGGAGAAGGTGATTCAAAACCTGGATGTATTTATTCGTGCTGCAAAAAAACGTCAGGAGGCGCTGGATCATGTCTTGTTGTCTGGGCCGCCCGGCCTTGGGAAGACGACTCTTGCCCATATTATTGGCAGAGAGATGGGTGTCCGCGTCCGGCCGACGACAGGCCCGGTTCTGGAAAAACCCGGAGATCTGGCCGGCCTGTTGACAAATCTGGAGGAGGGAGACGTTCTTTTTATCGATGAGATTCACAGACTCAACCCGGTAATCGAAGAGTATCTCTACTCTGCTATGGAAGATTACCGGCTGGACATTGTGATTGATTCCGGACCGAATGCGAGAAGTGTTCAGATCGAACTGGCACGTTTTACCCTCGTTGGCGCGACGACACGCAAGGGACTCCTCACAGCACCACTCAGAGCCCGCTTCGGCATTGACATGAGGCTGGACTATTACGATGTAAAACTTCTTCAGCGCATCGCCTTGCGTACCGCCCACCTTCTGAATTTCGGAATCAGTGATGAGGGTGCTCATGAGATTGCGAGAAGAAGCAGGGGAACTCCACGAATCGTGAACAAGCTGCTTCGACGTACCCGGGATTTTGCACAGGTGGACGATCTGAAGCGGATCGACGTCAAGGTGGCAGACAAAGCGTTAAATGCATTGGATGTAGACCGAAATGGACTGGACGAAATGGATGTCCGGATTCTTCGGGCGATTGTCGAGAACTACTCCGGAGGCCCTGTTGGTCTGGGAACTCTGGCAGTAGCTGTGGGGGAAGATAAAGAGACGATCGAGGAAGTTTACGAACCGTTTCTGATAAAAGAAGGGTTTCTGCAGAGGACGCTGAAGGGGCGGGTGGCCACCCGCAAGAGCTATCAATATCTGGGTATGACTCCAAGTGCCGGTAAGGGCGGTAATCTTTTTGAATCCTGAAAGGTCGGGCACGCTTTTTCTTGCTCAAGGACGGCCACTTTCGTAGCTTGCATAATTTATATTTTCAAGCAGTTTCTCAATAGGTATCCTGCGGTATTTAACGATAACACCATTCCAAGCTAACTGATTTTCATCATATGAAGCATCTGTTTACTTCCGAGTCTGTATCCGAAGGGCATCCGGACAAAGTTGCCGACCAAATTTCCGATGCCATTCTGGACGAAATGCTCCGCAAAGATCCCAACTCCCGTTCTGCAGTTGAGACTCTTGTGACAACAGGGCTGGCTATTGTTTCCGGCGAAATTTCTACCCAATCCTATGTGGACATTCAAGAAGTGGTTCGCGAAGTGATCCGGGATATCGGCTACACCAAAGCAAGCTACCGGTTCGATGCCGATTCGTGTGGCATTCTTTCGACTCTGCATCAACAGAGTGCCGACATTGCACAGGGCGTCGATTCCGGTAGAGACAAGAAACAGGGAGCCGGCGATCAGGGGATGATGTTCGGTTTTGCCATTAACGAGACAGAGGAGTTAATGCCGATGAGCCTGCTTTATTCGCATCATCTGCTACAGGAGTTGGCAGCCATTCGGAAAGGGAGTGACCTGATGCCGTATCTGGGTCCTGACAGCAAAAGCCAGGTGACGGTTGAGTACAATTCCAAGGGGGCTGTACAGCGAATCTCCACGATTGTAATATCAACTCAACACGATGAGGGTGTAGAACAAGAGCAGATTCGTCAGGATATCCGGAAGCATCTGATTGGACGGGTTATTCCTGAACAGTACATGGATGACGAGACGATCCTGCATGTGAATCCGACGGGCCGGTTCGTCACTGGCGGGCCGCACGGTGATACCGGGTTAACAGGCAGGAAAATCATCGTAGACACTTATGGTGGATGGGGCGGCCATGGCGGAGGTGCTTTTTCTGGAAAAGATGCATCCAAAGTAGATCGAAGTGCGGCCTATGCGGCCCGTCATGTGGCGAAGAATCTGGTCGCAGCAGGACTGGCGGATCGCTGCCTGGTACAGCTTGCTTACGCTATTGGAGTAACCGATCCGGTTTCGATCAATGTAAACACGTATGGTACCGGAAAAGTGGATGACCTCGCTCTGGCAGACTTGGTCAGCCGGGTGTTTGATCTGACTCCCGCAGGTATTATCGAACGTTTTGGACTCAAACGCCCGATTTTTCGAAAAACTGCAACATACGGACACTTCGGCCGAAGCGAGTTTCCATGGGAAGCAGTTGATTACGTGGAGAGGGTAGAGAATGCAATTTGAGAAATTTGTTCATTTTCTCTTGAATGAACAGATTATTTGTAGATCAAGTAACGAACAAAAAATGATGTTGTGAGGCGTTGAAATGGAAGAACTGAATGGGGTAACGATTTATTGGCTTGTTTCGATCGGCCTGGTGATCGGCTATGTGATGGATCTGATGATGTCCAGAGGGATGGGAATGGCAGGCAACCTGATTGGCGGTGTTGTCGGTTCGGTTATCATTGGAGTTCTTGTAATTATGATGAATTTTTTTGCTCCTCTGGTCTACGCCGCTCTCGGGAGCATCGCATTTCTGTTTTTGGTAAATGTTTTTCGAATTGAACCGGATCATAAACAGGAAGCGAAAGTTTTGAAACGTTAGGCAGAAAAAGAGTTGTCGTATGTCAAATTCGTACAGTTTTTTTGACCAGGTAAACGCATCTTTCGACAAAGCGGCCTCCCATACCCGTTTCGAAAAAGGGCTTCTCATGCAGATGAAAGTCTGCAACAGCGTGCTTCGTGTCGCCTTCCCCGTCGAAATGGACGATAGATCCATTGAGGTAATTGAGGGATGGCGTGTACAGCACAGCCATCACAAGCTTCCCACAAAGGGCGGGATTCGGTACGCCATGGAAGTGAATGAGGACGAAACCATGGCCCTCTCTGCTCTTATGACCTACAAGTGTGCTGTGGTGAATGTCCCCTTTGGAGGAGCAAAGGGAGGAGTCCGAATCGACAGATCCCGTTATTCACCCAGAGAGATTGAGAAAATTACCCGTCGGTATGCCTTTGAGCTCTATAAGAAAAACTTTATCGGCCCTGGGTCCGATGTTCCCGCGCCGGACTATGGAACGGGGGAGCAGGAGATGGCCTGGATTATGGATACCTATCGTCAGCTCAGCCCCGATCTGAACTCCGAAGGGTGCGTCACGGGTAAACCAATTTCCCAGGGGGGCATTAGAGGACGTAAAGAGGCGACAGGCAGGGGGGTTTACTTCGGAATCACCGAAGCGTGCAACAACAAGGAAGATATGAAGGCGTTGGGGCTGGATCCCGGATTGCAGGGAAAAAGATTCTCGATTCAGGGGCTTGGAAATGTGGGGTACCACGCGGCAAAATATCTGATTGAAGGAGGAGCTCTGTTGGTCGGTGTTGGCGAAATAGAGGGTTCGATCTACAGTAAAAAAGGAATCGACCTGGACAAGCTGGTTGCGTACCGTAAAGAGACCGGATCGATCCTGGGATTTGAAGGGACCCGGGAATTAAAGGGAAGTAATGCGGTTCTGGAATCCGAGTGTGATATTTTGATTCCGGCAGCCCTTGAAAACCAGCTTACCGAAAAGAACGCCGGCAGGATTCAGGCGAAGATCATTGGTGAGGCTGCCAACGGGCCCACCACATCCGCTGCCCACGAGATTTTGAAAGACCGGGGAGCTCTGATTATCCCGGACAATTATCTGAACGCGGGTGGAGTTACGGTCTCCTATTTTGAGTGGTTAAAGAACCTTTCACATGTCCGGTTCGGGCGTCTTGGAAAACGGTTTGAAGAGGCGAGCAACCGAAAGATTCTCACGGCGGTCGAAACTGTCTCCCATCACCCTTTTTCAGAAGATGAGCTTGCCTACCTGGCAAAAGGTGCAGGGGAGAGAGAGTTGGTGGATTCGGGACTCGAAGAGACCATGATAGAGGCCTATAACGAAATAAATGAGTTGCGAAAAAAGCACGGCGTGGATCTCAGAACCGCAGCACTGATCAATGCCATTGAAAAATTGGGTACCATCTATGAGTCCATGGGGATATTTCCCTGATTCGTTACTTCAAAGCGGATATTCTTTTGCTGCTGTTGGTCGTTGATTCGGTCCCGTATATAAACCTGTAGCTCATACAGTCCTTCCTGAAGGCCACTTGTCTGAATTTCGAGATCTTCCACAACTCTTGTACGGTCGTCCTCAAAATTGATGGTCAGATAGAACTCCTCTTCATCATGGACAACTGTTCCGTCTTCCAGCACCGGATAGATTCGGTAGGTTAACTCAAATCGTGTGAATCCCGTATCCGGATTGGGGGCCAGGTTATAGACCTCAAAATGCAGTACGAGACTCTCATCGGCAGGGATCATCTGATCATTGGCTACCTGGAAGTTGAACGGGTATTGATCCGGCAAGCCGTCGTCACGAAAGCCGAGAATCAGATCGGCCATTTCCAATTCGCCCGGGGAGGCCTGTAGCGGTTCGGGCTGTCGGTTCTTCACGGCTCCCAATCCACGCAAACCGGCCGGAAAGAGCGAGCTGTACCGATTCCGGGTTGTGGAGTCCGTTTCCTGTGTCAAAAGTGCTGTTGCCGACTGAAATTGTGCTCCCCGGTGTGCTGTTTGGAACACAGACTGAATAATGGCATCGGGATCTGATGTAACAGAAAGACTAAGGGCCGGGCTGTCCGGACGATGGGCTTCTACCTCCCAGGACCGGTTGTAAATCTGAAGAAGGTGCGTCAGTTCGTAGGGACGCAGCTGTTGGGTAATCACGGTATCTCCAGAAACACTCACAGGTTCCGGAACACGGTTCAGGTCTTGCAGCAGGGCGGCCACAGGCCGGCTCTCAAGAAAGGTAACCAGAACGGGCTCCATAGATTCGTCCAGAAGGCGATATTGATGTACTTCAACCGGAATTTGTGGCATGAGCCGTTCGGCTGTAGATGCTTCCAGAGGGTTTTCGGCAGTGCGAAGATGCAGATGCTCCCGGCTCTGATTTCGCATGGCCAGGTCCAGATCCCGTCCAGCCTCGCCCCCCTGCTCCAGATAGGCTGTCCGAACCGTGTTCAAACGCTCCCTGAAGTATGGAGAGATCTTAGACAGCTGTTCATAGTAAAGCATCTGAAGTGCCAATGCCGGAGTGAGACCCATCCGAACGAATTCAGGCGTATTTGGTTGATTTCGCTGATCTTCGAGATAGGCACGTTCCGGAATGAGGTCTCCGATACTTTGCAACTGTCGGAATGTCTCCTCCCGAGGGTCGGTACCAAAAATGAAGAGAAGTGACTGATCCGAGGCGTCTGTAAAGGGTTCATAGACCCATATTTCATACTCCGGCTGTGTATGAAACTGCAACAGGTATTCACCGAGCTGATCAAACGAGTGGCGGGGATCTTCCCGATCCGAAACCGCCGGTGGCCCGGTGCTGGAGCTGCTTTCGTTCAGTACCTCCCGACTTTCTGCTGTATCGAACTGTCTGGCCAGCCAGCGTCCTGTAGTCTGGCGATCAATGGTAAGTGTCCCAGACTCCCTGCGGTCCGGCTCCCCATACCGAATGTACAGAATACCTCTCGCGTCACTGCCGTAGATGGTATCGGCATTACGGGTAAAAGTTTCTTTCACATAACTGATTCGCTGCCAGTGTTCGATCAGCCGTTCGTTTATCTCGCTGCCGGGGGTTGGGTCCATCTGACGCCAAAATCCCCGCATATCCGTAAAGAGAGCCGGGTCTTTCTCCTCAAACCAGGTGACCCACTGACGATAGATACCGGCGCCGACAATCGGTTGAAGACGCTCCATCTCTTGTCGTATAGCTCCGCTGTTGACATCGCTGAACGACCCGGCGAGCGCCGTCAAATAGTAGGTAGTGGCAGCTTCGTAGTAGTCAGACAAATTGTGTTTCGTGACTACTCTGATAAACTCGAACCCGATCCGTGTGTCTACCGGGTCCATCTGCTGCATTCCTCCACTCCAGATCTCCAGCGCTTCCACGGGGTTCCCGCGGGATTCGGCGATCAGCCCCCGTTCCAGCCAGTCCGCTTCGCTGGACTGGGCCTGAAGAGGAGCCGTACAAACAGGTAGTGAAAAAAACAGAGCGTAAAGCCAAAAGTGATTATACATGACAGGTACGACTCTTTTCGTTGAGCTTCAATGTAAGGCATTCCCCTGAAAGATCAACAGTTCTGGGCAAAGGCCGTTGTGAAAAGCACGTCCGGTTTGGTTCACTATTTTTTGTACCTTTCATCAAGTGAACATGTTTCATTACGTGCCGGTATGAATGAAAACTACAGAGCTCTTACCAGAGCTTATCGTCCACAGACATTTGAGGATATTGTTTCTCAGGGTCATGTAAGCAGCACCCTTCGCAATGCGATAAAAAACAACAGGCTATCACACGCCTATATGTTTTGCGGGCCGAGAGGTGTCGGGAAAACCACGATGGCCCGGGTACTGGCCCGGACTGTGAACCGTGTGGCCGAGGATGTAGATGGCGAGGCGCTTGGCAATACACTCAACATTGTGGAGATGGACGCCGCCTCCAATCGGGGTATCGACGACATTCGGTCACTGAGGGAGGTGGTTCGCGTTCCGCCGCAGAATGGACGGTACAAAATCTTCATCATCGATGAAGTCCACATGCTTAGCAAGGATGCCTTCAACGCCCTTCTGAAAACGTTGGAAGAGCCTCCGGAACACGTGATTTTTATTTTTGCCACTACCGAACCTCACAAGGTTCTTCCGACCGTCCTTTCCCGAGTACAGCGATTTGATTTTCGGCGGATATCTGTCGACGAAATCGTGCCCCGGCTTCGTGACATTGCACAAAAAGAGCAGATCCGGATCGATGAAGAGTCCCTTCACGTCATTGCCAAACGGGCCGACGGTGCGCTGCGTGACGCTCTTGGCCTGATGGATCAGGCGATCGCCTTTTGCGGGACGAAAATTGAGCACTCTGAACTTCTGCGGGCACTCAACATCGTGGGTGTGGACGAGCTGTTTTCGTTTATGGAGGTGGTTCGTGAGCAAGATGCAGCTCGTGGCCTCGGGATGATTCGTGAGCTGATCAGCTCCGGAACCGACATTCAGGAATTTCTGGTAACCCTGACTGAGCATCTGAGAAACCTCTATGTGGCATGCCAGTCCGACCGGCTCTATCTGGTAGAGGCGACGGATGAGACAAAAAAACGGTATCAGGCCCAGGCTACCGGATTTGATGAAGAGGATCTGATGAGGATGCTCCATCTGGTCAGCGAAGCCCAGCAGATGTTGAAAGATACGCGACAGCCCCGGGTCCAGTTCGAAATTTTGCTGCTCAAGCTTATTCACATGAATCGGGTTCGGGATCTCGGTACACTGTTGAATGAAGTCCGTGAGCTAAAAAAAAAAGCTGAGGACCAATCCGCCCCGATAACAAAAGCGAACGGGGTTCCCGGCCAACAACAAGAGTCACCAAACGAGCAGGAAGAGAAATCCGGGCAGAAGCGACAGAATCCAGAGCCCTCTTCTGTTCGGGTTGAACCGGTTCGTGAACCCCCCTCTGAAACGAATCACGCCAACGAATCGAATCGTTCTTCAACCTCCGGAAGTCGCACCCCTGGGGAGACTCCGGCCCAAGACTCCGGAGCGCCGGCTGAAAAGGAGCCGGCCGGAAAGGAATCTACTTCCGGTGATACGGAAGACGATCCGTTTGGCCGTCCCTCACTTCAGACTCTTTCGAACGGGGAGAAAGCGGAACCTCCATTCGGCGCCGGTCCGGATTTGGAAGGAGCGACACCACAGGAACATTATACTGACAGGCCGGTCAGACGAGTAGAGTCTCTGGAGGAGCTTCGAGGCCGCTGGCCGGACCTGCTGGGCCATCTGGAGGAGGCAGCTCCGAGGACACTCTATTTTCAGCTTCAGCGGATTGAACTGGCGGGCCTGCAGGGAAAGGAGCTGACCGTTCATGCAGACAATGAATTCGCGCAACGCCTGCTGGAAGAGAATCAGACATTTCTGGAACGTTCCATGAAGAGAGTTTTTGGAGTCAGTTTCCGAATAAGCTGCAAGATTCAGCGGAATCCGGAGAAGAAAGAAACGAGAAGTCCGTTTGAACGGTTCCAGCAGTTGCAGAAGAAGGATCCCCATCTGAAAACCCTGGTCGATCTGTTTGGGGCAGAACTGGACTATTAGAATTTCAATTGAACAATAGAAGAGGTGAAGACGATGAGTAATCAATTTAATATGGCGGATATGTTTGGAAAGTTTGCTGATATGCAGAACAAGATGAAAGAGGCGCAGGCTCAATTGGCAGAGGTTGAGGTCGAGGCGGAAGCTGGTGGAGGCATGGTGAAAGTTCGGGCCAACGCCAACCGAAAGATTATCTCTATCGAATTGGACCGCGATGTAGTGGATCCCGAGGAGAAGGAGATGCTGGAAGACCTTGTGGTTGCGGGCGTCAACAAGGCGCTTGAAAAAGCGGAAGAAGCCGGCAAGCAGAAAATGCAGGAAGTCTACAAGGATATGATTCCCGGCGGCGGTATTCCCGGTATGGACCTCAGTAAATTTGGCCTCTGAACCCTGTCCGGATCGGGCAAGACCCGTCTTTCGACAACCGGCCGGCCCCGGTTCAACCCGACAGATCATCATTGAATCGAGAACGTATCGAAGATGCAAATTACATCGGAAGCCCTTGAACGCGCCATTGAGGAGTTGGCAAAACTGCCGGGAACGGGGCGCAAATCTGCCCGGAGAATTGCCATGCACCTGCTGAAACAGAAGCAGGAGAGCGTATTTGCCCTGACGGCTGCACTGGAAGAGCTCAAGCGCTCTGTCACACGATGCTCGATCTGCGGGACCGTTACAGACACCTCACCCTGTACCATTTGTAGCAATCCCAAAAGGGAGAGCGGCCAGATCTGTGTCGTAGAGGAGTTTCAGGATGTCTACTACATTGAAAAGACCAATGAATTCAGAGGGCGTTATCACGTTCTGGGAGGTGTGATCTCTCCCATGCAGAGCATTGGGCCGGACGATATCCGTGTCAAGGAGCTGGTCGAACGGGTGAATAGTCCCGAGGAGAACATTCGGGAGGTGATTCTGGCCCTGAATCCGGATGCGGAGGGTGAAGCGACCTGTTTTTACATCAACAAACTTCTGAAGCCGTTTCAGGTCGAGGTGACCCGTATTGCGTATGGTATTCCAATGGGGTCGCAGCTGGAGTATATTGATGAAGCGACGTTGAGCCGGGCTTTCTCCAGCCGGAACCTCTTTTAATCCATCTCTGAACTGTAAACGATTCTGAACGATGCGAACAATTACCCGGCCGATGGCCACCTTCCTGATCCTGTTGACCCTCGTTTTGGCCGATCACCGGGTGGAGGCGCAGCGAGCCGGATACTGGCAACAGGAGGTTGCCTATGAGATGGAGATTGATATGGATGTGGAGACTCATCGATTTCGGGGTACTCAACAGCTGACTTACATCAATCACTCTCCGGATACGCTGAAGACGTTTTACTACCACCTCTACTTTAACGCCTTCCAGCCCGGCAGTATGATGGATGTACGATCCCGGGCGATTCAGGACCCCGACCGTCGTGTGGGTGGGCGTATCCAACAGCTGGACGAGCATGAACAGGGTTTTCAGCAAATCCGTTCTCTGTTCCAGAATGGAACAGCGGTCACCTGGAGGATTAAAGATACAGTCATGGAAGTGCAACTGGCTGAACCGATCCCGCCGGGAAGTGAATCTATTTTCGAGATGGAATTCGATGCAC
>JBBDRX010000111.1:0-6677 GCA_040905245.1 Balneolaceae bacterium | reverse complement strand
GCACAGGTACCGGAAGGCCCGTTGCTTCGGTTTTTTTACCAGGCTGATCCGGTAGCGGAGAATGCCTCTGAGGATCAACAGCAAGTGCTCCTGGATCAGTGGGAGCGCCTGCCGGAATACACCATTCGCGCATTCGAGTATATGAATGAGCATTTTGGCCAGTATCCCTATGACGAGTATGTCGTGGCACAGGGAGGCGATGGCGGCATGGAGTACATTATGGGGACACTGATTACCGGAAACCGCGATTTTCAGGGCCTGGTTGGTGTTACGGTTCACGAACTGGTACACGCCTGGTATCAGGGGGTACTGGCCAATAATGAGAGCTACTACCACTGGATGGACGAAGGGTTCACTGTCTATGCATCCTGGCGTGTTATGAAGGAGCTTTTCGGGGAAGAATTGGACGATTCCATTGCACGAGACTATGACAACTACTACCGGATTGTGAAGGCCGGCCTCGAAGAACCGATGCAACGGCATGCCGACCACTTTCAGCGAAATATTGCCTACAGCATCGCCTCCTATTCAAAAGGAGCGATTTTTCTCCACCAGCTCGGGTATATCATTGGCCGTGAAGCACTGGCCCGGGGAATGAGACGATTTTACGAAGAGTGGGCCTTCCGGCATCCAACCGGCCGGGACTTTATCCGGACTGTGGAGCGTGAGGCCGGAATACAGCTTTACTGGTATTACGAGTACTGGGTCAACTCTGTCCGGACCATTGACTACGGGATCGACTCTGTTCGTGTGGAGAATGAGAAGACCGTTGTGCACCTTCGCCGGCACGATGAAATGCCCATGCCGATCGATATTGAAGTGGAACGTAAGGACGGATCCGTGCAGCACCATCACATCCCGCTGCAGATGATGTGGGGACACAAGGAGAATGAGTTTCCCACCACTCCCCGAAGGGTTGAACCGGCCTGGCCGTGGGTCGATCCGGAGTACAAGCTGGAACTGGAGATCCCGATCGATGAGATTGCCCGAATCGAGATTGATCCAACCAGGCGGATGGCGGATGTCCGGCGCGACAATCAACGATGGGAGCCTGTGGAGCCCGGGGTGGAGTCAGCTGTAAAATAAAGATAGAGGTGTCTTTTTACTTATAAATTTCTAAAATGTATAATGAGCATTGTTGCTACAGTAACGGTCCATTATATCAGGTCTTTACTGCGTATAGAGAAGGATAAAAGATAGTGATACGCAGGCAACATCATCCATAAATTGATAGCAAATCGGGAGGAGAATATGAAAGAGAGGGAAGATTTTGAATCGGAACCGTTCTATCCGAAAGGGGCAATCGCTTTTTTTGTGGTTATGATTGTCGTGTTCATTCTGATGTGGTTTAGTATCTACTTTGAAGTTCTGGGGAGGGTATAATCGATGGATCGATCAGAAAAAATAGCTCTCGGACTTAGCGGCGGGCTGCTTGCGATTTTCTTTGCCGCCATACTGTATGCATCTGCAGTACTGGACATTCAGGTTCCAACCTGCATCACGGATGTAGAACCATTTACAAGCGACTCAATTATTGAGATTGCAGATAATGAGTATGAACTGCACATGATTGCCAGGATGTGGTCATTTCAGCCATCTGAAATTACCCTTCCGGCTGGATCTACGGTTCATATCTATGTGACCTCTCAGGACATCATCCATGGCTTCAAGGTGGATGAGAAAAATGTGAATTTGATGGCTACTCCGGATGCGGTTAATTATATGAAGGTGACCTTTCAGAAACCCGGGGTCTATTCATTTGCCTGTCATGAATTTTGCGGTGTAGCCCACCACACAATGGCGGGACGTTTCCGAATCCTGGAACCGGGCGACAATGAACTGTCAGGGGGTGAGATATGAAAGATTACGCGATGAAGATCGATCGTTCGAGCCGATGGCTCATGGGAATTCTGCTGGTGATCCCCATGGTTTTGTTGGTCATCGGGGTTTATGGCGGGTTGATGCAGACCCTCTTTCGCGCCGGGATGATCCAGAGCGATCCATTCATGGGTCCGGACTATTACAAGGGATTGACCATGCACGGAGTACTGAATGCCATTGTCTTTACGACATTTTTTGCTGTGGCATTCGGGAATGCAGTTATTCCTCATGCGCTTCGAATGAAGCTTCCCATGTTTTGGGCATGGCTCTCCGGACTGATGATGCTTCTGGGGTCCGTGATGGCTGCCATCACAATCTATATCGGAGAAGCCACGGTACTCTATACATTTTATCCACCACTGAAGGCACACCCACTGTTTTATATAGGGTTGGTTCTTCTGGTGGTCGGTTCCTGGATCGCCTTCTTCAACTGGATTCCCCTCTACCTCAAATGGAGACGGGATAATCCGGACCAGAAAACACCATTGTCGGTTGTTGGGATGTTCACAACGTTTATTGTCTGGTTTGTTGCCACGCTTCCCGTTGCGTTCGAAATCCTCTTTATGCTGCTTCCCTGGTCGCTGGGACTGGTCGATGAAATTAATGTGATGCTTGCACGAACCCTCTTCTGGTTCTTTGGCCACCCATTGGTCTATTTCTGGTTGCTGCCCGCGTACGTGATGTTCTATAGCTATATGCCAAGGCTTGCGGGCGGCAAACTGTACTCCGATATGGCCGGCCGGCTTGTATTCATGATGTTTATCATCTTTTCCATTCCGGTCGGAACTCACCACCAGTATATGGATCCAGCAATCGGAGCACAGTGGAAACTGGTTCACGGGTTCTTCACCTTTATGGTTGCCCTCCCCAGTTTAATTACGGCGTTTACTCTCGCCGCTTCTCTTGAGTATGCGGGACGTAAACGTGGAGGAAAAGGGCTCTTCGGCTGGATGTTCAAACTACCCTATTTTGACAAGGAGCGGTGGCTGTTTCCCTATCTGATTTGTGGATTGATCATCTTTTTACTGGGCGGAATTAGTGGCATCATCAATGCATCCTATCAGATGAATACGGCAGTCCACAACACCTCCTGGCTTCCCGGCCACTTTCATCTGACGGTAGCGGGCCCCACCCTGCTGGCGTTTCTCGGGATGAGCCTTTACCTGGTCAGCCACTATTTTAACCGGGATGTTGCGTTGAAGCGGTGGTCCATGTCTGTACCTTACCTGTGGACCATCGGTGTATTCATTTTCTCCTGGGGGATGATGCGAGGCGGGTTGCTCGGCATGCCGAGACGAACCAATACCGGTTCGACCTATGCCAATCCCGAAAGCCAACTGTTCCAGGCAGAATGGGTCTCCTACATTAACATCAGTGTGGTCGGGGGCGTTATTATGACTCTGGCGATTGTGATTTTTGCCGTTGTCTTCTTTTCGACTCTCTTTCGAAAAGCACGGGCAGAAGAGGCGGTTCTCCGATTCCCTGTCTCCGAAGCGTATCACAATGAGAGTGTACCCTGGCTACGCAATTTCAAACCCTGGATCATTGCAGCCGTCATTATTATCATTTTGGCCTATACGCCTGTAATACTGGATGTATTGAGCGCTACCTATGGCGGTTCACCTCCGTACAGTCCAAATAATCCGATGCCATTGAGATGAGACTTCATTGCTGTCTATTTCTTCTTCTGATCGTCTCTTTATTGACAGCCGGCGGTTGCGACCGGTTGTCGGTAAAAGAGAGTTTGTCCGGTTTTGAAGTGGAACTTATCAACCAACAGGGAGAAACGGTACACTTTCCGAAGTCGTTTCGAGGGGAGACGATATTGGTCGGGTTTATCTATACTCATTGCCCGGATATCTGCCCATTAACGACTCTGAATATGAAAGAAGTCGCGCAACAAATAGACGACCAGGACGCTCATTTCATTGGCATCAGTATGGACCCGGTCCGTGATACACCGGAAGTATTGTCTGATTATGCGCGGAATTATGGACTGAATCCATCAAGATGGAGCCTGTTGACTGGAGAGCGGGAGGAGGTGAGGAAGCTTCTTGAGAGGCTGGATGTGATTGCAAGGAGAACACCGATGCGGGTTACGGACTCCGGTCGTCAGGTTTATTTTATCGATCACTCCGACAAGGTCTCCCTTCTGGATGGGAGTGGAAATATTCGACAGAACTATCCCGGTAGTGAACTTCAGGGCGATGATGTATTGGCCGATATGGAGCGTCTGCTCGCGCGTGATTTGTGATCCGGCCTAAGGCTCTTCCGATTTATCCGGCGAACCGTCTTCTTTGTCCGAGCTAAACTCACCCTTTTCGAGACGGTCAAAATAGGACCGGGCCGCCTCCATGACTTTTGGTGCTAACAGAAGAGAAGCGGTCATCGTTGGAATAGCCATCAGTGCAAACATTCCGTCGATCAGGTTGATGACCATATCGATCGTGGTAATAGAGCCGATGAATATGGTAAACAGATAGATGTAGTTGTAGTAGTGCTTATTGTGGGCTCCGGCGATGAAGTTCAGGCATTTGGAGCCGTAGTAGGAGTAGGTGAACATCGTTGTAATGCTAAAGACAAAGACGCAGATAATCAGCAGCCAGGCACCGAATACCGGCACACCGGTTTCAAACGCAACCGCTGTCATGGTGATGCCGTCCGCTCCTGACTGAGTCCAGGCCCCCGTCATCAGAAGTGCGAGGGCTGTCATTGTGCAAATCAAAAGCGTATCAATGGCTGGTTCGAGCATGGCTACCAGGCCTTCACGTACCGGTTCTCTGGTTTTGGCCGCCCCGTGAGCCATTGCCTCCATCCCGATACCCGCCTCATTCGAGAACGCACCGCGGCGAACTCCGTTGGAGATGACGACTCCGAGTGCCCCACCTGCCACAGACGTTCCGGTAAATGCGTCGGTGACAATCAGCATCAGGTAATACGGCACTTCTTCGAGATGGCTGATGAGAATATAGACTACCGTGGAAACGTAGAGAAGTACCATGGCGGGAACCAGCCGGGAAGCGACGGCCCCGATTCGTCGAATTCCACCAATAATGACCACAGAGACCAGTAGTACCAGAACGATTCCGAGAATAACATCGGACAGTCGAAATCCGCTCTCTGTCAAAAAAGATCCGGCAAGAAGCATCGTGTCGTAGCCCAGCCAACCGCGATCTGCCAATACAGTGTCCCGGATGATCTGCGTCAACTGATTTGCGTTGAACATGGGAGTACAGCCGATCAGGCCCGCGACAGAAAAGAAGAGTGCGAGTGGTTTCCATTTGTTACCCAGCCCTTCGACAATGTAGTACATGGGCCCACCCTGAAGTTCACCGCCGCTGTCACGGCCTCTGTAGAGAATCGAGAGGGTACAGCTGAAAAACTTGGTTGCCATCCCGACCAATGCGGTGACCCACATCCAGAAGATGGCCCCCGGGCCGCCGGTGGCCAATGCGATGGCTACCCCGCTGATATTTCCCATGCCAATTGTAGCGGCAAGGGCACTGGAGAGCGCCTGGAAGTGGTTGATTTCTCCCGGGGCATCAGGGTCCGAATACTTTCCGGTTAATACCGAAAACCCGTGTCCGACATGACGGTAGGGAATAAATCTGGAGTAGAGAAGAAAAAAGAGCCCGCCTCCCACCAGAAGGGCGAGCAGAGGAGTCCCCCACGCTGCATCAGCAAATGTTGAAAATATCTGTTCTAACTGCTCCAATGAGGCATTCGTTTGTGCGTGTCAGCATTTCCGGAGCTGGAAAGAAATGGGTTCCGGCCGTTTAAAACAAGCCGTTCGACCGATGCGGCAGCCAGGGCAAGACTTGCGGCTGGGCACACTCGACGCCGTATGCAGCGAATGGCATCTCACATTCCAAAATAGAGGTGAATCCCGCTCAGGATAAACTGCACGCTGATCGCCAGCGCGATAAAGCCCATCATCCGGGTCATGACATTCATGCCGGTGGTTCCGATGTACTTCATGATGGCCGGAGAGAGCCGGAGAATTGTATAGGCAATGATAATTACCAGTGTAATCGAGAAGGAGTGCACAATGAAATCGGCCATTCTACTGGCCTGGGTGGCAAAACCGATCACGACCGCGATGCTTCCGGGCCCGGAAAGCATCGGCATAGCCAGCGGGCTGAAGGAGATATCATCCTTTAACCGGGCGGCTGCTTCATCTTCGTCGGTGAGCTTTCTTCCCGCACTATCGGGGTTAAGCATCGAAAAAGCCGTTCGCATAATAATGAGGCCACCAGCAATCCGAATTCCGGACAGGTTGATGCCAAAAAAATGGAGAATGGCGGTCCCTGCAAACAAAAAGACAGTCAGTACGAGAAAAGCGTAAATGCAGGTCCATTTGGCCGTAACTTTTTTCTCCTCGTCTGTATAACCGCTGGTCAACGACAGAAAGACCGGCATGGCGGCTGTCGGATTCGCTACAGAAAAGAGGGAACTGAAACTGGCAACCAGCAACCCCACCCCACCCAGAATGAGTGAGGTTGGGTCTCCCACAATTTGTAAAAAAAAGTCCATTCGTTGTGTATCGTATCAGTTTCAGAGCAAATCTTTCAGGAAGCGTCCGGTATGGCTCTCTTCACAGTCCGCAATCTCTTCCGGGGTTCCCTCTGCTACTACCTGTCCACCCCCGAAACCGCCCTCCGGGCCGATGTCAATGATCCAGTCGGACGATTTGATCACATCCAGGTTGTGTTCGATAATAATAACAGAATGTCCGTTGTCCACCAACTCGTTAAACGAGGTGAGAAGCCGGGAAATATCCTCAAAGTGAAGGCCGG
>JBBDRX010000110.1:0-17216 GCA_040905245.1 Balneolaceae bacterium | reverse complement strand
CCGGATCGACCGTGCAGAACCCTTGATCTTTCCGTCCACAGAACTGAGCATGATGGCCGGGCGGTAATAGGCATCCACCAGACGGGATGCTACAATTCCGATCACACCGAGGTGCCAGTCCGGATTGTGCAGAACCATTGAGGAGAGCGCTTCGAGATCGTACTCCTTTTCCAGTTTCGCAACCGCCTCTTTCATGGTACGGCTATCCGTCGAGCGCCGTTTTCTGTTGATCGTCTCCAGCTCTCCGGCGAGGCTCTGCGCTCTTTCCGGTTCTTTCGAAATCAACAGTTCAACGGCCAGTCCCGCATCCCCCATCCTTCCGGCTGCATTAATCCGGGGGCCGATAGTAAAGACAATAGTTGTACCCGTAATGGTTGCGCCCTCCTGCTTAACCACCTCCAGAAGCGCCTTCAAACCGGGCCGGGGACTCCGGTTCAGTTGCTCCAGGCCCCACCGCATGAGAACACGATTCTCATCCACGACCGGGACAATATCCGAGGCAGTAGATATCGCCACCAGATCCAGGTATCGGGTCGCCATCTCCGCTGCAAGTCCCAGCCTGTCAACCGTCGCCTGAATCAGCTTGAATGCGACGCCGGCGCCGGACAATCCGTCAAAAGGGTAGTCGCAATCAGGGCGTTTGGGATCCAGGACAGCCACGGCATCCGGCAGCTCTTTCCCCACCGTATGGTGGTCGCAAATCACCAGATCGATTCCCAGATCCCGTGCCAGTTTCGCCTCTTCAATCGCCGTGATCCCGCAATCCACGGAAATTACCAGATCGGCCCCGATCTCCGCCGCACGTTGTATACCGTCCGAATTAATTCCGTACCCATCCTTGAACCGGTGAGGAATAAAAAATTCGGCTTCCACTCCGAACTCTCTCAGAAAGAGCAACATACAGGCCGTCGCTGTGGTCCCGTCCACATCATAATCCCCGTAAACCAGAATCTTTTCCCCCGATCGAATCGCTTTGGAAAGCCGGTCTGCCGCCTTCTCCATATCTTTCATACGGAACGGATCGTGCAAAAGCTCCAGACCGGGCCGGAAAAAAAATCGTGCTGCGTCAAACGTTTCGATTTCACGGAGTGTTAGCAATTTGGCAATGGAAAAAGGGACCTTGAGGCTCTCCTGCAATGTCCGAACAGATACATCCTGTTCCGGTTCTGCGAAGACCCATCGAAATGCCATAGTGTTCGCTCGGTTACGTTCTCTGTTAAGGGCGACCGGAATCCCCCGTCTTTGGGCAGATCCGGGGACTCAGTTCAACAATCAAAAGATAACAGACTCGTGGAACAATTCACTCCAATCCGACAAGAAAGTTTCGGCCTGTCTGTTTCCGTACACAGTTCCCCTGCTGTGAGAGAGTCTCACATTCTGCGTATCTTTCAGTGCTGGATTACGGCCATGGCAAATTCGAGAGGTTCGGCCTGTCAAAAGAGTACCTAATTTGAATTTTTCGAGAACTCTGTCCCTATGTCTATCCGCAAGAAAGAACGAATTCGATTCAAGGACCGACTCTACAAGGGAATTGATGTGGACGGTCATTTCAAAATCTCCGGAATCAAAACAACCGAAGTGGTTCGTTCCGCACAGCAGAGGCATCACCTCTCTCTTCTCACCACCGTATTACTGGGCCGAACACTCACAGCGGCGATGCTGCTCGCTTCCGAACTGAAAGGAGACGAACGCATCCGGGTCATTCTGGAAGGTAGCGGGCCCGTCGGCTCAGTTGTCGCCGAAGCCAACCGGCGCGGTGAGATCCGAGGGTATGTATCCAATCCCCAGGCAGAACTGGACTATAGCGACGAAGCAACCACGCTTGGAGATGGCCTGGGAGTCGGGGTGCTGACGGTCACCAAAACCTTGTACAATGAGGCCGAACCGAGACACAGTACCATTGAGCTGTTCAAAGGAGATGTAACAGCCGATATCGCTCACTACCTGACACAATCGGAACAGATCCCGTCCGCCGTTCTGCTGGATACCGGAATGGACGATCGTGGCAAGGTCACGCATGCAGGAGGGATTCTGGTGCAGCGCCTGCCGGACGCTCCAGAAGAGGTAATCGAAACTCTCCAGGACAGATTGAGACGGTTCAACCCGGTGTCGGAACTGCTGGAGCAGGGCCAGTACATCGACGAAATCATGCAGAACGCTGTGGATCCATACCGGATGCGGGTCATTGACAAGGTTCCGATCCATTTCTTCTGTCGATGCAGCCGGGATCGGTTTCTGTCTGCCCTCTCCATGCTATCCCATGAGGAGCTCCGGGAACTGGACGGCGAGAGTCAGGAAGTTGTCTGTCATTTCTGCAACAACAAAGAGACCATCTCCGCCGACGAAATCCACGAGATTACAAGTGCTGCACAGGCAAAGATGAACTGAGAAAAATGACAGGGAGAAGTAGTGTTCGGGCAGAACCGCTGCGTGTCTAAATGGCAAATGAGGCGCCGCAGCCACAGTTCTCCGTCGCATTCGGATTATCGAATGTAAATCCGCGCGCATCCAGGCCATCCGGGTAGTCGATTCTTATTCCGTTCAGATAGATGAGATGCCTGGGGTTCACAACAATCTGGACGCCCTCGCTTTCGACGAGCCGGTCCTCTTCATTTTTCAGATCAAAGCCAAGACGGTAGTTCAGGCCGGAACAACCCCCACCCTCCACTGCCACACGCAGATAGAGCTCCTCGTCCAGTCCTTCGTCTTCCCGTATCTTCCGTACCTGCCTTGCTGCCCGCGAAGTGAGGTTCACAGACTCTTCTCCTTCCGGAATATCGGTTGGCTCATCAGGTATATCTGCAGTCGCCTGCTCCTCTCCGTCATCGTCAATCAAGGATGCAATTACATCATCAAGCTTCTCGTCAGCCATGAGTTCTTCGATTCTGCTTATTTGGTCCGTTGTGAAAAGGTAAAATAGTCAACATTGTCACGATTTGACAAATTCAGTATCCCCGCATTGACGAGGTTAACCAGTATTCTGGACGAGCGCCAGGTGGTCACATTGATCAAATGAGCATACTTCTGAACCGTGATCTCACCATATTCGTTCAGGAAGCGAAACAGCTTCTGCTCATTGTCTCCATACTGGAACGTGACTCCCTCTTCGGTTGTCTCGTTTTTCAGGATGTCCACCATCTCTTCGCTGGCAAGTGTGCTCTCATCGTCCCGCCGGACAAAGACCTGACGACGCTTTTTCCCCTTCAGGTAGACCGGCTTCACCTCCGCTTCGGGGACCCGTACCACCATCACATCCCCCTCGATCGCATGAACCAGTTCTATGGAAATTTTCAAGGGCGGGACACAGACCTGATAAGCGGCCTGCTCCAGTAGATACTCCTCTTCGAAATAGGCCTGCACTCCGGTCACCACTCCATCATCGGCCACTCCGACAAGGATGGTTCCGCCTGCGGTATTGGCAAAAGCAGCCATCTCACGGGCCATCTTTTTGGCATTCGGAGTTCTCTTTTTGAACTCAAGATAAGTGCCTTCTCCCATCTGGATCAGATGTTTCAGATCCCGGGGAGTCATGGAAGAGATGATAATGGGGCTATCCTGGTACTTCATCAGGGTCAGATGACATTCAGGTGAAAGATAACCAGTCTGTGTAAAAAGATCATGAAGACCGCCGGCAACCGGGATCACCGTCTCGGTCAGATGATAATTTCCTCTTTGGGAATACGGGTCATTAGCTCATAGATTATATCATCGGGCCGCTCTCCTTCAAACAATACGCGGCAGACGGCCTCTGTCAGGGGCATCTCCACATGGTTACGTTGCGCCCACTGATGAACGGACCGAGCCGTCTTTACTCCTTCTGCCACCATGGTCATGCCGGACTCGATCTGCTTCAGCGTTTCTCCCCGGCCAATCCGATAACCAACCATCCGGTTCCGGCTGTGACGGCTGGTACAGGTTACGATCAGATCGCCCATCCCTGTTAATCCGGAAAAGGTATCCTGGGATGCCCCCAGCATCATTCCCATTCGCTTCATTTCGTGGAGCCCGCGGGTAATAAGCGCGGCCTTCGCGTTATCCCCCATTTCTGCCCCGTCCACAATTCCGGCGGCAATCGCCATCACATTCTTCAGGGAACCGCCAATCTCGACCCCGATCAGGTCGTGGTTCAGATAGACCCGAAACATCGGAGTCATAAACGTATCCTGAATGGTCCGTGCCGTACTCTTGGAGTAGGCCGCAGCGACCACGGTCGTGGGCTTGAAAAGAGCCACCTCTTCTGCATGGCTCGGCCCGTAGAGAACACCGATCCGATCTTCACTCAACGAACCGTCCAGTACTTCGACCAGTACCCTGGACATGGTCATAAAGGTCTCCTGTTCGATTCCCTTGGAGACCGTCACCACAATTTCCTCGCCCGAAAGCATCGGAGCCACCGACTCCGCGACGGTTCGTACCGCATGAGACGGAGTGGCAATAACGACCATATCCGCATCCCGGAGAGCCTCACGGTAGTCGGTGGTCGCACCGACTGAATCCGGAAGGCGCATATCCTGAAGATAGAAGGGATTAAAATGTTTTTGGTTAATCGTCCGGGCTACTTCCTCTTCGCGAGCCCAGAGTGTTACCTTGCACCCGTTCTCCGACAAAATCATGGAGAGCGCGGTTCCAAAACTGCCTGCACCGATAATGCTCACGTTTTTCATGGCTCGGGCTCCTCCTTCTCCTCCGCCGGATCCGGTGTTGGACAGAGTACCACTTTGCTTTCTGTTCCATTCCACAACCGACGGATGTTCGCATGATGTTTTACAATAATGAACAGAGCCAGCGCACTCGAAAAGATGAGTACACTGGGGTCGATCACCCAGTCAAAAATCCAGACCATGGCAAACTGTGTGAGTGGATAGCAGAATGACGCCACCATACTACCCAGGGATACGTATCGGGTGATCAGAATCACACCGATAAAAATGACAAGTGTAATCGTAATGGAGACCGGTTCAATTCCGTAGAGCATTCCCGCTGCCGTAGCAGCACCCTTGCCACCGTTAAATGACGCATAGATCGGATACATATGACCCAGAACCGCCATCACCCCACACGAAATCAGCAGAAACGAGTTGGCCTCCCAGGCAATCGGGGCTACCGGCCCACTTCCAATCTCCCAGGCCAGCTGACTGATCACCGCTGTAGCCAGGAATCCTTTGGCAAAATCGAGAAGCAATACAACTATTCCGGCTTTCCAACCCAGTACACGAAAGGCATTGGTTGCACCGGCATTTCCACTGCCGTGTTCGCGGACATCCACACTTTTCCAGAGTCGGCCAACCCAGAGAGAACTGGGGACAGACCCGACCAGATACGACAACAGTAAAACCGTAATTAGTGCAAACATCGAAAGCGATTCCAGTGAAGGTTCTAACCAGCCAGCCGCCTGATTATAGTGAATTAAATCCGGTCAGTCGAACCGAATGAACCTGAATGGTCAAACGTGTCGCTCCGCATGGTAGGAGGAGCGAACCAGCGGGCCGCTCTCGACATGCTCGATACCCAATTCTTCGCCAATCTCTTTGTACTCGGCAAATTGGTCGGGATGGATCCACTCCACAACCGGATGGTGCATTTTGGTCGGCTGCATATACTGGCCGATGGTCAGGACATCCAGCTCATTTTCTACACAATCTTCCATCAGCTCAATCACCTCTTCACGGGTTTCACCAAACCCGACCATAATTCCCGACTTGCTTCTCAGGCCGGCCTCCTTTGTGCGCCGGAGAAGCTCCAGTGAACGTTCATAACGAGCCTGGGGCCGTACGGTCCGGTAGAGCCGGGGAACCGTCTCGAGATTATGGCTCAAAACATCCGGAGGCGTATCAATTACAATCTGAAGAGCATCCCAGACCCCTCGAAAATCGGGAATGAGCGACTCGATAGTCACTCCTTCGATCTGTTCACGAATCGCTTCGTGGCACGCTGCAAAAATAGGGGCTCCGCCATCATCGCGTTCATCACGGTTGACAGACGTCAGCACGACATGCTTTAATTTCATTTTAGCGGCAGCGTCGGCCACCCGGCGGGGTTCGTCCCAGTCCAGATCGGCCGGAGGACGCCCGGTCTTCACGGCACAGAAGGAACAAGAGCGTGTACAGACATCTCCCAATATCATGAATGTCGCCGTACCGGCACCCCAGCACTCACCCATATTCGGGCAACGGGCCTCCGAACAAACGGTATTCAGATCGTGCTTCCGAATTGTTTCCGAAACCTCCTTGAACTTCTCTCCGGATGGAAGCTTCACACGCAGCCAGTCCG
The DNA here is from genome assembly GCA_040905245.1 of Balneolaceae bacterium. GTDB lineage: Bacteria > Bacteroidota > Rhodothermia > Balneolales > Balneolaceae > JBBDRX01. The sequence continues at coordinate 10,946 of JBBDRX010000110.1, read as the reverse complement.
GCCGTCGTTGTCCGGGGGATGATTTCTCTATTACGTCCAGTTCCTTAATCATAACTCTACCCTCTTATCCTTTACCGGAAGACTGTACCCGCTCTCTATTTCCGATTGCAGCCGGCGGGCTCGTACTCCGGACACGCAGGTTAAAAACAGCCATTACATCAATCTGTCAAGATACGAAAAATGCGTTTCGCTTTCAGATAGTTTGCCACCCTCCAGGGCAGACACTCCGAATACCTCTTCAAAGCGAGAGACAATCCGTTCTTTCACAAGCGACATCTCCGGGGTTTCGGCGATCAGCTCCTTCAGACTGGTTACAGACCGGTTCTGAATCCCGCACGGGACAATGTTGTCAAAATAACTCAAATCCGGATGCACATTCAGGGCGAACCCGTGCATAGTCACCCAACGGGAACATCGAATGCCCATGGCGCAAATTTTTTGATCCGCCACCCAAACGCCGGTCAGGCCTTCCGACCGGCCGGCTTCCACACCGAAATCTACACAAACCCGGATAATCACCTCTTCCAGAGAACGCAGATACTTGTGAATATCCGTCATGTACCGCTCCAGGTCCAGTATCGGATAACCGACAATCTGTCCGGGACCGTGATAGGTGATATCCCCCCCGCGATCATTGGGAACAAACTCGGCACCGATCTCTTTCAGAGCCTCCTCCGACATCAGAAGGTGGTCCTGGTTACCACTCTTGCCGAGTGTATAGACATGCGGGTGTTCAACAAAAAGCAACAGATCCCGAACGGCTTTCGGGGTTTTCTCTCCCGCCTCTCTTGCACAAAGTTTTTCCGCAATCAGGTCCTGTTGAGCTCTTCGCTGCAGCTCCCAGGCTTCCCGATAGGAACACCTGCCCAGATCGTGAATCTCAACTTCCCGTGTCTCCATCCGGAACTCCGGCCCTCACCGGTTCTCTGTCCGGGGAACGGTTCAACCCGTCTCCAAATACGTTATTTCTTTTTCGGTTTGGAACCGAGGTGGACTCCCTCCCCGTATGCTTCGGCTACAGCTTCCATCACCGCTTCACTCATGGTCGGGTGCGGATGAACAGCGCTGATGATCTCATGGCCGGTTGTCTCCAGATCCCGTGCAACCACCACTTCGGCGATCAATTCGGTCACATGGGAACCAATCATATGGCAACCCAGCCACTCGCCGTACTTGGCGTCGAATACCACCTTGACAAATCCCTCTTCGTGGCCCAGTGCCGTCGCTTTTCCACTGGCCGAGAACGGAAACTTGCCAACCAGAACATCGTATCCCTCTTCCTTCGCCTGCTTCTCCGTATAACCGACCGATGCTACCTGCGGTTCGCAATAGGTACATCCCGGAATGTTGTTGTAATTGATCAGAAGCGGGTTTTCCCCGGCGAACTTTTCGACACAGACCGTCGCTTCGTGAGACGCCTTGTGGGCAAGCCACGGGCCACCGGCAACATCACCGATCGCATAAATGTTCTCAGCTGATGTCTGGTAGGTCTTCTTGTCCACCTGGATGGTACCCTTTTCATGTTTTACTCCCGCCTTGTCCAGGCCGAGTTTCTCCACGTTGCCGATAACTCCGACAGCCGAAAGAACGACGTCGGCTTCCACCGTTTCGTTTCCTTTTTCGGTCTTGATCGTCACCTTCACACCCTTGCCCTTCTTCTCGACCTTCTCCACCGAGCTCTTGGTATAGATATTCATTCCCTTCTTCTTGTAGATCTTGCCCAGCTCACTGCCGATATCCTGGTCTTCTACCGGCACCAGGGAATCCTGCAGTTCCACAAGGGTCACGTCCGTTCCAATGGTATGGTAGAAATAGGCAAACTCCACACCAATGGCTCCCGCTCCACAGATCACAAGCTTTTTGGGCTGCTTCTCCAGCTGCATCGCCTGCTCGGAGTTAATCACCAGCTTGCCGTCGATCGGTAGGGGCGGAATCTCTCTCGGCCGGGCGCCGGTAGCAACAATAAACTTGTCTGCCTTGATGGTTTCGGTTTTCTTGCCGTTTTCGTCCTTGACCACGACCTCCGAAGAAGAGGTAAACTCTCCGGCCCCCATGAAGACCTCAACTTTGTTGGCCTTCATCAGGAATTGAACACCCTTGCTCATTTTATTGGCAACATTCCGGCTCCGCTTGATGATGGCTGGAAAATCGGGAGAGGCATCTTTCACGGTAACACCGTAGTCACCGGCGTGTTCGATCGATTCATACACTTCCGCAGACCGCAGGAGTGCTTTTGTTGGAATACATCCGATATTCAGACAGACTCCTCCCAGATGCCGCTTCTCGATAATTGCCGTTTTGTAACCCAGCTGGGACGCGCGAATTGCAGCTACATATCCGCCTGGCCCGCTTCCTATCACACACAGATCAAATTCTTTCGCCATGATATATCTATTCAGTTCTTGAGTATTATCGGGTTCCCCGTGGGTTCAACCCGCTCGCCTTCAAATCAGCAAAGGAATTTAAGGAACTTCATTCACATATTTAAATACGCTCTGACACAATCCCTCTGGAACAAAACACCCGATTCCCCGTTATTCTCTGTACACCGACCGAATCAGACACTCATTTGATACCGATGCCAAACCGTTCCCGCTTTTTTCCATTTCTTCTTTTACTGCTTCTCGGAAGCCTCCCCCTCTCCTGTGACGATCAGCCCACCGGAGCCGAAAACGACATCCCCTATAACCATACCACTGAGCCCGGGGCTGCCGCCAACGACCTGATTACCGATGAATCGTTTACCCGCCTGGTTGTGGAGATCGACTATATGGAGGGGTACGAACCGCAATCCGATGCCATTCAGTCGCTGGAGTCCTTCCTGGAAACCTGGCTGAACAAGTCGGACATCACTATACGAGCCCCTTCGGAAATTCCCGGCGGTGGACAGGAGAGTTACAGCGAAACCGAGGTTCGTGAACTGGAACAGGAGCACCGCGACAGCTTTTCGGACCGTGAAACGGGAACTCTGAATCTCTATACACTGATTCTGGATGGAGAGTACAGCCAGGCCAACGTACTGGGAATCGCCTACTATAACACCTCCATGGCACTCTTCGGAGCTTCCATAGCCGAAACGAGTGGAGGCATCGGCGGCCCCTCCCGTACCCACGTAGAGTCCACCGTCTGGCAGCACGAAACCGGACATCTCATGGGGCTGGTCAACGCCGGAACAGAAATGCAACAAGAGCACGAGGAAGAACCGCCAAACGGAGCCCACTGTACCAACGAGGAGTGCCTGATGTACTACGCCTTCCGGAACGCCGACCTCTTCCGGACGGTCTTTGGCGAAGAGGTACCGGATCTGGACGCTTTCTGCCAGGAAGATCTGGCAGCTGTAAAACAGGGCTGAACCGGTACGCACCTTCCGGCATCAGCGGGAACCACCACCAAAAAATATGGCAAACCGGAACAGACGAACCGGTTCAACCCTGTTTGTAACGGTAAAGATTCTCCGCACCTACCTTCTCTTCGGCCTGCGAGAGGGCATATTGGCTTTCGAACAAGACGATCGGGTTCTCTTCCAGATCCTTTGTGATGTGCGTCGAATAGTTGGATTCCAGCCGGGAGATCAACTCCGGGTCTTCCGGAAGCCACCGGGCCGCCTGGTAGTTGACCGACTGTTTGTTCAGCTCCACATTATACTCGGCGAGCATCCGGTGTTCGACCACTTCGAACTGCAACACACCAACCGTTCCCAAAAGCAGTTCGTTGCCGACTCCCTGCGGAACCTCAAAAACATGAACCACTCCCTCTTCGGAGAGCTGTTTTAACCCTTCTCGGAGCTGCTTTCGTTTGAACGGATCCTTGGTGGAGACTTTCATAAAATGCTCCGGGGTAAAGAGAGGGATCACATTGAAACGAACCGGATCGCTCCCGTAAAGCGTGCTTCCGATCCGGAAAAATCCCGGGCTGAAAAGAGAAACGATATCTCCCGGCCACGCCTCCTCCATGATATGGCGCTCGTCGCCCATCAGGGTATGGGGCGTAGACATCTTCACCTTCTTGCCGGTTCCTTCGTGTGTCACCTCCAGGCCTCTCTCGAATTTTCCCGAGGTGACCCGGACAAACGCCGCGCAGTCCCGGTGATCGGGATTCATGTTGGCCTGCAGCTTGAAAATAAATCCGCTGAAGGGCTCATCCAGCGATCGCTCCTTGTCGTCCGCCGTCCGGTAGGCCTGCGGCGATGGCGCCAGGTCACGATAGTAGTGCAGAAATACATCCAGGCCAAAGTTGTGCAACGCCGATCCGAAAAAAACAGGAGAGACCTCTCCACGGTCGAACGCCTCCCGGTCCATCCCTTCAAACATATCGTCGATCAGCAAAATTTCTTCTTCCAGATCCGCTTTTTCCGGATCGGACAGTGAACTTTGGGCCAGTCCATCGGCCAGATCGACAATCTCGGTCTCCGCCTTCTGAGCTCCATGCTTGGATTTTATGTAAAGGTGCAGCTTTTTTCCGATCAGGTCGTAAATACCCTGAAAATTCTGCCCATACCCGACGGGCCAGCTCGCCGGGACCGCTTCGATTCCAAGCTTTGTCTCGATATTGCTCAGAATCTCCAGTGGCTCCATGCCCGGACGGTCGCACTTGTTCACAAACGTAATCACCGGTACCTGACGCATCTTGCAGACTTCAAACAGCTTTTCGGTCTGCTCCTCGACTCCTTTTGCCACGTCAATAACCATCAGGCCGGAATCGGCCGCCACCAGTGTACGCAGAGTATCTTCCGAAAAGTCTTTGTGTCCGGGGGTATCCAGCAGGTTGTACCGAATTCCATCCTGCTCAAACCGGAGCACCGACGAGGTCACCGATATTCCCCTCTCTTTCTCGATCGCCATCCAGTCGGAAGCGGCATATCGGGACGCTTTCCGCTGCCGGATCGAACCCGCTTCGTGAATGGCTCCGCCATAGAGCAGAAGCTTCTCGGTAAGGGTTGTCTTTCCGGCATCCGGGTGGGAGATAATCGCAAAGGTTCGCCTTCGGGCGACTTCCCGGAGAATATCACTCTGTTTTGTTGCTGTGGTTGTCATAAACGGGTTTTTCTCTCGTCAATAGCTGATGAAGATACGGAGCTTGCGGCTCTATATCACCCACTCTTCAATGCTATCTGTTTTGTACCACCGGCTAAAACAAACCCAGTTGCTCGTCCTGACGATCCGCCGGCCAGGCTGGCATCGGATTCAACTCAATCAGGCGAGAGAGCTCCCGGTGAAAGTGTCGAGCCAGTTCCGGGGCGTAGCGCGGATCAGGAGCATGGATAAAGACATAGGGGTGGAGTCCCTCCCGAATCCAGTCTGCCACAACGATGGCCCACTCTTTGAGCCAGGGTTCATTGTTGGGAATATCGTTGGCACCAACATACCGAAGAAACGGACGGGATCCGGTTGTGGTAAATCGCAGAGGAACACGAGGCTTTTTCTCCCGGGCTTTCCGGACCGAGGCCTCCCTGCTGCTCAGAGAATAGAGCCGCCGGGTGTCGAATAGCACGCGATCCATGTGAAGGTTGCGGAGAAGTTGGTCAAATGTACGCTCCTGATCTCCCCGGTCGAAATAGTCCGGATGTCTCGGCTCGACCGCGTAACTGTACTCTGCCGGCAGTTCGGACAACAGATTCTCAAGGGTTTCAAACTCCTGAAACGAGAATCCGGGAGAGAGCTGGATGTGAAAGGGGCCGAGATGTTCCCGAACCGGGCTGAACCGATCCAGAAACCGGTTTACATCGTCCCGGACACCGCTCAGCCGCTTCTCATGAGTAAATACCGATGGCAGTTTGAAACAGAATCGAAAGCCGTCCGGCACTTGCTCCCCCCACCGGCAGATTGTTTCAACGTCCGGAATCCGGTAAAATGTAGTATTTCCTTCGACCGCATTGAACACGGATGCGTACTGAGTCAAAAACCGGTCCGGAGTGGCTTGATCAGTAAAGAATTCTCCCCTCCACTCCTTCAACCCCCATTGTGTTGTGCCGATATGGTACTTGACAATTGCCATTCATCGCCTCTCTGTCTCGAACGGATCGCGCCGACAGATTCAATTCACGCCCCACTCAGACGGCCTCACCGCTACGATTCACTCACACTGCCAATAAACGAAATATTTCCAACATATAGAGCTTCTATGGCTGCTTTGCATTGGATTCATGGTGCACTATATTGAGCCAGCCTGCTGTCACGAAGGCCGCGCCGCGCCAAGATCTGAACATATATACACGACTCTATGCCCTTCAACTGGCTGGATTACACGGTCATTATCGGATATGTCTGTCTTATGGTTCTTGCGGGACGAATCGCATATATGCGTGGACAGCGCTCCCTGGACGACTACTTCAACAGCGGAAAAGACCTACCCTGGTGGCTCATTGGAATCTCCATGGTGGCAACCACCTTTGCCGCTGACACGCCACTGGCCGTCACCGGGATTGTGGCGGCCGAAGGGATCGCCGGAAACTGGATCTGGTGGAACTTTATGTTCTCCGGGCTCTTTACGGTGTTTCTCTACGCCATGGGGCAGCTTTTTTTCGGATCGATGCCCGTCGCGATACTGATCATTACATGCAGTATGTTGCTTCTATGATATGTGATACGAGCCATCAACAAGGAAGATCTGTAAAATTGAATACCGCTATCGCCGTAATATACGACACGATAACCCCTGACCGCAGGGATTTTTTTAACAAAAAACCAACGATACGATGAGACTAATCCGATTCAGGAAAACCGATACCATCTGTCCGGGAATCATCCTCCCGGAAGGACTGAGGCTGGATTGCAGCGAATTCGGGGAAGATTACAACGAACATTTTTTTGACTCGGACGGGCCTGTACGACTGGCCCAATGGCTGAAAGAGAACGCCGATTCGTGTCCTGTCGTTGAAGAGAACGTAGAACTGGCCCAACCGATTGCACGTCCGTCCAAGCTGATCTGTATCGGGCTGAACTACAGAAAACATGCCGAGGAGACCGGCAACGATCTTCCGAAAGAGCCGGTCATCTTTATGAAGGCAACCTCCGCCATTACCGGCCCGAATGACGGGCTGATCCTTCCGGATGGGAGCAAAAAGACTGACTGGGAGGTGGAGCTGGATGAGGCGAGGCAGGTAGTCGGGACACGAAACGGTACTTCAAACGGTTCGTAAACAGATGATCGTCGGACTCTTCATACCGTGCTACATCGATCAGTTCTACCCGCGGGCGGCCCGGGCGACCCTGGAACTGCTGGAGTCGACCGGAGTAGAGGTGGTCGTTCCCACAGACCAAACCTGCTGTGGACAGCCACTTGCCAATAGTGGATACGAACCGGATGCGGTTGCTGTCATGGAACAGCTGGCCGACACCTTTGCAGGAGTGGATCATATCGTTTCCCCATCCGGAAGCTGCATACACCACATTCGACATCACTACGACATTCTGGAGCAGAGCCCGGCCGTTCGCCATCTCCGGGAGAAGAGTCTTGAACTCTGTCAGTTCCTGTCCCGGCATCCGGAGATGAATCTGCCGCCCGCACATTTTCCATTCCGGACCGGCCTTCATCAAAGTTGCCACGGGCAACGGGGGCTTCGGCTGGCCAGCTCCTCGGAGCGGATGGAACCCGCCTGGTCTGTTGTCGGCGACCTGCTGAAGAAGGTCGAGGGGCTCGAGCTGGTTTCACTGAACCGGGAGGACGAGTGTTGCGGATTCGGGGGTACATTTGCCGTAACGGAAGAAGCGGTCTCGGTTCGCATGGGCAAAGACCGGGTGGCCGATCATCTGCAGAACGACGTCGAGGTGATTACCGGAACGGATCTCTCCTGCCTGATGCATCTGGAGGGTATCATCCGGCGGGACGGGCTTCCCCTGAGAGTCCTGCATGTCGCAGAAATCCTGAATACAACCGGGGAACAGTCATGAGCCATCCCGAACAGGCCGAACAGTTTCTTGCCAACGAAGCCCGATCCCGGTGGCACGACGAGACGCTCTGGCAGGTCCGTGCCAAACGAGACCGGGCCGCTGGCCGGGTACCAGAGTGGGAAGAGCTGAGAGAGACGGCCTCGGCCATCAAGTCACACACCCTCTCCCGGCTAGATCACTACCTCGTACAGTTTGAGAAGCAGACCCGGCAAAATGGTGTGACGATACACTGGGCCTCAAATGCAGAGGAGCACAACCGGATTGTCCACTCCATCCTGGAGAAACATGCTGTCCGCAAGGTGGTCAAGAGCAAATCGATGCTGACAGAGGAGTGCGGGCTCAACGGCTGGCTGGAAACGCATGATATAGAGACTGTCGATACCGATCTCGGCGAACGCATTGTACAGCTGGCAAAAGAGCGTCCTTCTCATATCGTGATGCCGGCGATTCACAAAAAAAGGGAAGAGATTGATGAGCTGTTTCAACGGACACTCCATACCCGCCCGTCCGGGGGCGATGCCGTCTACCTGACCCGCGAAGCCCGGCGTCATCTTCGGCAGAAGTTTCTCGAAGCCGAAGCCGCCATCACCGGAGTGAATTTTGCCGTTGCCGAAACAGGTGAAATTGTGGTGTGCACCAATGAGGGGAATGCAGACATGGGAGTCCATCTGGCACCGGTTCATATCGCCTGTATGGGAATCGAAAAACTGATCCCCCGCCGGGCAGATCTGGGTATCTTTCTTCGTCTGCTTGCCAGAAGTGCGACCGGGCAGTCCATCACCAGTTACAGCTCCCACTTCCGAAAACCGGAAAAGGGACGTGAGTTGCATATTGTCCTGGTCGATAACGGGCGTACCCGGCAACTGGGCCGGGAGAAATTCCGTCAATCACTGGCCTGTATCCGTTGTGGCGCTTGTATGAACACCTGTCCTGTCTATCGACGAAGTGGAGGCCACAGTTACGGTTCTGTCATTCCGGGCCCGATCGGAGCCATCCTCTCCCCCGGCATGGATCTGAAAAAACACGCGTCCCTGCCCTTTGCTTCCACACTGTGCGGATCGTGCAGCGATGTCTGTCCAGTGAAAATCGACATCCACGAACAGCTTTATCAATGGCGTCAGATCGTCATCCGTGATACTGCCGGAGATCCGGCAAAATCGGGGGCTATGGGTGCAGCCGGCCAACTGATGAGGCGCCCACGGCTCTTTCGCCTGGGCGGTAAAGTTCTCCGTTGGCTTCTGCGCCGGCTTCCCCGACCTTTCCTCTACTCCCGGTTCAACCCGTGGGGGAAACAGCGGGAACTGCCCGACGCGCCGGAAGAGAGTTTTTTTGAATGGTACAAACGAAACCGACAGTGATATGGCCAGCCGAGACGACATCCTGAAGGCGGTGCGGCAGAACAAACCCGAGCCTGTACCACACCCCGGAATACCGGATTTTACCCATCGGATGGCGGAGCCATTGATCGAACGGTTTGTCGAAGAGATCGAAAAGGCGGGAGGATCAGTTGCGAACCTTCAGCACCGGAACGACCTCCGATCCGAATTGATGGATCGGTACCAGCCTTCGGTTACCTGGTCGGCCGTTCAGGGATTGTCTCTGCCCGATGCCCTGTCGGATTCTGCCCTTTCAGCGCCGGATACACGACCGGGTGAAGGCCACACCGTGAAAAACACACTACCGGATTCAGATCACTCTGTGGAGAACACAACTCCAGATTCGGTTCTCACGGTGGAGAGGATGGAAAAGCTGGATCTGGTCGTTCTGAAAGGAGATATCGGAGTAGCCGAGAATGGCGCGGTCTGGGTTTCAGGGGAGATTCTACAAAGGCGCGTACTTCCTTTCATCTCTCTGAACCTGGCGATTCTTCTGCCTGCTTCCGCTATTGTGGAGAATCTGCACATCGCGTATGAAAAGCTGCAGGAGAGTACTCACTCGTTCGGAACCTTTATCTGCGGACCCTCCAAAACTGCGGATATCGAGCAGTCGCTCGTTATGGGTGCGCACGGGCCTGCCACCGCAACGGTTTATTTGATCGAAGAATGAACCTGTCACTGTGCAAACAGACAGATTCCGGAATAAATAATCAAGAGTCGACGATTCCAACGAGTGCAGACAACATCAATCCCCGTTGCGGCCGGCTCCTATTTTTTCTTTTGTTCAGCAGGACCGCTCTCGTATATTAAAAATAAACGCTGATTCGGTATGTCTGTTTCCCCGCTGCTTTCTGTACTACTGACCACGCATACAGATCCCGGGCAGATTGAGCTGTTTTTGGAGACCCTTCTGGACTTCCGCCTTACGAACCTCGAAGTGATCCTGGCAAGTGATACCGGGGACAGAGAGGTAAATGAGTCGTTTCAACAGCTTTTTGACCAACACCCGGGACAGCGCACGAAATACATCGAACTGGAAAAGCCGCTGGGCCGCGCCTATGCCTTGAACAGGGCTCTGGAGGCTGCATCCGGAGAACTGATATGGGCCCCTCTCAAAGCATCCCGGATGAACAAGATTGTTCTTATGGACTGCCTGCGAAAAGCGTCGGCCGACCCCGTCGGGTTCTGGTTGCTGGATGGCCACCTTCCGGAGGACTTGCCCGGATGGGCAAGAGGGCTTGCGGAGGGAGGAGTCCCCACGGACGAGCGGTTTCTGTTTCACCGAAAGAGCCTGACCAGTGAAAACCTGACCTTCCGCAGTGGGCTGAATGGGCTAACGGCCGCGGAGCTGGCCTATCAGCTCTGGCGACTCAAAGGCTATGAGACGCTCGATGCCTTCTTTATTGTGGACCGGGTAAACCAAGCGGTCCCGGCACCGAAAGTGCGCCAGGAGTTTCTCTTTTCGATGGTACGAACCGCTTCGAATCAGGAAGAACGGGAACTACTGTTGAGGCACCTCTCGGATATTGATCCTCATCAAAAAAATGAGCCGGATCCGGATACACTGGAGAGTGCAAGAGAAACGGTGGATCAGGATCCCCGTCTCGCGCTGGAAAAGGTTAATGCCTACCTGAAACAGAATCCGGACGACGAAGAGGGTGTCAAGATGAAGGTGGTACTG
>JBBDRX010000109.1:0-17432 GCA_040905245.1 Balneolaceae bacterium | reverse complement strand
GAATTTATTTCATTTTAGGAGTAAATTTGACGTCTATCTAAAAATTCAACAGTTTATCACTCACTGATTTATTATGGCACGCAGGGATGATATAACCGGTAAGCGACCCTTGAACGGTTACCGGTCTTCAAAATCGAACAACAAGACGAAACACCGGTTTCATCTGAATCTGAAGAAGCAACGGTTCTATATCCCTGAGGAGGATCGATGGGTTACGTTGAAAGTAACAGCAAAAACTCTTCGGACGATTAACAAGAAGGGAATTTCGGCTGTTCTGAAGGAAGCCAGAAAGAGAGGAACACTGGTAAAAGAGGTATAGACTATGGCAAAAGGCAATCGAATTCAGGTTATTCTCGAATGTACAGAGAAACCGGGAAGCTCCCGGTATGTGACAACGAAAAACAGACGAAACACTCCGGATCGTGTGGAATTGAAAAAGTACAATCCGGTACTTCGCAAACACACCGTTCACAAGGAAATTAAATAAGAGTCGAGTCATGGCTAAGAAACAGGCATTTGGTGAGCAGGCACAGCATATGAGAGAGAGTCATCGAAAGATGGCGAAAGTCATTATCGCTACCCGAAACAATAAGGGAAAGTTTTCCTACAAGGAGGCGATGGTGGATCAGGAGAATGCAAAAGATTTCATTCAGCAGAACAAGAGCTGATTCTGCCCGAACGACTATTGAAAGGTTGCATTCGATAAACGAATGGAACCTTTTTTTTTGTTAACGTATTAGATAAAAGAGTAATGACTACGTTTGATCAAATACAATCCGACATGAAGCAGGCGATGAAGGAGCGGGATACCGACCGCCTGACAGTTTTGCGTTCTCTGAAAGCAAAACTGCTGGAGAAAGAGATCAGTGTTCGCAAGGATGGGGAAGGTTCTCTCGGTGAGGAAGAGATTGTGGACGTATTGATGAAGGCGGCGAAGCAGCGGAAAGAGTCTATTGAACAGTTTGAGCAGGGCGGCCGAAACGAGCTGGCCGAGACAGAGAAGAAGGAACTGACTATTATTGAGTCCTATTTGCCCTCCATGATGGAGGAAGAAGAGGTGCGCGCTCTGGTTGTAAAACGGATTGAAGAACTTGGAGCTTCCGGTCCTCAGGATATGGGGCGTGTCATGGGTGTTCTGATGGGAGAACTGAAAGGCAAAGCGGAAGGCGGTCTGGTCAGCAGAGTCGTTAAAGAGCAGCTTACCGGATAACGGGATGAGCCTGTTCGACCTGGCCATACTTTTGATCCTCGTATTCTTCTCCTTTCAGGGATTTCGTAACGGGCTTGTCAAAGAGATATTAACGCTGGCCGGCCTCGTTGTTGCCCTGTTTGTCGCCCTGCTCTATATGGATCTGATGGGCGGGTGGATTTCCGGTGTTGTGGACCTTTCGGAGGAAGGAGCCTCTGTCTTGGCTGCTACTCTTCTCTTTACAGCCGTTTTTCTGATTGCGTTAATTACTGCTCACCTGATTCGAAAATTTCTCGAAGTGATCCACCTGAATCTTCTGAACCGACTGCTTGGCCTGGTTTTCGGGGGCGTAAAAAGTGCTTTGGCGGTAAGTCTGGTATTGATTCTTCTCGCGGGTTGGAATATTCCCGGAGAGGATGTACGTCAGGGTTCTCTCATCTATTCGTATATTCTGAATCTTGGCCCGATTCTGTTTGACCAGCTCGAAACACTCTTGCCGGAGAACAGTCCGGAACTGTGGAGTCATCTGCTCAAACCGTTTTTACGAATTGTATAGATAACGACAAGTGAACAGGGATTGTAACCATGAGTTTTGCACCAATAGAAGAGCAACTGAAAGAGATCCGGCGTGGTACGGTGGAAATTGTTCCGGAAGCGGATCTGAAAGAGAAACTGAAGGAGTCAATGAGTACCAATACGCCCCTTCGGGTCAAGCTCGGATGTGACCCGACGCGCCCCGACCTGCATCTGGGCCATTCGGTGATTCTTCGGAAATTGCGGCAATTTCAGGATTTTGGTCACCACGCAATTCTGATTATCGGCGATTTTACCGCACGAATCGGAGATCCCTCCGGCCAGAACAAAACACGTCCACCACTAACTGCCGATGAGGTAAAAGAGAATGCAAAAAGCTATCTCGAGCAGGCCGGGAGGGTCCTGGACCTGGAAAAGCTGGAAATCGTCTATAATGCAGACTGGCTGGGATCGATGTCTTTTGAAGATGTGATTCGGCTGAGTTCACAAATTACCGTTGCCCGGATGATAGAACGGGACGACTTTTCCAACCGGTTTGAACGTAATGAGCCAATTTCGCTACATGAATTTCTCTATCCATTGGCTCAGGGGCAGGACTCCGTCCATTTGAAGTCGGATATCGAGCTGGGCGGTACCGACCAGAAGTTTAATCTTCTGGTGGGCCGTCATCTGCAGCAGCAGGATGGTCAGAAGCCACAAGTTTGTCTGATGATGCCGCTTCTTGTGGGGCTGGACGGCAGCCGGAAGATGTCGAAATCTTACGATAACTATATCGGCATCGATGAAAATCCGAATGATATGTACGGCAAAGTGCTTCGGATTTCGGATGAGCAAATTTACAGCTGGTTTGAGCTCTTGACGGACCTGGATGCGGATCAGTTACCCGTCATGAAAAAGAAAATTCAGGAAAATCCCCGGGATACGAAGCATAATCTGGCTTTCCAGATTACAGGAATGTACCATGGTGTGAAGGAAGCCGAGGCTGCAAGGGATCATTTTGAACAGGTTGTAGTAAACAAGTCTGTCCCGGACGATGCGGAGACGCTTGACCTGACTGCAGGGGACACCTATCGTATTTTGGATATTATTGCAGAGGCGGGCCTTACCTCGAGCAACGGAGAAACCAAGCGGCTTATCAAGCAGGGAGGAGTCTCGCTGGACGAAAAGAAAGTGGCGAGCCCTTCGTTTGAATTGACGATTGCGAAAGGGGCGGAACACCAACTGAAAGTGGGAAAACGCAAGTTTGTCATTCTGAAGGCTGTGTAGCCGTATTGAAAAAACGTCTATCAAGTCCTTCTTTCCCTGTCACCTGAAAAAATCAATGAGGAGTTCGCCGTACTGTCCGAAGAGGAAAAGCGTCAGCTGGGCGCCATCTGCAAAAAAACTGGGTGTTCGATAAGCGGCGTGATACAGATTTGCTTCGGTAAGGTCTGCCCGGAAAAGCTCTCCTACTGGTATGGACCACTGGAAGCACTTTTTCTTGCCCTGGCATGGATTTCCTGCCGTTCGCCTGCTTATCCTTTTTATGGCAGGGATCCTTGGGGCCGAGATGATGGAATCCGGAAGCCCCGTTTGGTTTATCCCAGTGGTTTTGTTGATCCTCTTTCTTTGGGGGTTTTTTGAGTGCCTTCCTCAATATGTTGCTATCCGCCCCCCGGCCTGGCTCTCTTCTCTGCTCTATCTGTTTCTTGTTATGGGAACAGCCGCGACAGCTCACATGTCTACACTCGACAGCGAAAACCGGGTAGACGAGCTACAGGAAAAGCTGAATCTCTATGCAGGTGAAGAGGCTCTGCTACGTGGCCGCGTGGTCCGTTGCCGATTACAGCCGAAAGGGGCGACTCTTACAGTAAGCGTGATGTCCTCAACATTGGGTAAAAAAATCTGGGATGAACCCTGGCGGGCTCGAATCATTGCAGGTGATGAAGCAGATCTTTCAGGGCTTTGCCGGGGGCGTCCGGCAGAATTTCTTGTAGAGGTTGCAAGACTGAATCCTCCGACCAATCCGTACGCCTTTGACTATCCCGGTTGGCTAAAACGTCAGAGAATCTCTCTCCATGGGACCCTGAAAACCACTCTATGGCTGGATTCAGGGTATGATCCATCATTCTGGGGGCAGCTCCGGGAAAGTGTCAGAGGGCGGGTGGAAAGTAGATTTAATGATCGGGTTGAACCATTGGCTCTGGCTTTGCTGACCGGATCCAGAGATCGGCTGAGCGAGCAGGAAGCAGAGGCCTTTTCAAGAGCCGGAATCGCTCACATTATGGCAGTATCCGGTCTGCATATCGGGTTTATTCTGACACCATTCTGGTGGTTGTTGAAATGGAGCCGACGCTGGAAATATGGTCCGGTCTCTCTGCTGGTTGGCCTGATTCCTGTATTGACTCTTTACTGTGGAATTGTTTCGTTTTCTCCCTCCGTATGCCGAGCCTCTCTGATGGGATGGTTCTGGATGATGTCCGGGGTGGTAAAACGCCATGCAGACTCGGCAAACCTGATGGCCTGTTCAGCCATTATTCTTCTTTTTATAGATACAAGGCAGCTGTTCGAACCCGGGTTTCAACTCTCGTATGGTGCTGTTTTTATTCTGTTGTTGTCACTTCCGTCAATCCGAAGGGCGTTACCGGAACGGCTTCGAAGCGGATGGCTTGGAGCAGCCGTGACTCTGGTTATCCTGACTGTTATCGTTCAGGTCGGACTGGGGCCGTTGGTTGGCTGGTATTTCGGGGAGATCTCCCTGGCGGGTCCGGCAGTTAATCTGGTGACCGTTCCGCTCCTCACAGTTGTTCTTCCGTTTTCACTGATTCTGTTGACGCTGCCGGGTGCGGCTGACGGGATTGCAACATGGCTGAATGAGCCGAACGAATTAATGATGGAGTGGATATTGACGGTTGCTGAAACGACAGGCAGAAGTGATATAGCCTGGACCTCCGTAACCATCGACTCTATTTGGCCCTTTCTGTTCTGGACCGGCGGGCTGTTCTGGATCGCTGTCTGGGACCGTCCTCGTTTGCGCTCATATGGAACCGGGATTCTGGTTGCTTTGACGGTTGTGTGGATGGGGTTCAGGATGGCAAAGGCCCATCAGCTCTCGAGGCTTGAAATAACTGTGCTGGATGTTGGACAGGGAGATGCGATTCACATCAAAACCCCGAATAACCGACAGTTACTGGTGGATACGGGTCGCTGGTCCCCGTTTGGAGATACCGGAGAGAGAACGTTGGTTCCCTATTTTCGAGCGAAAGGAATCGATAAGCTGGATGCTCTGATTCTTACCCACCCACATGCAGATCACATTGGGGGTACACCCTCCCTGTTGAAGGAGCTGCCGGTGAAAAACATCTACTGGAGCGGAGTATCCTACAACTCCGACATTGCAGAGGGTGTGATGGAACAAATCAATGAGAGGGAGGTAGAGCATCGTACTGTGAGTAGTGGAGATCGGATCGATCTGGATCCTTCGGTTCGGATCTATGTACTGGGCCCGGAAGACCGGGAACCCGGATCCTCTCCGAATGATCGGTCTGTGGTTCTGAAACTGGTTCATTACCGAGTTTCTATTCTTCTGACAGGGGATGCAGAAGCGGAGCAGGAGAGGCTGTTGGTTGATCGGTACGGTCGCTTTCTTCGTTCGGACCTTCTGAAGGTGGGCCATCATGGAAGCAGAACCAGTTCGACGACTTCGTTTCTGAGAATGGTTCAGCCCGAAAAGTCTGTGGTTTCTGTCGGCTTTTACAATCGTTTCGGGCATCCGCACAGGGAAGCAGTCCGGCGACTCAACCTGAATGCAGGTGCAGTTTACTATACAGGCGTGTCCGGGGCATTAAGGTTTTGGTCGGACGGGCTCAGAGTAGAGAAGGAACCCTGACAGAGCTATCGAGGTTTGAATGAATGGGCATGAAGAGGTAACTTGTTTTGTTGAAGATAGAACCAATTTTGCGACTATGGCCGATCAGAATGAACCGGGATTTGAAGAGGCGCTCAAGAGCCTGGAGTCGATCGTGACAAAACTTGAGGATCCGGAAGTTCCTCTTGAAGAGTCGATTCGTCTCTACGAGGAGGGGATGAAACTGTCACGCTACTGTACCGGAATCCTGGATAACGCTACACTTCGAATCGAGAAAATCAATGATCGGTCGGATCCGGATACCGAATCTGCGGACTGAAGAGGGAATATGGAAGATAAAATTGTGAAAGCAGGGCCTCTTTTGTCGAAAATCGATGCCCCGTCCGACCTGAGACGCCTCCGTCCGGATCAACTGCAACAGGTGTGTGACGAGCTGAGAGACTTCATCATCGAAACGGTCTCTGTGAACGGTGGCCATTTTGGTGCAAGTCTCGGGGTTGTTGAACTGACAACGGCCCTGCACTATGTGTACGAAACACCTCGGGATCTGCTAATCTGGGATGTTGGCCATCAGGCCTATGGCCACAAGATTTTGACCGGCCGCAGGGATCAGTTTCATACCAACCGGAAGTACAAAGGGCTGTCTGGTTTTCCGAAACGGTCGGAGAGCCCGTATGACACATTCGGTGTAGGACATTCGAGTACGTCCATTTCCGCTGCTCTCGGCATGGCCGTTGCCCGGGATCTGGATCATTCCGACAAGAAGGTCGTTGCGGTGATCGGTGATGGTGCCATGACTGCGGGTATGGCGTTTGAGGCGATGAACAATGCAGGAGCTCTGGACAGCGATATACTGGTTGTTCTGAACGATAACCGGATGTCCATTGATCCCAATGTCGGTGCGTTGAAGGAGTATTTTGCGGAAATTACCACCAGCAAGACCTTCAACAAGATGCGGGACGAAATTTATGACCTGCTGGGCTACTTCAAGAAAGCGGGCGAAAAGATGCGGAAGGCAGCCTCAAAGCTCGAGCGAGCCGTGATGGCGGCGATTACTCCCGGAGCACTTTTTCAGGCACTCGGCTTCAAGTATTATGGCCCGGTTGATGGGCACAATGTGGATTCGTTGCGACGACATCTGGAGGATCTTAGAACCGTTTCCGGCCCCAAACTGTTGCATATCGTGACTGTGAAAGGAAAGGGATTTGCTCCGGCAGAGCGGGAGCAAACCAAGTGGCATGCACAGAGCAGTCCATTCGACAAGATTACCGGCAAGTCACTGGTTCCGATACGAAACGGGAGTGACCGCCCGAAGTACCAGGATGTTTTTGGAGAGGCGCTGGTGGAGCTGGCGGAACGAGACGAGGATATTGTCGCTATCACACCGGCCATGCCGAGTGGTTCCAGTTTATGGCCGATGATGAACCGCTTCCCGGACCGTGCTTTTGATGTCGGTATTGCTGAACAACATGCTGTTACGTTTGCAGCGGGCATGGCAACCGAAGGGAAAAAACCGGTAGCAGCGATCTATTCCACTTTTTTACAACGATCCTATGACCAGGTAATTCATGATGTGGCCATCCAGAATCTGCCGGTTATCTTCTGTATTGACCGGGCCGGCCTGGTTGGAGCAGACGGCCCGACCCATCACGGAATTTATGATACTGCATTTATGCGGACCGTTCCGAATATGGTAGTAGCCTCGCCGATGAATGAACAGGAGTTGAGAGATATGATGTATACAGCGTTAGCTCAGAGAGAGAGTTCCTGGGCGATACGCTATCCGAGAGGCCGGGCGACCGGTATGGCTGTACGCCTTGGGTTCCTTGAGGTTCAAATCGGAAAGGGTCGGACGATTTGTGATGGAGAAGGTGTCGCTCTGCTTAGTTTCGGTCCCATGGGGGGGTATGTACTGGAAGCGATGGAGCGACTGGAGCAGGATGGTATACGTCCCGGACACTACGATATGAGGTTTGCAAAGCCGATGGACGAAGAACTCATCGATCGGATCCTTCTTCGATACGATCATATTATCACGATTGAAGACGGGGCGAGAATGGGAGGTTTTGGATCCGCAGTGGCCGAATTTGTGGCAACCCGGTCGTCGCGAGTGCCGGTTACGATTATGGGGGTTCCGGATGGGGTCGTCGAGCACGGAACCCAACGTGAACTTCACGACGAGCTGGGAATCGGTCCGGAGGGGATCGTCTCCGAGGTAAAGAAGGCACTAAACTTCGTTTCGCGGTAGACTCTATGCGATCCGAAAACTCGCGGTATACACTTCAGGACTTTGACTACGATTTGCCAAAAGAGCGGATCGCCCAGTTTCCGGCAGCCCCCAGGGACCACTCACGCCTGTTGGTATATAACCGGGAGTCCGGACAGATTCAGGACGACTTCTTCTACAACCTTCCGAACCATTTGCCCGGCGGAACAACACTGGTTGCCAATAACAGCCGGGTCGAAAAATGCCGGCTTCTGTTCGATAACGGGTCGGTGGAAATTTTTGTCACCCGGGTTTTGGACGAACGGACCGTAGAAGCATTGGTCCGTCCGGGCCGGAAATTTCGTCTGAACCGGATTGCAGAACCGGCGCCGGGGATTACCGCAGAGGTGCTCGATATTTCGGAGGACGGCTTGCGCACACTTCGGCTGGACCCGCCTCTCGGCAATGTAGCCTATGATGCGTTCCGGACAACTCCTTTCCCACCCTACATCGAACAGGACGAATCGCTGGCCAATCAGTATCAGACAGTCTATGCCCGGAACGAGGGGAGCAAGGCGGCTCCGACAGCCGGTCTTCACTTCACAGAGAGATTAATTAACCAGCTTCGTGAGCAGGGGGTTGGCTGGGAAGAGGTGACACTTCACGTGGGGTTGGGGACGTTTGCGCCCGTCAAAAGTGAACGGATCGATGACCATGTGATGCATCGGGAGTGGTATCAGATCTCTGCAAATACGGCCGGCCGGCTGAATGAAGCTGTTCATCGGACCGCGGTCGGGACGACGGCTATTCGTGTTCTGGAGTCAGCTTCTGATGATCAGGGCCAGTTGGCCGGGAGTAGCGGAGAGACGGATATCTTCATTACACCGGGGTACACCTTTCGGGCAACAGATGCAATGGTTACCAACTTTCACCTCCCCAAAAGCACCTTGCTGATGCTGGTCTCGGCCTTTGTCGGCCTTGAGGAAACCCGTAGAATCTACCGGCATGCTATTCAGGAAGAGTACAGATTCTACTCATTTGGAGATGCTATGCTGCTTCTGTAGCTCAGGAGTTCTCCTCTTCGTGCCCCCGTTTGTATGCTTTCAGAATCTTCTGGTTCATATGCCGTTTGTAGTAGGTGTATTCGTAACGGCTAACCTTGAATTCCGAGTGAAAAGTCCCGTCGTTGCACTCCACCCTGAGGCGATTTTCATCGTCTGTTTCATGAACGGTGACGGAGATTTTTCCAATCCTGTACTGTTCCAGTGCTTGTTCCATACCGGAAGATAAACGGCCTGCATATGAAAAGAAACGAGGCGGCAATTTCTGTTTATTTGCAGTTCAACTGAAACAGGGGGAAATCTGATTGTCTGATTGAAGGAACTTCTCTCCGGATCTGAACGGATTCGCGCACTAATCGAATCTTTTTTAAAAACTTTTTTGTTTTAAAACCCGCCTGATTTATGCAGGTAAAAACTACTTTTTTAATTTTATTTTTTCGGCAGCCCTCTCTTTTTTTAAAGACACGATCAATTCAATGTATGTATTTTTGATAAATACAATTGAGTGATTGCTATATATTTATAGGAAACAACACATATATGCATTTTTATATTTTCTTCAGTCTATGAAGGGTATTTATCAAGTATGCAGCCCTCTTATTGACGACGATTTTTGAAGGAAATTTTACGCTTCATTTTTTTTTAGAATATTCTTGACTTTTTCTCTTTTTCACACATCTTATTTGTTAGGTTATGAATTCTAAAAAAATCACTGTTATGAAACAATTTTTTACATTTTTTGGTACCGTTTTATTAGGGGTGATCCTGACGGCGGAAGTCCATGCCCAGACGGTTTCCGGGACCATTACAGACGCTTCGTCCGGTGCATCATTGCCGGGAGTGAATGTGGTGGTTCAGGGAACCAACACCGGGACGGTGACGGACGCGCAAGGGAATTACACTCTGGATGTACCGTCTCTTCAGGAGACGCTTGCCATATCCTATATAGGATATCAGTCACAAGAGGTCCCGATTAACGGGCGCACTACAATCGACATCTCTCTGGAACAACAGGTGATCCGGGGAGAAGAGATGGTTGTAACTGCCTTTGGTATTGCCAGAGAACAACGGTCGCTCTCCTATAGTACCCAGGGGGTCACAGCGGATCACCTGACGGATGCGCGTGAGACCAATGTGATTAACTCTCTGCGGGGCCGTGTAGCCGGGATCAGTATTTCCGAGGGAGTGGATGGCCTTGGATCTTCCTCACGGGTTGTCCTCCGGGGAAATCGATCCATTTCCGGAGACAGCCAGCCGCTCTATGTGATTGATGGAGTCCCGACCGAAGGGAATCCGCAGGATTTGAGTGCCGACAATATTGCCTCGATTGACGTATTGAAAGGGCCGAATGCGGCTGCTCTCTATGGAAGCGCTGCCCAGAACGGGGTGATTATGATCGAAACCAACCGCGGCCAGGCAGGCGTATCAGATGTGTCGTTCAGTTCCAACTTTATGGTTCGAACGCAGACCCTCCCATACAATTTCCAGAATGAGTATGGCCAGGGTACGGGAGGAACCTACAATTCCGGTTCCGAGTTCTCCTGGGGGCCCAGAATGGAGGGGCAGATGGTGGATCACTGGTCGTTGGCTCCTGATGACGAGGGAAAGCAATATGCCCTCCTTCCACAGCCGGATGCCAGAAGTGACGTCTATCAGAATGGATATTCTCTGGCCAATACATTGAATGCCTCCGTTGGCGGTGAGAATGTACAGGGGGTACTCTCTTATACCCGAACCGATGCGGAGGGAGTTCTTCCTGGGAATATGGTGGGCCGGCACAATATCTCTGTTCGTGTCACGTCCCAACTGACCGAAGGATTGACTGCCGACACCAAGCTGGGGTATATGCAGCAGCAGCTGGATGGTGGGTTCCGGACAACGGGTCGGTTCAACCCGTGGCGTCATGCCATGCGGATGCCGTCCAACATCCGAACCGAAGATGCCCGAAACTTTGATTATTTTGATGAAAACGGGCTACTGAAGCAGAACTACTGGACGCCCGGCGCTTCCATCGGTGCAAACCCGTACTGGATTATGGAGCGGGTGATTGCCGACACCAAAGAAGAACGGGTGACAGCGTTGGCATCTTTGACCTACGAAATTATGGAGCCACTCTCCGTTATGGTTCGAGCTTCCTATGATGGATCGGACAATATTACCGAACGTAAATACTACAATGACAACTATGGAACCGCTCCGCTTGGACAGTACGGAGTACTCCAGGGAGAGAGTAGTTTAACAAATGGTGATTTTCTGTTCTCCTATGTGGAAGATCTCAATGAAGAGTGGAGTCTCGATGCCAATGTGGGAGGTAGTATTGAACAACATCGAAATAGAAGCGTAAATGTAACGACCGGCGCAGCTCTTCTGGAGCCCAATCTCTTCTCCCTGTCGAATACAGCACTGCCGGAGGTATCGGAGAATCAGGGATCGCCGGTCGACAAGCAGTCGCTTTACGCATTTAGCCAAGTTGGGTGGAGAGATGCCATCTACCTGAACGTTTCGGCCCGGAACGACTGGAGCTCTACGCTCCCTGCGGAAAGCCGCTCCTATTTTTACCCATCTGTGGGTGTATCTGCTGTCTTGTCTGACCTGATCGAACTACCGGATGCCCTGACCTATGCCAGTGTACGGGCTTCCTGGGCGCGTGTCGGTAATGATGCACCCTATGCCCGTCTGTTTCGGGAAGCACAATTCTCCGCAGGTGGTACCAGTGGGTTTATTACCTTCTCGGATGAGCTGCCGGCAGAGAATCTGAAACCGGAGCAGACCGATGGATATGAACTCGGACTCGACCTTCGCCTTTTCCAGGGACGGTTGCGAGTTGACGCCACGGCCTATCAGACCAATACCATTAACCAGCTCTTTTCCATCAACCTCCCGCCGGGATCCGGAGCTTCGAGCTTCTTTACCAACGGTGGTGATGTTCAAAACCGTGGATTCGAGATGCTGCTGAGCGGCACACCGGTTCAGACCCCCTCTTTTGTCTGGGACATCGATCTGAACTACTCAGTCAATCGAAACACGGTGCTTCGAATAGATGATGAACGGCCGCGTGTAGTGCGGTCTTCTTCGTTCCTCCGGGAGTTTGTGATTGAAGAAGGAGAACCATTCGGTAATATGTATTCTCGCGGCTTTGTCCGGGACGATCAGGGACGGGTCGTGGTCGATTCCAAAGGCCTTCCACAGATCACCTCCGGTCAATCCGTTCTGGTGGGTAATGCGGAACCGGACTGGAAAGGCGGTATCATGAATAGTTTCCAATTTGGGAACGTCAATGCCCGGTTCCTGATTGACCATACTCAGGGTGGGGTCATTGTATCCCGAGCGCTGGCAATTCTTGCGGGTGACGGAACACTGGAACAGACATTGCAGGGGCGCGAAGGTGGGCTGGTGTTCGGGGAGAACTTCTTTGAGCATGAGACGGCTGTCTTCGAGGATGGAACCCCGAATGATGCCGCAATCGATTCAGAGACCTTCTGGCGGAACTACGGTGGGCGGAACCAGCCGGCCGGAGAGCTGTTTACCGAAGATGCTACCTATACGAAGTTGAGAGAGGTTGCGGTTGGATATTCATTGCCTCAATCTGTAATGAGCAGTTTGCCCGTATCCAATATTCAGGTGTCACTGGTGGGCCGAAATCTGATGTATCTCTACAAAGCCTCGGATAACCTGGATCCAGACTTTACCAACGGAACAGGTCCCGCAGCGGAAGGGTCTCAGGACTGGACACCACCGACTACCCGGTCCATTGGATTCAATGTGCGGGTCGATATCTAACCCACCTAATTTTAATTTATTATGGATAACAAGATGAAAACTTCTAAAAAAATCCGAGACAATATGATGTTCAGAGGAGTGGTCCTGGGTCTGCTGTTTTCTGTCGGATTGATGTCGTGTACAGATAATTTTGATAATCTTAACACGCCCGAGGATCGAATTTTCGCCAGTGAGATCAACGATGCGAGGCTGGGAAAAATCTTTGCAGTGGCTCAACGGAGGGGTTTTTCTGCCCGCGAGGGCGGCCTCTCCTTTCAGCTGTCAGAAAACCTCTTTGCGGATGAGTACGCTCAGTACTTTACCACCACAGAGGCCAACTTTCCGTCTGCCCAGAACTTCATTGTAGGTTCCTGGAACAGTATGATGTTCGACCACTTTTTCGCGAATGTAGCGACACAGCTCACGTTTGTGGAGGACTATACGGCGGAGAACAACATGACTGTCGAAAATGCCATCGCTCAGATCTGGCGGGTTCACGCCTATCACCGGATGACCGATTTATACGGGCCGATGATGTACAGCGAAGTGGGTAATGCAGAAACGTTTATTGCATACGATTCGCAGGAATCGATCTACATGGACTTTTTCGAAACACTGGATAGTGCGGTAGCTGCGCTGGAATCCTCCTCTAAGGCAACCGCTGCGTATGCGCAGAACGACCTGATCTACTCAGGTAACGTGGAGCAGTGGATCAAATTTGCCAACTCCCTTCGACTGAGGCTGGCGATGCGAATTGCCTATGTTGAACCGACGATGGCACAAGACGAAGCCGAAGCAGCTGTTGCAGCCGGAGTGATCGAGGACAATGCGGACAACGCAATGGTACTCACCACGGAGAACTCCCTTCACGGCTATCCGGCCATTACCTACATTGACGAGTTCCGTACAGCGTCGACCTTGGTCAATTCTATGGTTTCGTATGATGATCCACGGATCGATCTCTATATGGACAAAACCACAGACGAGAGCGCTCCGGATTATCGGGGTGTTCGATCCGGCCTTCCGGTTGGCCAGAAGGGCCAGACACTGAATCCCCTTCACTCCCGAATCGGGCTCTACTGGCGGCCGAGCGAGGTTGGCGGAGCCAATCCTGACATGATGGTGCTAAAAGCTACCGAGGTCTATTTCCTCCGTGCAGAGGGAGCTTTGAGGGGTTGGAATATGGGCGGCGGTACAGCCGAGCAGTACTATGAAGAGGGAATTCGGGCATCTATGACCGAAGACCGATCTAATATCGCTGCGGCGGATATTGACGCTTATATTAACAATACTTCTGCCCAGATTGCGGTGCCGGATCAATGGAATTCTCCACCAATGACCGATATTCCGGTGGCGTTTGGTGAGGGTTCTGCTGCAGGTGACGAAGAGAAGCAGCTGGAGCAGATCATTACGCAGAAGTTCCTGGCCCTGTATCCGGATGGCGGTTTGGAAGCCTGGACAGAGCGACGCCGAACCGGGTACCCAATCGGGTACGCTATTATCGAAACACTCGATGAAGATGTCCCGCGGGATGCCCTCATGCGTCGAATGCCGTTCACGTCCAATGAGCGTTCCAACAATGCTCAAGCCGTGGAAGCGGCAATTCAAATACTTGACGGGCCGGACAGCCCGGCGACTCGCTTGTGGTGGGATGCAAGGCCACTGTCTGAGTATCCGACACCGGTGGATTAGCGAATAACCGGCATATACAGATAAATTTTTCATAAAGGTATCTCCAGCTATGGGGATACCTTTATGTTTTAAAGGCTGTTTTGACTACATTTTCCACTCTGTATTACGTAAACATTAATCGATTTACTGACACTGTATGACTCTGCAACGAATACTCGCCCTACTGTTTTTTTTCTCACTGCTCTTCACTACTGCTCCTCTCCACTCCCAGTCTTTGGAGGAAGAGGTGGAGCAAGCGATGCTTGAAGCCACTCGCTATATGGTGGAAGAGGTCAGCACCAATGGCGGTTATGTGAACCATTACCGGACCGACTTTTCCAGGCAGTGGGCCGAACTTGAAACCTACGATACGCAGATTACCATTCAGCCACCGGCGGGAACAGTTGGCATGGGGAACCTCTTCCTGGATGCCTATAAGGCAACCGGTGAGGAGTACTACTACGAAGCTGCTTCGAAAGTAGCTGAAGCACTGATCTGGGGACAGCACGAAGCGGGCGGATGGCACTATCTCGTGGATTTTGCGGGGGACCGATCGCTGAAAGAGTACTACGATACCATCGGCGCTAATGCCTGGGGATTTGAAGAGTACTACCACTACTATGGAAATGCAACATTTGACGACAGTGTGACGGCCGGTGCCGCTACCTTCTTACTGCGAATATATCTGGAAAAGCTGGATCCGGCATTTAAACCGGCGCTGGACAAAGCCATTGATTTTGTGATGGAGAGCCAGTATCCGATTGGCGGTTGGCCGCAGCGCTACCCGCTAATGTACGAGTTCAGTAAAAATGGCAAAGCGGACTACACCTCCTTCCATACGTTTAATGACAATGTGATTCGAAACAACATTCAGTTTCTGATCGATTGTTATGTAGCGCTCGGAGAAGAGCGGTTTCTGGATCCGATCCGTCGCGGAATGAACTTCTATCTGATCACCCAGCAGGGAAATCCCCAGGCGGGATGGGGTCTTCAGTACAATATGGAACTGGAACCGGCACATGCAAGAAGTTATGAACCGGCATCGATACGGCCCTCTACTACCTATAGCCACGCTATGTTGCTGATGGAGTTTTATCAACTGACAGGTGACCGAAAGTTTCTGGCACGGATTCCGGATGCTATTGAGTGGCTGGAACGCTCCAGGCTTACGGGAGAAGCGACCGAAGGAGGGCGCTATACACACGCAGGTCACTACGAAATAGGAACAAACCGGCCGATTTACAATCACCGTAGTGGTACAGGTGTTCTCGACGGGGAGTATTGGTGGGACTACAACGATGAGAATCCGATTCGCCACTACGGCCAGAAAACGTCAATCGATATCGACCGGTTGAAGGAGGAGTATGAGCGGGTCAGCGCTCTATCGCCCGAAGAGGCGATGGCGAACTCTCCTTTGAAAGTTGGGGAATACAAGGGTGAATCTCTTCCACAACAGGATATTGATTTGGGATTCAGTCTTTCGGACGAGGTACCGTCCCGATCGGCGGCCCGAGAACTGATCCGGTCACTGGACGACCATTATCGCTGGATTACTACCGGAGAACGAATCAGCAACCCCTATACAGTTTCAGAAGATGGTAAGCCATCCAATACTGCTATGCGAAGTGATGCCTCTGGTTCCGGTATGCCCGATCAGACAGATCAGGAGTACATATCGATCCGAACCTACATTCAGAACATGAATCTTCTGATCAACTATCTGACAAACCGGTAGAGTGGTGCCGGGGAAGGCCATGATGAAATCTCTTGCCTCATATCTGATGCTTATTGTGGTGGCCTGGGCCGCCACCGGCCCCGGTGTACTTTCTGCACAGTCTCTGAACGTTCGGAACCTGGAGGTGATCGATTTGCAAATGGTACCGGCAAAAGGTCTGGTCTGGGAGGGGCAGAGTACCCAGGATACAAACTGGAACAAGATCACCGAGACTCCAGATGGACGGATCTGGTTTTCCGGCGGTGATCACTGGGGTGCGGATGGGATCTACTGGGAACACGGACAGTCTGGGCCGTGGGATGTTGAAGACCGATATGAGCGGTTGTGGGGTTTCGGGAATGCTACTCTAAACTACTACGACCCCGCAACGGACCAAACCGGTGTCGCACTGGAGTTGAATCGGGCCAGCGCCCTCTACTCCAACGCGGAGACCCCCGGCCATGGAAAAATCCATTCCAACATCGCATCCGATTCAGACGGGAATCTCTTTTTTGCCGGATACATGGGACACTCTTACACCCATGAATATACGGCAGCGTACTACCCGAAAAGTTATCCGGGAGGAGCGCTTCTGAAATACGACCCCGAAGAAGATCATGTGGAGTATCTTGGAATTCCGACCCCCTATGGTGCAACGGTTGCTCTTTATTACGATGAAGAGCGCAATATTTTGAACGGGCTCTCCGTGGACCGGCAGCGATTCTGGCGGGTCGACCTTACAACAATGGAACTTTTTCACTACGAGTCCAGAAGCGGAGGCCGGGAGATGATCATGGACCGCAACGGGTACTGCTATTTTCTGAATCCGTTTGGTGGCCTCACCCGGTTCAACCCGGACACAGAGGAGTTTGAAGATATTGATGTAGAACTTCCGGGAGGGAATTTTCGGGCAACAGTTGTCTCCTCGGAGAATGTAATTTACGGAGTGTCTCGCGACGGATTTGTCTGGAGTTTTGACCCGGAAACAGAGCAGATTCAGGATTATGGCCATATCATCGGCCGTCCGGAAGTTTCTCAGTATACGCCCAATATCGCATTGGACGAAGAGCTTGACAGGCTCTATTTCATTGCCGGGAATCATGAGCGTGGAATGGAAGGGACGCTCGGGACATTGACCATTCTGGACCTGGAGTCTGAAGAGTTCTACTGGGCGGGAAAAATCCGGGGTGTTGAAGGGTGTTTTGGGGCTCTTGTCGCCAGTGACCATACCGTCTATTTCAATTCGTATGGTACACACTATGTCAATGGAAAAGAACAAACTCTGGACAGTGGTGAGTCGGTGAGGCGCCCCTATCTCGTTCGGTACGATCCTCCGAAAAATCTTGAATCGCTACGCAACGATCCATGAAAACTATCGCTCTTCTACTTATCTGTTTCACCGTACAACCTGTCATTGCCCAACAATCTGGCTTGGTCAAAGAGGCCGAAGA
>JBBDRX010000108.1:0-17773 GCA_040905245.1 Balneolaceae bacterium | reverse complement strand
AATTAGTCCTGCCCCCGCCACTACCTGAAGGGGGTTAAGGCTTGTGAAATCAATGCTTTACCCCCTTTTTTATTTTGGGTGCAATTCAGGTCAATCTTTTTCTCTTCTTTGCCCACTCTGAACTTTTCGACATGTGCTGATATATGATGCGCTTTTCAGGTAAGCATAGTCACATATGCCCATAAGTTGTTAAAAACGACAACTCATAAATTCTTTATATTGTTAATGTTGATAACATAAAGTGTATTTTGTTGTTGTATATAACAACATTTAATACTATAGTGTTGTTAAAAACATCAACAATATCGGTTTAATGCAGCGAAAAGGCACAATTATGAATTATTGGGACAAAAAGCTTATACGCAAACAGCTTGACAAGAAATTGAAGAAGCTAAAACCCCTACTGAAAATGGCCGTGCCTTCAGGTGGTTGGATAAATGCTATCCGTGAAGGGTTGGGCATGACATTAGAAGAATTAGGTAGTCGTGTTGGCTTAGACCGAGCACGGGTTTATCGGATTGAGCAAGCCGAAGTAAATGGCGATGTCAAGCTCTCAACCTTGAAGAAAATGGCCGAAGGGCTAGGGGTGAAGTTCGTTTATGGTTTCGTACCGGAACAAGACCTTGAAGAAATAGTCCGCCAACAAGCAATGGAAATCGCCAAAAAGCGATTGAATCGTATAGATCATTCGATGAAGTTAGAACTTCAGGGGGTTTCTGATGAAGAACAGGAAGAAGCGTTGAATGATTTGGTAGATAAAATCCTGGTCGAAGAGCCCAAGAATTTTTGGGATTAGTAGATGTTTGATTATCCAAAAGGAGCAACACCGATTGATGAGGATGAGAAGGAAGGACTTCTCATCCTTCATATAAGTACACGGGAAGAACTCAATGAGTGGGAGCAAAGGAATATCATCGATGCTTACAGTTGGTTAGACCGTATACGCCGGAAAGATTTTCTAAGTGAGAAATTCATTCGAAAACTTCATGAAGAAATGTTTGGAAAGGTCTGGGATTGGGGGGGTTATTATCGCAAAACGAATAAAAATATTGGTGTAGATTGGGCGCAAATTCCAATACATTTTCGACAATTGTTGGATGACGTCCGGTACTGGATAGAAAATGCAACCTATCCACCGGATGAAATCGCAACACGCTTTCATCACAGGCTTGTACAAATTCATTTATTTCCGAATGGTAACGGTCGTCACGCACGAGTGATGACAGATGTTTTGCTTGAGAAAGTACTCGACCATGAACCATTTAGTTGGGGATCAGGAAACTTGATTGAAGAAGGGGATGTAAGAGCGACTTATATACAAGCTCTTCGATCTGCTGATGCTCATGATTACCAACCGTTGTTGAATTTCGTTCGGAGTTGAGAAAAGGTTTTTTTGATTTTTAGCTTTTAAACAAGCTTCCTGTAGAGATTATTACTTACGATTTAGTTTCTTAAAAATCTCAAAAAATCAAGCATTAAATTCTCTCTTTTTTATATTAGGGATCGTTGGGCTGTCAAAATTGTCAAAAAAATGACAGTCTCGTTTCAGTAAACCATCAAGAAAACGATCTCGATATGCAACGGTTGTCTCTGCTTTTTCTACTTCTGTCTCTGCTTGCAACTCTGCCTTCTACCCTGTCGGCACAGATCTCTCCACCCGCGAACGATGGATTGTTGTTCTATCTGTCCGGAGATAATGGATTCACAGCGGATGTAGCACACGGGAAAGCGACTCCGAACTTTTTAAACGATGTGGAGATCATTGACGACGGAGCTGTTGGCCGGGCCTTCCGAAACCATCATTTTACTCAACACTTTGTGTATGATGCCCCCGGAAACATGTATGCGCAGCGGGGAACGTTCTCCTTCTACTGGAGACCCCGGGAGTATGTGGGCGAGGTGCCCTTCATTATTGCCCGAACCGGGCCTTCGGACGGTTCAGCCCTCATTATGAACTTTTTGAGAATTGACTACAATGGAATGGGGGGCTTTGACGCCTTTGTTGAGGATCCCAATTATGGTGTGGTCCGAGTCAGGCATACCTCCGACACTCCACCGGAAGCCGGAGAGTGGTATCATCTGGCGCTTACCTGGGACGAGACGGTAGGCGTGCGGCTCTATCTGGACGGAGACCTGATTGCCAGCGAAGATGCCGTAACTATTTTTGATACCGGTCTGGATCAGTTTGGTGTCGGGAAACGAGGTATTTCGCCAATTTATGTTGGTAATGAGGGGCACTCGATTCGTGGTGCGGATTTTGACGAATACAAAATTTATGACCGGATGCTTGAGCCGGAACAGATTCGCCGGCTTGCTCGTGGGGAAGACGTCCGGCTTTCCGGGCCACTGGTTCGGGATCTGGCTGAACCACGATGGCAAAATGAATGGAGCCATCGGTACGGCTGGAACCGGTCCGGTGATCTGCCCGCTCCTCTGCCGTCCCGGGAGATCTCCATCCGGAAGGTGGAAGTTCACGATGCCTACGACCTCAAGCAGTGGTTCTGGAAGGGGAACGACGGGATTCGGGAGACCATCTGGCCGGGTGCTTACAACCGTTCGCGAATCTCCGACCGTCACCAATACATTGTACAGCCAGACTGGAATATCTACTCCGAGTCGGGCAAGTCGGTCACGTATACCATGCCGGACGAACCATACAACCATATCGAAATCGCGGGTGCGGCATTTGGCTCCCTGAGCCGTCTGGAGTATGACCGGGAGCACCAGCAGCCATCCGAAATGGAACTGTTTCGCCGGCCGGAAGGCCAGGAACGGACCGTACACCGTTTGAATGAGCAGTTCACCGGTGGGAAACTTCGGTTCGACAATGATGTACAGGAGATGGCCATTGGAAAATTTGAAGTATACAACATCGAACCGGGCCGGAAACCGGCCGGGCGACGTGAACTCATCTACCATGTAGATCCGTCAGCAGCTCCCGACAACGTCACACTGGAAGATCTGAACCGGTACATTGAAGGGCGCTACACACCGGACGAACGTTCCAGGGTGGTGGCCCTGCCGTCGAACGCCCCACGACGCCCAAAAGCGGAGGCAGACCGGCATCGCCTGCCGTTGGTTCACATTATGATCCCTTTTGAATTCCGACGCGAAATGTACGACAGCCAGGGTTATTCGGGGATTTCATCGTCCATACCCCGGACCACACAAACCTGGGAGAATATGAACGCCGGGCTGGACGGAATTGAGTTGAAACTACCCGCACTGGACGTGGAGCCGGGGGCAGACGGTACTGTTGTCCTGAATATCCGAATACTGGATCCCATCTGGCCGGATCGATCCATGATGGATGTCACCGCTTCGGTCGTACCGGGAGAGGAACATACCCTCTGGCTCGATACACGGGACCGTATTCTGCCTAACGACCACTCGCTCTATCTGCGCATTGCTTCCTCCGCATCCGATTTTGATTCGGCTGATCTGGATGGAACGGAAGTCAACCTGGTATTTAAATCATATGACGAGGCCAAAGAGGAGCATGTGGCCGACCGCTTCATTCAGGCCAAAGACAATGCCGCTCATATTGCTGAACCGGGTACCAACTCCAAACTGTTGCGGGCCTACCAGCGATTCAGCCGGGATCTGGAAGATCTCTTTCGGGTTGAACCACAGCACGAACAGGGCCGGCAATACTGGTATTGGCGAAATCGTGGGCAGGGAACGGAACCGTATGTCCACACCACTCCGCCCGATGGTGTCCCCGAATGGGCTCACCGACAGGTAGAACTGCTTGGACAGGTTCGTCACTTTACCGAGTGGTGGCTCGACAACCGCATGATTTCCAACGGTGAATTTGGGGGCGGCCTGTCTGATGACGGGGATTTGACTCCACAGTTTGTGGTTGCTGCCATGTTGGGCGTGGCTCCGGATCGGATTACCGACTCGATTGACCGGATTATGGACGCCTACTATGATAACGGAATGTTTACCGAAGGCCTGGCGACGATTATGGCCGATGAGCTTCACGCCTATGAAGAGGGAATCCAGGTCCTGACACAAGATTTTCATCTCAGTTACGGAGATCCGCTGGCAGTGGAACGGCTGATGGAGACCTCTGCCGCCCTTGAACGACTCACCGGAATCAATGACAAAGGGCACCGTCAGTTTATCTCCAACTTCTACAGCGGAAGCAAAATTGCTGACGAGACGGTCTGGAACTGGCAATACCCGTACAATTTCCTGATTCTCACGCCGGGAGTTACGTTAGTCGAGTATAACGGCAACGAGCAGATCAAGGAGCTCATACTGGAGCTTGTGGATGGGCTTGTAAGCCAGTATGAGAAACCGGGAGACCGGATCAATACGATTGTTCACTATCCAAGCGGGGAGCCGAACTCTGAGTACGATCCGGGGCTTCGAAACACTTCGCACCTGCTCTGGGCCGCGTGGCGTTGGACCGGGGACCAGAAGTATCTGGAACCCCTGCTGGACTACGGAACGTCCGTATTTGGTATGTCCAATTCGAATCTGCTCGATATTCTGGATTTGAGAGATACCCTTGGAGAAGAGCTGGCAGAGTCCAGCAACCCGCATCGCGGTGGATCGTTTCAGCGGCATCTTGCCTGGATGATGACCGGTAATACTCAGTATCTGGAAGAGCTCTATGAAGACGAGATCGCATCCAATGCAGCACTGATGTATGTCAACACAGAGGGGCATCTCTGGACTGACCGTGTCGGTGTATCGTCCAGTTCTCTGCAGCGTGCCCGAATGGGCGGCCTCGGGCCGGTCCGTAGTGGTACCTACGCCGGCCATCTGGTACGATGGCGCTTCAACGAACCGGCACGAGCCGAAGATGTGGCCATTGCGATTCGGGAGGGAAGCCTGGAGCATGCCGTGATTGAAGCTTTCAACCTGAAACGCAACGAGGCGGTACATGCACAAATGGAAGTCTGGGATCTGGCGCCCGGCGTCTGGGAAGTGACGCAACGGACCGAAGGTCCGGATGGAGAAGTAACGACTGAGCAACGCGCTGTAGAGCTGGAGCGAATGGACGCACTCGATCTTCGGTTTGAACCGATGGCCGAAACCACGTTGACTCTTCGTCTGGTAGAGGAGTACCCGGCCCTGCAGGAGCGTGCGGATCTGGGAATTGGCCCTGAATCGGTCGAGCGCTCGGGGAACCGGATCAATGTGACGGTACATAACCTTGGCGCTGTCGAATCACCCGATACCGAGATTGCATTTATTGACGATCAGGGAGAAGAGGTGGACCGTCGGAGCGTTTCGTCCATTGCGCCTCCGAACGATCTGCAGCCGAAAACAGACCGGGTCCGTCTGCGAGTTCCGTCAGGAACCAGCGGATACCTGATTCTGGATCCGGATGAGGAGCTCACAGAGATTACACGGTATAACAACCGGCTTCGAATCGATTAAACGAGCAGGTTACGAAATCATTTGTTTCAGGAGAACCGGGCCGGGTTGCCGGTCCGGAGACTCTGGCCGGAAATACGAATCGTTATAGACAATGCGAGCCGACATCATGATCAGTTTGGCGGCCCTTCTTCGCGAACCCGCCGGACATCCTCTTCGGTTACCCTGCGGTTCCGGGGAGAGCTCCAGCCTGTTAAGTTGGCGAAGTTCTGCCGGATATAGGTGCTGATCAGGCCGATCTCCTCATTGCTCAGATAGTCGTGAGCCGGCATGAGCCCTTCAAATCGTTGGCCACCCACCACGGTCTCTCCCTCAGCTCCATACATGATGGTTCGAATCAGCCGGTCTTTGTCGCCGGTGACCCGTTCCGAATCGACCAGTGGGGGATAGCGGGGTTCAGATCCCCGTCCGTCCGGTTGATGGCACTGGGCACAATAACTTCGGTACAGGGCTTCTCCCCCTTCGTACATGCCGATCTCCAGATTGTCGTCCACCTCATGCGGGGTTCGGATATTAGAGGCTGTTCGTTTTTCTTCTTCCATCCGTGCCAGTTGCTCCTCTCCAAAGGAGTCCCGGTCGCCGGTATAGATCACCCTCCAGACCTTTCCCATCACAGAATCGGAGATGTAGAGGGATCCGTCCGGCCCTTCTGCCAGTCCCATGGGACGGTGGTAGGCATCCCGGGTACTGACGACCGGGTCTATGACGGCAAATCCGTTGGCGAACGCTTCCCATTCACCGGTCGGACGTCCGTTCTCGAAAGGGACAAACCCGACAAAGTATCCTCCCTGAGGATAGGGGGCACGTATTGTAGATCCGTGAAAAGCGATAAATGCGCCGTTTCTGTACCGTTCGGGAAACTGATCTCCCTGGTAGAAGAGCAGATCATTGGGTGCAAAGTGGCCCGGGAATCCGATTAACGGTCGTTCTGCCTTTTCGCACCGGCCCACAGTCTCACCGTCACCTCCATATTCCGGAGCCAGAATCTTTTTCTCCTTACGTTGGTCATAGAAGCAGTAGGGCCAGCCAAAATCATCCCCTTTTGAAACGCGGAACAGCTCTTCTGCCGGAAGAATCGCAGCCTCCCAGGGAGAATAGTAGTCTCGCCAGTTTCGGTTCAGGTGGTCCCGCCCGTGCTGGACAAGGTAGAGCTCGTCCGAAACCGGATTCCAGTCGATTGCCACGACACTTCGAAGTCCGGTGGCGTAGTGGACCGCCTCGGACTGAACCTGGTTCAGCTTGTCTTCGTCAAACATCCAGATTCCGCCATGCTCCTCCAGTTGTGAACAGGGATCCTCTCCCATCGCCCCGGGTGCTCCTCTGGGCTCTTCACAGACATCGGACGGTGCACCGAACGGGATGTAGAGATTCCCGTGGCCATCGAAGGTCAGTGGTTTGGTAATGTGCTGGTGAATGCCGTGTTCATGATCGTCGATGACGATCGTATCCGGTGGAGAGCTCGGTAACAGTTCCCCCGGTTCCAGAGAGTAGCGGTACACGTGAAGATCGGTGCTGTAGTAGAGATATCCCTTGTGCATTTGAATACCGGAATGCCGGGCACCTGGCTCCGGGTCTCCAAACCGGGTGACAATATCCATTCTCCCGTCTCCGGTGGTATCCCGCATGGCAACGAGGTGCCCGTCGTTCTCCTGCCATCTCAGTTTCATGTAGATATCCCCGTTCTCGTTGACGGTCAGGTGACGCCCGGTTCCTACGGTATCTCCCTGAGCCACCAGAGCCCGGAACCCCTCCGGCATTAACAGCCCGCCATTATCCTCGTCCGGAACCGGCAGGTCCCTGGACGCCGAATGATTCCGGCAGCCAGCCAGCATCAGTAGAAAAACAGACAAGAGTAGTATCAAATTGAGGAATAGTCGGTATAAGCCTCCCGGCCGGGGAGCAGCGTAAAAATCAGCCATAAAGTGATGTGTATGGGTTATAACCGGTCTCCAGGGCAGAATCACCGCATCTGTATGGCCGGTCCGAAATCTTGAATGGATACAATGAACCCAATTTGTAGTAAAAAGAAAAGTGCTTCAGATCACTTTTTGAATCCGATCCAAATAATTGATTTCTTTACAGCCGACAGTTAACCCTATTCCGGAACAGGATATGAATCCGATCGACCTGTCGATCTTTGTTTTCTACATTCTTGGCCTGCTCGCCTTTGGCTACTATTTTCACCGAAAAAACGAGGGTGGAGAGGACTACTATGTCGGGGGGCGAAAGATGGGAAGTATCCATATCGGCCTTTCCGTGGTTGCCACCGATGTGGGGGGTGGCTTTTCCATCGGCCTGGGCGGCCTTGGTTTTGTCATGGGGTTATCCGGGTCCTGGATGCTCTTCACCGGCCTGGTTGGAGCCTGGCTGGCAGCGGTATTTCTGATTCCGAAAGTGAAGGGGAATCCGGTATTTAGACACGCATACACATTCCCGGACATCTTCCGGTACTATTATAACGACCGTGTGGCACTGCTGGCCGGAATAGTTTCTGCCATCGGGTATGCGGGGTTTACCAGCTCTCAACTCCTGGCCGGGGCCAAGCTGGCAGAGGGTACTTTTGCCAACCTGGATCTTCATACCGCGCTTCTTATTATGGGAGTCGTTGCCGTTGTTTATACGGTAATGGGTGGGCTCAAGGCCGTGATTTATACAGATACCATTCAGTGGACCCTGCTGCTTCTGGGGCTTGTCTTTATTGGTATCCCCATCTCCTATACGGCGATTGGCGGGATGGAAGCCATTCGCGAAACCGTTGATCCGTCGATGTTGAGCCTGACCAATATCAGCTGGCAGGATATCATTTACTGGAGCGTGACTATTATTCCGATCTGGTTTGTGGGGATGACGCTCTATCAGAGGATCTACGCGAGCCGGGACGAAAAGACAGCCAAACGCGCCTGGTATCTTGCAGGGCTGTTTGAGTGGCCGGTTATGGCTTTTATGGGGGTCTTGCTGGGCCTGTTTGCCCGGGTGGCTGCCGATCAGGGGATGTTCGGGTACCTGGGTGTGCCGGATGCCGCTTCTGCCGACCCCGAAACCGGACTACCAATGCTTCTCCGGACCGTCCTTCCTGTTGGATTTATGGGAATTATGATGGCCTCCTACTTTTCCGCCATCCTCTCCACGGCAGACAGCTGCCTGATGGCTTCTTCCGGAAATATCATGTCGGATGTTGTGAGCCACTTCAGAATAGCAGATCCCGAAAGCCGCTCCTTTCTGGGTTGGTCGCAGGTGACCACCTTGATTATTGGAGTCTTTGCCCTTCTGTTGGCATGGTCCATGGAGAATGTGCTGGAGCTGATGCTCTATTCCTACGCATTTATGGTCTCGGGCCTGTTTGTACCGGTGGTCGGAGCTCTGTGGTGGCCCAAAAGCACCCCGGCCGGAGCTTTTGCAGCGATACTCTGTGGTGGTGGAACCACGATACTGCTTCAGTTTGCAGTCGAAACTCTTCCGTACGGTCTGGATGCGAATGTCTTTGGAATTTCGGTTTCGGCTTTTGCCTTCATAGTGGTAAGTTCCCTTACACAATCGCAGAATGGAGATTATGGAGACAGAGATTGATATCATACGCTCTGAACAGGAGAATCCAACCGGCTTTTCCAGAGAGGACATTGCCGATTTTTTCTATACACACCTGGACCAGTATGGAGATACCAAAGAGGCGATTATGGCCTGTATCGCCTATGCGTACGGAGACGGTCCCGGTCAAGATGGTTTCATCCTGCTGGCTCATCACGATGACGAGATTCTCGGCGCTGCCATTGTGAATGATACCAACATGAAGGGGTATATTCCCGAACACATTCTGGTCTATATCGCCGTCCGGTCCGATACCCGGGGACAGGGCCTTGGCAAGTGGCTGATGGAGCAAATCATTGCGGAGACTCCGGGAGACATTGCTCTCCATGTGGAACCCGACAATCCGGCCCGGCACTTGTACGCCAAGTATGGTTTCGACAACAAATACCTTGAAATGCGACTGGCCAAACAAGAGAACTGATCGATGGCTTATCTAAACCTCTTTCGCGACCAGCTACAGCACAACTACCGATATCTGGACGACCTCTTCAAGAAGCACAACATCAAATGGGGGATTACCACCAAGCTTCTTTGTGGAACCATGAGTTATCTGGAGGAGGTTATTGATCTGGGAATCAAGGAAGTACACGATTCCAGGATCAGTAATCTCGAGAAGATCAAGGAGATCGATTCGGGGACCATGACGGTCTATATCAAACCCCCTCCGAAGGATGCGATTGCCGATATTGTTCGGTATGCGGATGCCAGCCTGAATACCGAACTGACCACACTCTACGCCCTCTCCGAAGAAGCTGTCAAACAGGAGAAGGTCCATAAGGTCATCATCATGATCGAAATGGGAGACCTCCGGGAGGGAGTGATGCGGGAAGAATTGATCGATTTTTACGAGAAGGTATTTCGCCTCCCCGGCATTGAAGTGATTGGCCTCGGCACAAACCTCAATTGTCTCCACGGAGTGCTGCCGGACGGGGACAAGCTGATCCAGCTCTCGCTCTACAAACAGATCATCGATCTCCAGTTCAAAAAATTCATTCCGCTGGTATCGGCCGGAACCACGGTCACTATTCCTCTGCTGCTCTCCAAACAGCTGCCAGCTGGTGTAAACCATTTCCGGGTCGGAGAAGCCCTCTTTTTCGGGACCAATCTGTTCAACGGAGAGACGCTGGAAGGCATGAGCAACAGTGTTCTGGAGTTGAACACACATATTATCGAAATTTCTGAAAAACCGGTCGTACCCAGCGGCGAACTCGGGACCAATGTTCAGGGGAACACTACAACCATCAATACCGAAGATCTGGGAAAAACCGCCTACCGGGCCATTCTGGATATCGGATACCTGGACGTCCAGCCCGATTATCTGATCCCGGCGGACGAATCCATCGAGATTCTGGATGCCAGTTCCGACATGATGATTCTGAATGTCGGGGACAACCCGAACAACTACAAGGTCGGGGATCTGGTACGGTTCAAGCTGAAATACATGGGTGCTTTGAGCCTGATGAGTTCTGATTATATTGAAAAGAACGTTGTTGATAGACATGAAGGGGCCGAATTTGGGGTCAAGAAGTAAGCAGAACGGGCCACACTGATTGGATCGGGCAGAAACGACATATCTGATAGAACTCCGTCACCAGCTGCATCAGGCTCCCGAGCGATCCGGGCTGGAGGAGCAGACTGCCCGCCGTATACAGAAAGAGCTGGAAAAAACCCGTCCCGACCATATTGTGAACGAAATTGGCGGACACGGGCTGTTTGCGGTCTACGAATCCGGGAGGCCGGGCCCCACACTGTTATTTCGCTCGGAGCTGGATGCGCTGCCCATACCAGAAGAGGGAACTGCTCCCTATCAATCCCGGAACGAAGGCTTCTCCCACGCCTGCGGACATGACGGGCATATGACGGTATTAATCGGGCTGGCCCGAAAACTCGGGCGAAACCGTCCGCCGGCGGGAAAAATTCTGATTCTGTTTCAACCTGCGGAAGAGACCGGGGAGGGAGCCCTGAAAATGGCCAGCGACCCCGTACTCAAATCTTTCAATATCGACCGATTTTACGCGTGGCACAATCTCCCGGGGTATGAAGCGGGAACAGTCTATCTTCGGGAAGGGGTCTTTTCGGCCGCCTCTGTCGGATTGCAGTGTATCCTGAAGGGAGTCTCCAGTCATGCGGCCTATCCGGAACAGGGCAAAAGTCCCTCCCCGGCAGTCTCCCGTCTATCCGGATATGTCACGAGCCTGTCCCGTCCGGACAGAAGCCGTTTGGACTTCTCCCTGGCCACCGTCACCTATATTCGGATGGGAGAACCCGCTTTCGGGATTACACCGGGCCTGGCCGAAGTGGGAATTACCCTGCGAGCTGCTCGGGATAGTCGCCTGGAGGCCATGAAAGAGGATATTTGCCAGGTATTGAGAGAATCGGCCGAAGCGTACGGGTTGAACCATTTCGTGCAGGAGATGGAGCCATTTCCGGCCGTAGTAAACGCCGAAAAACCTCTGGCAATGGTTCGGGAGGCAGCGACTGGACTGGGTATGGATATCCGGGAACTGGAAGAGCCCTTTCCCTGGTCAGAAGATATGGGGTATTTTCGTCAACTTTCAGATATTACTCTGTTTGGAGTCGGAGCAGGCCAAAACTGCCCGCACCTGCACTCGCCAGAGTACGATTTTCCCGATTCATTGATTGAACCCGTAACAAAACTGCTTATAACGATTGCTGATAAGGAGTGTAAATGAACGATATCCATCTGGACGCATCTTTGATCGAACTCTTCCGATCGGCGCTTGAACAGAACCTGGCCTATATTCGTGATGGGGTCGGGGAGGGGGTGACGATCTCTTCGGTCATCAAGGCGAATGCCTATGGGCATGGTATCGAGACGTTTCTGCCGATGGCCGAGGCGTCTGGAATAGGTCACTTCTCTGTATTCAGTGCGGACGAAGCGGCCAAGGCCCGTCGTTCACAGAGTAATCCGGACACACGGAATATTCGGGCAGAAGTACGGAAAATCCCTTTCCATTCGGGCACGTGTTGCCGGCAACTCAATGATCGTGCCGAAATATGTACTCAATCGAAGTTGGAGGCTGGTTTTGAAGTCGTATATCATTCTCGTAACCTGTTTTGTCGGATTGGTTTATAACCATAAAAGCCTGTTTTCTGCTATTTTATTAGAAATTTCTTACAATCAGTCTCCCGAATAGAACAAAGGACGCGGGAGAGCTTCAATCACACTCAGGGTATATTATGGGCAAAGAGTTACTGTACGGAGCATTGCTCCATCTATTTATGGTGCCGGCCGTTCTGGCTCAAACCGGATCACTGGACGGAAGCGTGGAAGACGGGCGGACCGGTGAAGCGTTACCGGGCGTCAACATCTACCTCCCGGAACTCGAACGAGGCGGTGTCACGGATCCCGACGGCGCATTTTCACTGGAAAACATTCCTTACGGTATCTATCAGATACGTATCTCTTTTATCGGTTACCGGACTCTCGAAGAACAGGTGACGGTTCAGTCTCCGGAGTCTTCCGTCCGTTTTGAGCTGTCGGAAGATCTGATCGGTATGGACGAGTTGATTGTGACCGGACAGGGGAGCGGGGTCTCCCGGTACAGGCTCTCAACCAATGTGACCAGCATTTCGGCGAAACAGATGAACCGTTTGCCGATGGTACAGCTGGATCAAATTTTACAGGCCAACATTACCAATTCCCAGGTGCGGATGACCTCCGGACAACCGGGGACAGCATCGTTGATTCGGGGCCGCGGAGTGGTATCGGCCCTGGCTTCGACCACACCGGTTGTCTATGTAGACGGCGTGCGTGTCGACAACACCACCGCTTTTTCGCTGTACGAATCGACCGGTGGTGCGGAAAGTTCGGCCCTGGCCGATATCCCGATTGAGAATATTGAGCGGATCGAAGTGGTCAGCGGAGGTGCTGCGACTACCCAGTTCGGGTCGGATGCAGCCAATGGTGTAATTCAGATTTTTACGCGACAGGGAGTTGAAGGCGCTTCACGTCTCTCCTGGGAATCGTCTGTCGGTGCAAAGACAGCTACGAAAGACTTCCTGCGATACGACGAAACCGGTGACATTCTCTTCTCACCCGGGCTGGTACACGAGCATCGTCTTTCGGCAAGTGGTGGGAGCGAGGCGTTCAACTACAGCTTTTCCGGATCCATGAGCGAAGATGACGGAGTCATGGCCAATAATGACCAGGTTCGTCACAGCCTCCGGGCGGCGTTTGGCGCCCGTCTGAACGATTTGGTACGATACAATGGTTCGTTCGGATTTATCAGCAGTGAATTTGCCAGGGATTGGAACGCCAATTTCAGTGGCAGTGCATTCGATATCGAGTCCGGAAGCTTTGGGGACCCCGAATCCTGGGACGAGCAGGAATATCAGAATATGGAGGAGTATATCAACGGCTATGTGGATCTGACCGATATCAGTGAGGAGGTCAAGCGCTTTCAAACCTCCCAGCGGCTCGATTTTGATATTCGGGAGAATCTGACGGCCAGAGCCGTAGTTGGCCTGGACATGCGAAACAGCGGCCAGTATCTGTACGAAACCAACGCCTATCTGATCGCATATGGATTTGTGCCCGATGGTACGACGGATCAGGGCCGGCTGAGCGAGTCTACAAGGAATTACCTGGGGATGACGCTGGAGACTGGTGCGCGTCACGAAGCGGAGATCGGGAACTTTTCGTTTGTCACCAATGCCGGCGCCCAGCTCTTTCGGGACGATGAGCGACAACTTTACGTGAACGCTACGGAGGTGCCGGATGGGTCTTTGCTTCTCTCCAGTGGAAATTCGACTGCCCGGAATTTCCGCCGGACACTGGTCAACTA
Organism: Balneolaceae bacterium; assembly: GCA_040905245.1. Taxonomy (GTDB): domain Bacteria; phylum Bacteroidota; class Rhodothermia; order Balneolales; family Balneolaceae; genus JBBDRX01. The sequence goes on along the minus strand of JBBDRX010000108.1, from coordinate 3,986 downwards.
CGGGGCCTATCTGTTGGAGAATGTGGGATACCGGGACCGTCTCTTTTTGGAGTTTGGTGCCCGGGCAGATCAGAACAGCGCGTTCGGTGAAGAGGTCGACACACAGATCTATCCAAAAGTGGGGATGGTGTACAATCTCTCTTCAGAGCCATTTTTTCAGGATCGTATCCCCTCTTCGTTGATCTCGACGCTTCGGTTGCGGGCCAATCTGGGCTGGGCCGGCAATTTTCCGACCCCATTCTCCAATCAGGTGTTGGCCAGCATCGGGACGTTTCGGGAGCGGATGGCGGTCGAATTTGGTACCGCGGGGGATGTGAACTTGCGCCCTGAACGTACACGGACGGTCGAGGTGGGTGGTGACCTCTCATTTGTGGAAGATCGCATCAATCTGGAGCTGACCTGGTACAAGTCGGTTACGGAGGACGCCCTCTTTAACGCTCCTTTTGCCCCTTCCACAGGCCTCGGATCGGCCATTCAGAATCTGGGGACGATTGAAAACCGTGGATTGGAACTGGCCGGCCGGTTTAATGTCTATCGAAGCCGGGAGGCGGTTGTGGATTTACGGGCATCGGTCAATACGCTGCATAACGAGGTGGTGGATAATGGCCAGAGCGCCCCATTTGCTGTCGGTGGATTTCGGTTTTTGGGCTCCTGGATAGACGAAGGGTATCCGGTTGGTTACTTCCGTGGAAACCGTCCGATATTCAATGAAGATGGAACCGTTGATGAAATTATTCAAAACGACAATCTGGGTGACCCGCTTCCGGATCTGTTCGGAAATCTTGGGGTCAGCGCAGATTACCGGAATTTTTCCCTGACGGTAACAGCCGATTATCAGTTGGGGGCCCAGGGGATCAACATGGACGAAGTGTTTCGCTTCCTGTCGGGTGTGCAGGACGGCCGGGTTCCGGAAGAGGCCATAGACGAGTTGGGGCCCGATTTCAACAGTTTTGCCGGTGTGTGGGTCGAGGATGCCGACTTTTTAAAGGTGCGGCTGATCAATCTGAATTATACGCTGCCCGAACGCTTTCACCGGGGGCTGGTACGATCCATTACAATAGGAGCCTCGGCGCTGAATCCGTTCAATTTTGCGAGTTCCGACTTTGATCCGGAAGTGACCGGTGCGGGAATCGCGAGAAACCAGGGCGGTGTCGGTGTGGGAGGGTTTGCCCAATCGACCCTGTCACCCTCTCGGCAATTCACTGGCCGGGTTCGAATCCAGTTTTAACACGTTTTTTGATCATTTTCATGAATTTAACGGCAATAGTTATGAAACGTTCTCTGCAACTTTTATTGATAAGCCTGTTTTTCTGGAGCGGTTGTGATCTGATCGACGGAACCCAGGTCCGGAATCCGGATCTGACCCTGGACGTCGCCTCCCAACAGCCGCAGAGTGGAGAAAGCTGGCTGAACGGGTTGAACCAGAGGCTGGCCTACGTCTACAATAATTTTCTCGTGACGTCGGAGCTGAGTACCGATAATTACGTCAATGAGGGTAGTTTCTTTAATAGTAGTGTCGATAATGGCCTGTTTCCGGATACAAACGGGGATTTTGACGACGCCCAGAAGGCAATCGCCCGACTTCGCGAGCAGGCGGTATACGGACTGGAAGTGATTTTGCCCGAGCACGATACCGAGGCGGCCGGGACCGAAACCGAAGCGGAAATGCATTTCTACAAGGGGTGGTCGCACCTGTTGGCCGGGGAGCTCTTTACCGCATTACCGGCCGAGCCGGATGGGCCGGCCGTGAGTCCGGACACCCATTTTCAACGTGCGGCAGAGGCGTTTGGGCGGGCAAATCAAATGGCTCCTTCGGTAAGTTATGAACTGGCGCTGGCCAGGGTGTACTATAACCTGGGAGATCGGGATCAGGCTGTTACGTATGCACAGAGCGTGTTGGACCAGAGCCCGGACTTTCTTCGCCTGCAGGAGTATGATGCTGTAAACAATCCCTCCAACCTTATGCAGGATGCTGTATACGACCGTCAATCTTTTAATGACTTGCAGCCACTTCCCCGGCTCGATTTTCTGGATCCCAAGTACGGAGACCTCGGAGGAACCAACGAATCTCCGGTTGTTCTGCAGTCGGCCGAAGAGGCACACCTGATTCTGGCCGAAGCGGCCCTTTCGGAGGAGGATCTGCCGGGAGCTCAAACGGCACTCCAGAATCTGCTGGATTTGGTGGAAGATCGACCAGTACGGGAATTTAACGAGACAGAAGAGCCGAGACAGGGAGCTTCCGGTGAGGCACAGCGCCCTAACAGCTCTGACTACCGGGTGCGGGCAGACGACTCCTCACCCTGGAAGGAGGGCCTTGTGCTGGACCGGACGGCAATAACTCCAGTGCCAACCGTATCGGGAACTTCGGTGACCGAATCGGAAATTAACAGCCTGGCGGCCCCGGGCTTCGACGCGCTGGAGCTGCTCTATCTGATGCGCCAGGAAGTTTTCTTTGGGGAGGGGCGAAGAATGGCCGATCTGGGTGTGAAGTGGCCAGTCTCGGAAACCGAAGCTCTCAACAACGAAAATATCACGCAGGAAGACCGGACCGCTCATATCCCATCCTGGATGCCCGGCACGTATTCGTCGATCAATGAATATACGGTGGATGGCGAAGATATAACCATCACGGTAAATCTGAACCGTTTGATCGCCATGGAGCGTGGCAACCGGTTCGAGTAGAACCGGTTCAGCCCGACCGGAATATCCGTCAGAGCGGCCGGTTGATAATCTCTCCAGTGAGCCACCGTTCGATCTGTCGATACTGGATGGAGAAATAGTCTGAATCCCGCTGTAGCAGATAGTTGTTGAACGGGTAGAATTCACTCCGGCCCCGGGGCCGCCGGAAATAGAAATTATAACGCGGATCCGCCCGGTCGTACGAGTAGATCCACTGCATGTTGTTCAGGCTGGTGTCCACATACCACGGGGGGCCGAACAGAACATAGATGAGGCCGAGATCGGTCTTCCAGCCCTCCTTGAAATTGGTGAACTGCTTGTTGGCCTGTTCGACCCGCTCGTAGTAGAGTGAGATGACCTGCCGTGCCCTGCTGGCACTTCCGACATTGGAGAGCCAGAATCGGTCAATTTCCTGCTTGAGGGAGTCGGGATCTTCAATTTTCATCATTTCTTCGTGATCCCGGTGGTCCATCAGGTAGATGAGCGGCTCTGCCAGTTCTCTTGGATTCTCCAGTGCCGGGTAGTTGCGTCCGAGTACGGCAAAATCCCGTGCCTTGAAGAGCTCCTCCTGCTCGTCGTCTACCCGGACTTCAAAGCGGTAGTTTCCCTCTTCCGGGAGGGAGTAGCGATACTCAATCAGGACACTCCCGGGTTGTTCCAGGGTTCGGAAGGTCTCGTCAAGTGTTTCGGGGTCATCATAATCAACACCTTTGTACTGAATACTGGAGGGGGAGTAGTTCTGAAAGTTCATGGGCCGGGCGGCGGACTGATCCGATGGGTACTGAATCAGTTTCGATCTCACTTCGACCGGCTGTTCGGGACGGTTGTTTGTTACCTGTACCACAAAACGGATGCTGTCGTTGACCGTCGAAACATCGTAGGTGGTCACCGGCTGGTATTTCATCTCTTCTCGTTGCGACTGTTTGGCCATCAGGCGTACTGCGGTGAGGTTTCGCTGCTCCAGTTCTGGATTCGGAATAAAGGTATCCGACTGAAGGACCGTCTGGTTTCCGGATGTGCGGTCCAGGAGAAAGAATTGAACCCGGTACTGGCCCGGTGGTGTCGGAATATCCCGGTTAAAGTGAATGAGTTTCGAGCTGGAAACGTAACTCGGCCGTTCCGTCTCTATTTGAAGGGAGGTCGTGTAACTGTCGGAGTATGTGGTATTATCAATGCCTGTAATCCGGACTTCGATATCCACCTCTGCCTGGTTCACCCCGTCCTGCTCCCGATAGATGAGGCTGCTCTCCACAATATCGGCTGCGACATTGATGACCCCTTCATCCTCCTCGTTCAAAATTCCGAGC
>JBBDRX010000107.1:0-17791 GCA_040905245.1 Balneolaceae bacterium | reverse complement strand
GCCAGATTGGCATGATTATGCTCATCGGACTGGTTACCAAAAATGGAATTTTGATTGTAGAATTTGCCAATCAGCGGCAACTTCAGGGAATGTCGATCGATGAAGCTATTCGTGATGCGGCTGCCGTTCGTTTTCGTCCGATTTTGATGACCACACTCTCTACCGTACTGGGTGTACTGCCAATAGCACTTGCCTTCGGTGCAGGTTCGGAAAGCAGAGTTTCCATGGGGATTGCTGTGATATTCGGGCTTGTTGTCGGGAGCTTTTTGACGCTGTATGTAATCCCGGCCATTTACAGCTATTTTGCATCACATAAACGCGAAATTGAGCTGGACGAAGATCGTTTGAAACAGGCAGAAAAACTTCAGGTTACGGAGCTGGAATGAGCCTTTTATTCACCCTCTTCTTATTGTTTCAGCCGGCAGAGGCCGACTCGTCTCTACCGGTTCTGGAGTTGGATCAGGCAATTGAGATCGGGTTGGAGCAGAATTACGGGATTCGGATTGAGCGAGAGTCGGTGGCGATGGCCGAAAACAACCGAACGCTTGGAAATGCCGGATTCCTGCCTTCGGTTGAACTGACGGGCTCGCGTACCGAAAGCATCGAAAACAGTCGGTTTGAGTTGAGCGGCAACCCTCCGGAAAGTCGTGAGAATCGGGGAGCTACCTCGACTAATTCTGCCGCCGGAGTGGAGTTGACCTGGACGGTATTTGACGGGATGCGGATGTTTGTCAGCTATGAACGGTTGGGTGAACTGGAAGAGTTGAGCCAGGTACTCCTGCAGTCTCGTGTAGAAGAGACGGTACAGCAGATTATTCAAGCGTATGCCCATACTGTGCGTATAGCGAACCAGCTGAACGTGTTTCAGGAGTTGATTGACGTGACCCGGGAACGGATCGGGATTACTGAAACAATGCGTGATCTGGGTTCCGGATCGGAATATGCACTGCTGGAGGCCCGAACGGATCTGAATGCGGACAAGGCTCAGCTGATGCAGGAACAGAACCGGCTACAGGAAGCCAAAATTCAGTTAATTGAGTGGATGGGTATTGATCAGGATCTCCAATTTTCGGTTTCTGACGAGCTGCCGGTGAACGAAGGGCTCCAGTACAATACGATCCGTGCTCATGCCTTTCAGGAAAATTCACAGCTTCACATGATCCGAATCGAACAGCGAATTTCTGACCTGGAGCTGCAGGAGGTCCAGCGGGAGCGTTGGCCTGAACTGGAACTTCAGAGTGGATATCAGTACAACCGTACCGATGGAGGAGGAGGATTTATGCGGTTCAATGAAACGGATGGATTCATGATCGGCCTGACAGCTCGTATTAATCTTTTTGACGGGTTTGAGATGAACCGCCGAATTCAGAATGCAAAAATTGAGCAAAAAAGCCGGCAACTACAGCTGCAAGAGGAGAACCTGCGACTGGAGTTTGCATTGCTGAGAGCCTGGGAGAGTTATCAGAATAGTCTGAATCTGGTACGGCTGGAGTTGAATAATCTGGACAATGCAGATGAGCGCATGGAGATTGCACTGGAACGGTTTAGGGAGGGGATGATTAGTGCTCTTGAATTTCGTGAAGCTCAGCGGGTTTACCTGAATGCAGAGAGTCGGCTTATAGAGGCAAGATACAGAGCAAAAGTAGCGGAGACTGAGCTACTTCGCCTCGGGGGAAGTCTGACGGAAATCGGGATCTAATCTTTTTTTCCGCGTTCGAATCGGAGTATAACGCAGCGACCACGGTCTGCAAAACGAACTCCGTCACAATACTCGCGAATCAGAAAAATTCCACGTCCGCCCGGCCGCAACAGATTGTCTGAATCGATCGGATCCGGGATTTCGTTCGGGCTGAACCCGTCGCCCTCGTCCTGTACTTCTACAAGGACTCTATTTCGATCGACACTGATCCGGATGGCTACCTTTTTCTGAATGTTTTCTCTGTTTCCATGCACAATTGCATTGGTAGCCGCTTCACTCACTGCCAGTTTTACCCGTTCCTGAAGAGCTTCACAGAGTTGCTCCTCCATGCTGATTTTCTCCACAAAGGAGAGCACCTTTTCAGTCTCGCTGAATTCCGACTTCAGTATCAGATTGTACGATTCGGCCATAAGATTGTTCTGCGTACTCCGGACAGCGTCAAAATAGGAGCTTTTTCAATCAGTTGAAACGGCGTGTTAATGAGTTGATATTTTACCTAAAAAAAACCATAATTGGGCTTGTTATTAGCTCGTTATACCTTGTATGATCCGTACCTTAACCAAAATCTACGATGGATAGCCACGTACTTGTCCTGAATCAGGACTACCAGCCTCTCAGTATTTGCTCTGTGCAGCGGTCCATGAAGCTGTTGTTTCTGGAGAAAGCGGAATTGTTGCATGACGAGCCGGACCGAAAGATCCGTACAGTTGATGAGTCCTATATTTATCCATCCGTGATTCGGCTTCGATCGTATATACGAATTCCTTACCATCGCATTGTACTCTCCAGAAGAAATGTGATGAAACGGGACCACCATGAGTGTCAATACTGTGGTGCCCATAGTGATCTGACTCTTGATCATGTAATTCCCAAGAGTCGTGGCGGGAAAGACAGGTGGGAAAACCTTGTGACAGCCTGCAACCGATGCAATGTACGAAAAGGAAACCGTACTCCTTCTGAAGCGAAAATGCCGCTCAAGCGAGACCCTTTCCGTCCGGTCCCTATTACTTTTTTCCGGGATCTGCTTGGCGGAGTGCGGGAAAACTGGAAGCCCTATCTCTATATGTAATTTCCTTACGGATTGGCTATCTTATATGGTTCGTTTACGGATGATAAAGGGAGTGTGCCATGAGTAGTAACAAGGGCCGTGTTCTTGTAGCGATGAGCGGGGGAGTCGACTCCTCGGTTGCAGCTGTTATGCTTAGAGAACAGGGTTATGATGTGATCGGAATTACCATGAAGACCTGGGATTACCATCGAAGTGGTGGGAATAGCGGGAAGGAGACCGGCTGTTGTACCGTCGAGTCAATGAACGATGCTCGTCAAATTGCTGTCCGACACGGGTTCAAACATTTTATCGTTGATATTCGAGACGAGTTTGGAGATTGGGTGATCGACCGGTTTATCGAAGATTATACAAGTGGACGAACACCGAACCCGTGCGTACTCTGCAATACCCATATCAAGTGGGCCGCTCTGTTGCGTCGAGCCGATCAGCTCGATTGTGATTACATTGCCACAGGCCATTATGCCAAGGTTCGTGAAGAAACCGGCCGGTACGTAATCTCAATGGGCAAAGACCAATCCAAGGATCAGTCTTATGCGCTTTGGGGAGTCCGGCAAGAGCATCTGGCCCGGACCATTTTTCCACTGGGTCAGTATGAAAAAACAGAGATTCGGCGGCTGGCGGAGGAGTTTGGCCTGTTGAATGTTGCGTACAAGCCGGACTCGTATGAAATCTGTTTTATTCCAGATAACAACTATCACCGGTTTTTAATGGATCGGGTCGATGGTCTTGAGGAGGCAGTTTCCGGTGGTAAGTTTGTGGATCGGGACGGTCGCGTTGTCGGAGAGCACAAGGGATATCCTTTCTATACAATCGGCCAGCGGCGTGGATTGGATCTGCCGATGGGATACCCGGTCTATGTGACAGATATTAACCCCGAAACCAATACAATTACGATCGGTGAGAAGGAAGATCTGATTCGGACAACCTGTCGGGCCAAAGAGCTGAATATGGTAAAGTATGATGAGGTGCCTGATGGTGAGATGGAGGTGACCGGAAAGATTCGGTATAATGATGCCGGTGCACTGGGAACCATGCGTCAGCTTGACGATTCGGAAATGGAGGTGAATTTTCCGGCCGGCCGTGAAGCCATCACTCCCGGTCAGGCAGTTGTCTGCTATGAAGGGGAAGATGTCGTCGCAGGTGGCTGGATCCACAAAGTGAATGTAGATGCTGGCGAATTGACGGATGCATGAAATGAATCCAACGATTTCGCGTTGACTACTGAACCTCTGGCAACTCATTAAATGAACCACGCCACAATGTCCCGAATCGTATTGGTCTTGTTTTTTCTGGCGGCGGTTGATCTTGCAGTCGCCCAGCGTGTGGATCTGTTTGAGGGGGCCATTCACTTTCGTGTATCGGACCGGCAGCCAGGTACACCTTCGGAGCGAACCTATTCAATCTTTACTGCGACGGACCGGATTTGGTTGGAGAGCAGCCATTCTCACCGGGTACTCGCTGGCCTGGATGCCGATCGTTTTCTGGCTCGGGGGAGTCAAAGTGACTTTACTTTTCTGAATCGAAAGAATGAGGCGCTTCAACTCACCAGGGAAGAGCTGGAGGGGATGGCTGGTTTTTTGCAGCAGATGAGAGGAAGATCCGACAGAGTTCCTTTCGACTGGGAGGATCGTCTGGAAGAGACAGGGAGAAGCCGTACGATACAGGGATACCAGACAGAGGAGTTTCGAGTTCGATCTGAAGAGCCTGGCAAGGTAGTTTCTGTCTGGCTTTCAGATGAGATTCGGATCGACTGGGGGCTTTTGCAGGAGGTTTGGCATCAGTCTCTCTCTACGTTGATTCAAACAGAGTTACCCATGGAGCTCTTTATGAATCGGAACAGCTTTCCTCTGTTAATCGAGTATGTCGAGGGAGAAGAGATGGTCACCCGTGTAGAGGCTGTACTTGTACAGAAAAGGACGCTTCCTGCATCCCAGTTTGAGCTGCCGGATGGAATCCGAAAGATCGGCCTGGGTGATGTGATGACTCGAATGTTTATGCGATAATGACACAATGGGTGTGATGAGACTCGGTTTCGTAATCGGAATGGTGTGTATCACCGTTCTGTTTTCTTGCAGTCCGGCCGGAGAGCTTACAAGAGAAGAGAACGCTCCGGAGCCGGCGTATTTTTATACGATTGATGGCTCCGTAGAATCCGACGAGCAGCTGGAGCGATATCTGGGGCCGTGGCGCCGCAGGGTGGACCTGGAGATGAACCGGACTCTGTCTGTGTCGGCCGGTCCGTTTCGGTATGGACAACCAGAGAGTGCACTCGGAAATGTTACTGCCGATATCCTTCGGTATCGGGCGGCACATGAGATGGAGCGGTTTGTGCATCTTGCCATTCTGGATCCGGCTCTGATTGCTGCAGAACTTCCGAAAGGAGAGATCACAGTCGGTGATCTTCACAAACTCATGCCTGCCGATGAGCGATTGACAGTCCTGGAGATGGAAGGGCGAACCGTCCGCGACCTGGCAGACGAGATCGCGGCCGAGGGTGGAGCACCGATCAGTGGATTGAGAATGGTAATTCAGAACTCTTCGGCCAGTGGGGTTCTCGTCGATTCCGGCTCCCTAGAAGATGACAGAACCTATTTTCTTGCAACCGGACATTCCACTCTTTCTGAAGATCGTTTTCCTTCCCTTCAGGAGTACCGATCCAGGACAGACTATGATCTGCTGCTTCGGGAACTGATGATCGACTATTTTCGTGCCAACCCTTGTGTGGAGCCACTGGAAGATCACCGTGTGCGGATCCGATAACTGAATCACCGATTTTACCATCTGTATCTTCAGATGCAAGCCCCATATCATTCGAACAATGAGGCGAGAAAATTTTTTAAGGTTGAGTATCGGGCTGAGTACAGGATTCTTTCTGCCCGGAACCCTTGTTCGTCCTGAGAATGAGGAGAAGTCCGGATTGTCGATTCTCTATACGAATGATACACACTCCCGGATCGATCCTTTTCCTGAACATGCAATACGCCATGCCGGAAAAGGCGGAATGGCTCGCCGGGCTGCCCTGATCGATCAGATTCGGAACAGCGGTCGGGAAGTACTCCTGCTGGATGCAGGGGATCTCTTTTTCGGAACCTCCTGGTATCAGGTTCACGGTGGCCGTGTGGAGATCGAGCTGATGAACCGGATGGGATACGATGCAGCTTGCCTTGGGGAACACGATCTGACTGGTGGGCTGGACGCCTTTGCCGAAGCCGCTTCAAGGGCAAACTTTCCGTTTCTTTGTGCCAACTACCGCGTAAAAGAAACACCGCTGGATCCCTGGGTACGTCAGTTTATCATCCGGGAGCGGGGTGGATTTCGCATCGGAATCTTTGGCCTCGGCATCAACTTTTATCCGTTTCTGAAGAAAGAACAGTATGGGGCGTTGCGATACGGAAATCCTTACAACTGGGCAGAGAGGCTTGTAGATCATCTTCGGGTCGCCGGACGCTGTGACTATTTGATTTGTCTGAGTCATCTGGGTTATCGGCAGTCAGGGAGGGAACCGGACGACTGCAAACTTGCCGAAAAGGTGGCTGGTATCGACCTGATTATCGGTGGTCATACTCATACATTTCTGGACGAACCAGTCTCAGTAAAGAATGCCGCCGGAAGAACTCTGGTTACACAGGCCGGGCACAGCGGGCTTCGTCTGGGCCGGATCGATCTGGTCCGAAATACAGAGGGTGTACCCGTCGAAAGTACCCCGCAGACTCTTTCGGTTGTCTGAACGGATAAGTCGTTCACAGTAGCCATGATCTCTCAGAGGCGGACCGGGTGAGTCCATCCATACGGATCGTCCAGATCACCGTATTGAATACCGGTAATTGTATCGAACATTTTTTGAGCCGTCGGCCCGACTGTTCCATCTCCGATACGGATTGTTGTCCCGTCGTGATGGATGGTTTTAACCGGTGAGATAACCGCCGCGGTGCCTGTTCCGAACACCTCCTGAAGCTTTCCGGATGCTCCGGATTCGAGAACTTCCTCGATTGAGATTTTTCGTTCTTCCACCTCAATTCCGGAGTCGTGTGCCAGTTCGATGACAGATCGTCGGGTAATACCGTTCAGAACCGAACCGGAGAGTTTTGGCGTAACGAGCTTGTCGTCGATCCGGAAAAAAATGTTCATTGTTCCAACCTCCTCGACATACCGGTTTTCAACAGCATCCAGCCACAGCACCTGTGTATATCCCTGTTCCCGTGCACGTTTGGCAGGAAGAAAGCTGGCCCCGTAATTTCCACCGGTTTTCACTTCACCGGTACCTCCTCTGACTGCACGTACGTAGTCGCGAGTGGTTGACAGCGAGACCGGGTTGAATCCTTCCTTGTAATAGGCTGCTACCGGGCACGTGATGAAGTAGAAGTTGTATCGATTCGATTCGACTGCTGCAATAAACTCTTGTGAAGCAAACATCAGCGGTCGGATATAGAGAGCCCGGCCTTTCTTTTTGGGGACCCAACCGGAGTCAATACGCAGTAACTCTTCCAGGGAGGCAAGAAAGGTTTCGTAAGAGATCTCCGGCATACACATCCGCTGACAGGAGTGGCAGAATCGTTGATAATGTACCTCCGGCCGAAACAGATGCAATGTTTTCTCGTCTACATAGTAGGCCTTCATGCCCTCAAAAATCTCCTGGCCATAGTGCAGGGAGCTCAGGGCAGGGGTAAAGGAGATGGGGCCGTATGGTTTGATGTGAGGCTCGGACCAGGACTCATTCTCCCAGATCATTTCCACCATGTGATCGGAAAAGGTTCTGCCGAAGTCGAGATGATCGAAGTCGACAGTTGAAAGCCGGCTTTTTTCTGCAGGAGTCGTTTTGATAGTCATCGGTGCTATTATGGGTTTCGATTCCAAACCAAAAAGATAAGATGTTTTTTAGTAAAAGTATTGCTTCAACTTATCGCTTTGTTATTATATCGTCTATCTTTGCCCAAACGTTATTCAAATCTGAACAACAGACAAGTATGACCTCTATCCCGTCATTTATTGACGAGCTCGGAAACTCGCCGCCTGGCCCCTTTTTCAATCCATGGCACCAACAGGATCCCGATCACGATCTGTCTGCAGAGGCTCCACAGATTCGTTGGAGACAGCTGGAGACGTACCTGCAGGAGCGGATTGGGCGGGCCCGCTGGCTTTTTGTCGCGGAGGCTCTGGGTTACCAGGGGGGGCACTTTACGGGAATTGCCATGACTTCTGAACGAATCCTGCTCGGGCATCAGAAGCAGAAATACGGAGTGGCTCCGGAGCATGTCTTTCGCACGATGCAACCCGAGCGCACCAGTAACCCCGAGTTGAACCGAAAGGGCATGACCGAGCCGACCGCAACCATCATGTGGGGAGCGATTTCGGATCTTGAGCTGGATCCGTATCAGGTTGTACTCTGGAATGCGTTGCCCTGGCATCCCTACAGTCCCGACCGGGGCCTGTTGAGTAACCGAACTCCGACCCCTTTGGAAATGGCATACGGAACCCCGTTACTGAAGCAGTTTCTTAGCCTCTTTGATCAGGCGTCGGTCATTGCTGTGGGCCGGAAGTGCGAAGAGCTGCTGAGAGAAATTCGTGTCGATCATCATGCTGTACGGCATCCGGCCAATGGCGGGGCTCCGAAATTTCGCCATCAGTTGAAGTCGTTGATGCGGAAGAGAGGCTGACGCAAGCCATGAATCACTTCTTCCGCAGTGTGATCATGCTGTTTGTCGATCCAGGCTCTGTATTTGGGGTATATGGGGAGGATCTCTATTTTGAATCGATCATACGGACTGTTACTGACCGAACCCGATGGACAATCGAATAGTTGCCCCGACGCTGGCCCAACTCTATTTTCAGGCAGCGGAGCGATACGGGGAATTACCGGCATTTGCAACAAGTAAAGGGCCTTTGAACTGGCACCCTGTCTCATTCCGGGAGCTGTATGAGCAGGGGCTGGATCTTGCTACCGGGCTTATCCGTCTGGGTGTTCAGCCCGGTGATCACATCGGACTTTTTTCTGACAACCGTGTGGAGTGGATCCTGGCTGATTATGGCATTCAGCTTTCCGGTGCGGTTAACGTCCCGAGAGGCAGTGATGTTACAGAAGAGGAACTGGTCTATATTATCAACCATTCCGGAATAAAGGTAGCTTTTGTAGAGGATCCGGAGTTTCTGGATCGTGTGATGCTACAGAAGGAGAGACTCCCGAATCTGGAAAGTGTGATTTTAATGGATGGCGGAGAGAGTCATTTCACCGGAGTTGAGCAGTTGGGAAACGTGAGAAAAGCCGGGGCCGACCACCGATCCGATGGAGATGAATCTGCTGTTCGCAGAATGGCCGAAACGGACCCCAAAGACCTGTTTACGCTGATCTATACTTCAGGGACAACCGGAACACCGAAAGGGGTAATGCTTACTCATAGTAATATGATGTCCCAGATGGAGATGATTCCGATCGACCTGAGTTGTACGGATCGGGTACTCTCTATTCTGCCTGTCTGGCATATTTTCGAACGGGTTTTTGAGGTCTATACCATCAGTTGCGGTGCTTGTACCTACTACTCCGGAGTCCGCACACTCGCCGAAGATCTTCTACAGGTAGAACCGACATTTATGGGGTCGGCACCACGGCTCTGGGAGAGTCTGCACCAGCGAATTCTGGATGGGGTTCGCCAGGCACATCCGGTTCGCAGGTTTCTGTTCCGGACAGGATATGGATTGGCACACTATTACAAGGCTTCGCTCTTTTTCATGAGGGGAAATGATCTTCGATTGGAGCCTGTATCGAGATGGGTTCGTGCTATTATGTATCTGATGCACATGCTCAGATGGGTACTTCTGCTACCCTGGTACGGGTTTTTCAATGCAGCGGTTCTTGAGCCGGTGAGGCAGCGGACAGGAGGGGCTCTGAAAGCAACCGTATCCGGCGGCGGTGCACTCCCCAGCGAAATCGATCAATTTTTTAACGATTTGGGAATTCCGGTTCTCGAAGGGTATGGTATGACCGAGACAAGCCCGGTTATTGCGGTACGTACTCCTGAGAAACTGGTTGTCGGAACAGTCGGGCCGCTTATGCCAAAAACCGATATTCGGATTGTGGATCTCGAAAGCGGGGCGATACTCTTTCCCTCTGACAAATCGGGAGGAGGGCGTGGAAAGAAAGGAGAGATTGAAGTTCGGGGGCCGCAGGTTATGAAAGGGTACTATCGGCAACCGGAACTGACAAAAAAGACCATTCGGGACGGCTGGCTGAGGACCGGAGATCTCGGAATGATGACGTATAATGACTGTCTGAAAATCCTGGGCCGCCGAAAGGCGACAGTAGTGTTATCCAGTGGTGAGAATCTGGAGCCGGAACCGATCGAGATGTGCCTCAAACAGAGTCCTTTTCTCGAGAACTGCATGATCGTGGGCCAGGATCAGAAGCATATCGGGTTACTGGCTCTGCCCAGCCTGGAGGGATTTCAAAAGGCAGGGATGAGTGTGGAGACGCTGGAGGAGCTGATTCAAAATCCGGAAACGAAGAAACGAATTCGGCAAGAAGTTCGATCCCGAATCAGCCGACAACGGGGATTCAAACGTCATGAATTGATTCGTGATATCCGACTGATTCCGGAACCGTTTACTGTCGGAGACGAGATGACGGGTCTTTTCAAACTGAAACGCCACCGAATCGAAGAGAAGTATGCAAGCCTGATTCGGGAAATGTATGAACGGGAGGGTTAACGGACAGCCGTATGATGGAATTTGATACACAGCTATTGCATGATATCGATCAGCTGTTACTGGGGCTGATGATCTTGGTGATCATGTTCGGGATGGGGGCGAGCCTGACGGTTGACGACTTTCGGACCGTGGCCCGTAAGCCAAGGGGAGTCCTCATCGGGTTTCTGTCCCAGTTCGGCTTGATGCCGCTTGTCGCATGGAGTCTCTCTGTTTTCCTGCAGCTGCCACCGGAGTTCGCGATTGCCCTGATACTGATCGGGTGTCTTCCCGGAGGGAGTACATCCAATATGTTCTCCTACTTTGCGCGAAGTTCGGTAGCGCTCAGTATCGCCATGACTACGGCTTCGACGCTGCTTGCCTTGTTGTTGATGCCTCTCTTGCTCGAGTTTTATGCGAGTACGTTTACCCGAGAGATCAGCGATGCGATGAGAGCGGCCGGCAGTGATACGAATTTCGTGATTCCGACCGGGAATATCGTCGGCTCTCTGTTGTTGGTTCTGATACCTGCGGGTGCGGGGATGGTTCTGCGGGTTCGGTCCAGAGCGTGGGCCAAAACTGCAGAGGATACGGCAGGATTTGTAGCGATCATTGTGATTCTCTATCTGATCGGGACCGCGTTTTTCCGACATGGAAGCCTGTTTTTGGAAACACCCTGGCAGGTCTATGCGGCGTCGATTTGTGTGGGGTTAATGGGATTTTTGTTTGGATACTGGTTTTCCCGGCTCTTCCGTCTTGAACCCATTTTCCAGCGTGCCATCTCTCTTGAAACGGGGATTCAGAACGGCCCTGTTGCTTTTGCCATCATTCTGCTCAGTTTTTCGGAGCCTGTACAGAGTCAGATGCTCTGGATCGCCATTCTCTATTCCACATTTATCGTGATGACTTCCTCGGGGGTTACACTCTGGTACCGGCGTATCGGGGAACGCGATTGGGAGATCTATCAGAATACAGCGATCCATAACCGCCTTTTCGGCGAAAGCTATATCTCACACTACCCGCAAGAGTTCTTGCCTCAGCGTGTTGCGCATGATCCGAGCCAGGGTTCAACCCCGGCTCAGAACCGGAAATCCGAATCCCGTTAACCGGTACTCTGCATTGCGGCAGCAACACTGTTGATACTCAGATAGAGTACATTTCTCAGTGCCTCATGCTCCGATTCGTCGGCAGCCTGATCCCATCGTTTGAGCAATTCAACCTGAATCACATTGAGCGGATAGGTGAAGTGGTTCCGGAAATGGATCGAGTCCTGTATCACCTTTCGGTTGTCCAGAATCTTTTTCTGGTTGGTGATTTTGAGTATCGCCTCTTTTGCCTGGGTGAACTCATTGGCAAGAATATCGTGAAATCCATCCCCGATACGTTCTGCATAGAGTTCTGATGTCAGCAGATGGGTTCGTGCCATTTCTCGCTGTGAATTGTCCACGATGGAACGGAAAAAGGTCTTCTCTTCGTACCACTTCTTGCAAATATCGAGATTCTCACTCTTCTCATCGAGAAATTCGTTCAGAGCCGTTCCGACACCATACCATCCAGGTACATTATACCGTACCTGAGTCCAGGCAAACACCCACGGGATGGCTCTCAAACTATCGAACTGAAGTTCCTGGGAGCTGCTTCTGGATACCGGCCGGGATGCAATTGGCAGGTTCCCGATATGTCCGACCGGTGTGACCGATTTGTACCAGTCCCAGAAATCTTCATGGTCGATCAGATCTCGATACATGGTCATGGAACGTGAAGAAAGTCTGTCCATGCACTCTGTAAAATAGGGGTCGTTGACAGAAGATTGTTCACTCAGGTCTCCTGCTGCCGTCACCCGGGCAACGGCTGTTACCACCTGCTCCAGGTGGCGGCGCGTAATTTCCGGCAGTGAGTAGCGGAAAGAGATCACCTCTCCCTGTTCGGTAAAGCGGATACGACCATTGTTACTAATTGGCGGGAGGCCGAGAATTGCTTTGTTGGAGCGACCACCACCACGCCCGACGGTTCCCCCACGGCCGTGAAAGAGTCGGAAGTCAATTTTGTGGCGTCGGAGCACTTGTCCCAGCTCTTCCTGAGCTTTCTGCAGTGCCCAGTTTGCCATCCAGTATCCCCCATCCTTGTTACTGTCCGAATAACCGAGCATGATCTCCTGAAACCGGTTTCTGGACTCCAGATGCTCACTGTAGAGCGGGTTGCTGAAGATACCCTCCATGATGCCGGCACTCTTCTCAAGATCCTCAATAGTTTCAAAGAGGGGGACCAGATCAAATTGACTGGTGACTTTCCCGTTTTTGTAATCCCAGAGCCCGGCTTCTTTGCCGAGTATCATCACCTCGTAGAGGTCACTAACGCCATGAGTCATACTGATGATGTAGTCACCGAAAGCATTCTCGTCCAGCTCCAGGATATCGTTCAGCAGAACAAAAACGCTGAGAATACGATCGGTATCCGACGTCACTTTGGCACTGACAGGGAGAAGAGGGCGCGGATTTTTTAACTCTGCAGCCAGTAGATCTACCTTTTCCTCTTCACTCAGAGAAGTATACTTGTCTGTGACTCCGGCAAGTTTCAGAAGCTCTTCTACTGCATCGGCGTGGAGTTCGCTGTGTTGTCGGATATCCAGACCTGCGAGGTGAAAACCGAATGTTTTTGCGCGGATAATTAGATTGTTGAACCGGCCGAAATTGGCGACTTCGTGCAGGTTACACTTTCTCAGGGAGTCACGGATCAGTTCCAGGTCGGAGACAAAATCGCCCGCCCGGTAAGACTGTGCGCTGGCCAGCAGATGTCTCGGTTCGTCCTGCAGATCTTCAATGAGCTTGCGCAGTCGATGCATCATGTGTGTGATTTTTCGACGGAAGGGCTCATTATTGTATCGTCGGGCGTACCGGTCCGATACGGGGGCCTCCTTTTGATCTCGCTTCAGGGACTTGAGCAGTTCCTTCGGAATCTCGATCAGATTACGAGAGAGACTCAGGTAGCGGCGCAGTTCGTCCAGCTCTCTCAGATAGAGCTCCAGTACGGTCTTTCTCTGTTCCAGAACCGTGTTCCAGGTAATTTCGCTGGTCACATTCGGATTGCCATCCCGGTCACTTCCTATCCACGAACGATACCGGAGGATGATCGGCATCTCGGGAACCTGATCGTAGTAGGTCTGGAACGCATTGTGGATATCATCGTAAAGCCGTGGCACGGTTTCCCAGATCGAGTTGGTAAAGTAGAAGAGTCCGTTTTCCACTTCATCTTCAACAGTAAGTCGTTCCGAACGGACTTCATCAGTCGAGATCAACAGAACCAGTTCGCTGAAGACCTGATGCATGAGCATCTGTCGTTCGTCCCGGGTCAGGTTCTCCCGGTCCAGCTGTGTGATCATTCCACTGATCTGATCCTGTTTGTTGAGGATGCTTCGTCGCCTGGCCTCTGTCGGGTGTGCCGTAATGGTCGGCTGGATATCCAGTTTTCGGAAAAGTTTGGCGGCCTCTTCAAAACTGTAACCATCTTCCTTGAAAGATCGTACGGCATCCCGGATACTTTCGGTTCTGGGATTGTCCGGGCTGCTTTTGAGGGCTCGTTCCCGATTAATACGAATAATTTCGTGCTGTTCCATCGAGTTGACCAGATGGAAAAAAATAGTGTAGATGCGAAGAAGGTCTACAATCTCTTTGTGAGAAAGCCCGGCGATCTGTTTCTGAAGCTCCTTGATCGCGTTTCTGTCCGATGTCTCTTTGAGTACACTGGAGCTGAGCTGCGGCAGCTCGGCGGCGAGCTTGAACAGGGAGTCCTGTTCTTTTCGGAGGATGAGCTGCTCCATCATTTCAGTGAGTGTATAGATGCGTCGCGTCAGGGGCTTACTGATTCCTGACTGTTCTGCATAGGATTGAATGGCTTCTTTCCAGGTCATAGAAATCATTATTTGTTAAGTGTTGTCCGACTGGGAATGGTTCAAAAAATCGGGAGTACTATCGTTTTGATGGAATTCCGGCTGCGACGAGCTCTTCATATCCGCCGACATTGTATACTTCCTGAAAACCGGCATCGAGCATCTTTTTCATTGCTTTGCCACTTCGGTTTCCGGACCGGCAATAGAGGTAATAGGTTTTTTCCTTGTCCAGTTTGTTGATCTCCTCATCAAAATCGTCGGAGAGAAAATCAATCAGATAATCGGTCTCTGCGAGGTGTCCCGTTTCATACTCGCCCGGTGTCCGTACATCAATGACAACCCCGGAACGGTTTTCCAGTTCTTTCTTGAATGCCTGGGGATCCATGTCCCCGCTTTTCTTATTCGAAAAAAGTGCTGCAGCCATAAGTAGTATGAGAGTTAAAAAGGTCGTAACAATCAGGGGTGTATGCTTTTTTTTCATGCCGTTCCCCATTTGATTTATAATCTGTGCGGCAGATATGTTGCTTTACAACAGGACTGGATGTCTGTCCAAATCTGCCTGATTGTGCTTTTTATCAACCAGAATATACATTTCCGCTACGCAAGATAACAGATAGACAGCGGAATTGGTACAGCTGTTGTCCGGTATTTCTCTTTTGGACTTTTCTGCTTTTCCTCTGATTTTCAGAAACGACTGCAACCCAAAAAGAATCGGGGTAGACTTATGAGAGAAGTGAAATGGGCCCGATCCGGTTCGACAGCAGGAAAACATACTGCTGGAAGCATCGGCCTGGTGATTGCTCTTCTGTGCTGTCTGTTAGCCCCGGCCTCGCAAGCTCAGGGTCTGGAGTCTTTTGAAGAGCGTGTCACCGAGTTTACGCTTGAGAACGGACTCCATTTTATCATTATTGAGCGGGATATTGCTCCTGTGGCCAGTTTCGTCACATTTGCAGATGTCGGGAGCGTTAATGAACCTGCCAATCGGACCGGAATTGCCCATATGTTCGAGCATATGGTGTTCAAGGGGACAAAAGAGATCGGTACAACGAACTGGGAGCGTGAACAGAGGTGGATTCGGAAAATGGATGATGCCTACCGCTCCTGGTTGTTGGAAAGAAACCGGCCTGTCCCCGACAGCACAAAGCTGAAACAGTATCGCAGCCGATTTGAGGCGTACCGGGATTCGGCTGCGGCCTATGTCGTGAACAACGAGTTCTCAATGATTATTGAACGGGAAGGGGGTACCGGCCTGAATGCCTTCACCAGTGCCGATGCAACGGGTTACTACTACAGTTTGCCGGAAAACCGGGCGGAGCTATGGTTTTTGCTGGAGGCAGATCGTTTTCGGGACCCGGTATTCCGGGAGTTCTATGCAGAGAAGGAAGTGATTCATGAAGAGCGCAGAATGCGGACCGATTCCAGCCCGATCGGCCGGCTGGTAGAGGAGTTTTTAAGCGTCGCCTATTCCGCTCACCCCTATCGGAATCCGGTCATTGGATGGCCCTCGGATATTGAGTCGACAACGATTCGTGACACGCGCGAGTTCTATGAACAGTACTATACACCGGGAAGGCTCACGGTGGCGATCGCCGGAGATGTGGATCCGGCCCGAATGAGAGAGTTTGCGGAACGTTATTTTGGTGATCTCCCAGCCAGGCGCTCCGAACTGGAAGTAGTCACCGAAGAGCCACGGCAACGAGGAGAACGGAGGTTGGTGATCGAAGAGGACAGCCAGCCAATTTTGTTGGCCGGATATCATACTGTGGATCAAATGCACGAAGACTGGCCTGCATTGCAAATTCTCGGTGCGGTTATTTCTGATGGGCGGACTTCCCGTCTCTATCGTCGACTGGTCGAACAGGAACGGGCAGCTCTGGACGTCACAGCTTTTAACGGATTTCCGGGAACCAAGTATCCATCGATGTTCCTGACACTGGCAGTACCCAACCGGGGAGTTGAACTCCCGACACTGGAACGAATGATCGATGAGGAGATCGATAAAGTGAAGCGGGGAGAGGCGAAACAATCAGAACTGGACCGGGCGGTGACAAATGCGCGGGCAAGCCTGATTCGGGGCCTCAATTCCAATCGGGGTCTGGCGCTTCAGTTTGCCGAGACTCATGCTCAGCAGGGAGACTGGAGAAGGGTGTTTACCTATCTTGAGGATCTCGAATCGGTACGCCTTGAAGACCTGCAACGCGTTGCAATGCGTTATCTGGTCAAAGAGAACCGGACCGTCGGTTCCATTGTAAACCGGGACTCTACCGGAAAAGAGAATGATTGATGAGAGGTGAATCGAAATGACGGGAATGGTACATACCTATATTGGAGTATCCCCACTATACGGGTTTCATAAAGGATTTTGGGGACTGCTTCTTCTTTTTTTTGTGATGCCGTTCACTGTACAAGGGCAGAAAAGCTGGCAGGAGCTGGAGTATCCGCCTCTGAACAAATTTGAACGGCCGGAACTGGATATTGCGGAGCTGAGCAATGGCATTCGTATCTATCTTCTCGAGGACGATGAGCTCCCGCTGGTGGATATCACAGTTATGGCACGAACCGGTGGGGTTCAGGTGCCGGAAGGCCTGGAAGGACTTGAGCAGATGGTTGCGCAGGCGATGGAGAGTGGAGGAAGTGTTGCAACCCCCTCTGACGAAATGCAGAGAATTCTGGAAGATCGGGCGGCAACCCTGGAGGTGTCGATGGGGTTTCAGTCCGGCCAGGTCCGGCTGAACCTTCTTAAAGAGAATACCGGAGAATTGGTCTCTCTTCTCGGAGAACTGATCGTACGCCCGGCCTATCCGGAGCAGGATGTAGAGCTTGCAAGAACACAACTGAAAAGCATGATCTCCAGACGAAATGATGATTCCGGACAGATTGCCCGGCGCGAGTTTCGCAGATTGATCTATGGTGCCGATTCAGTCTATGGGCGTATCATGGAGTACCAGACACTGGATCGGATTACCCGTTTCGACCTGGTGGCCTTTCATGAAGATGCATTTATCGGGGAAAATCTGATGATTGGCGTGGCTGGTGATTTTGACTCGGAAACGATGAAAGAACTTCTGGAACAGTCGTTTGGAAATCTGCCTCGTGGAGAGAGGAGCCAGCTTCGGTTTCCTGATATCCCGTTTCTGGAGGATAGTGGAATTTATTTTATTGACAAACGGGATGTAAATCAGAGCTATGTACTTCTGGGACACTTGGGTGGAAGGAGGGACAATCCCGACTATGCGGCTTTACAGGTGATGAACCAGGTGCTGAGCGGCGGCTTTTCCGGACGTCTGTTTCAGGTGGTTCGGAGTGAAAAGGGGCTCGCCTATGCGGTATTTGGATCCTACGGGAGTAATCTGTTCTATCCGGGGCTGTTTACGGCCGGCGTTTTGACTCGAAGCCCGGCGACTGCAGACGCGATAGATGCGGTTCTTCATGAAATCGAAAGGCTTAGGGATGAACCGGTTCG
>JBBDRX010000106.1:0-18318 GCA_040905245.1 Balneolaceae bacterium | reverse complement strand
AAAAACCCACGGCTTTCACGAATCCGGGTTTCACTGTCCTCAGATCCCTGAAAAACAACCTCCAGCGTGCCCACTCTCTGAGGAACCCCTTCCCCAATTTCAAAAACGACTCTCTTCTTCCAATTGCGTCCCATCGGTTCCAGCCTCCAGTCAACCGAGACTTCGTCAAATCCTCTCCGCTGGTAGTAACGCTCAATTCGAATCACGTCCCGACGAAGTTCGACTTCCCGAAGCTGCGCATTGCCCGGCCGGCCAAACAGTTTTTTGAAGAATGTTGGCGGTGTGGTAGCAATCACATTCCGCAACACAGAAGTGGAGTAGGACTCATTCCCTTCAAAATGGACAGCCCATGCCCGGTCCGGCTGCTCCTGAGCCAAAAGCAAAGGACACTCGATTGTCAGGAAAAGCACGAGACAGAGAGCAACCCCTGCTTTTTGCCTCCGCCGGGACACCGAAAATCGACTCTCCATTAGAATTCTCATTCGAACCATAATCGCTACACTCTCATCTCCACTCAAATAGCTGCTTCGAGAAGTTAATGACTGATACTCTATTCCCAACATTTTTTCTTGTAAACGAGTGCTGATCTGTCCGGAACGGCTCCGTGTTTTGATCTTTCTTCCAGACTGTCTACTTTGTAAATGACTTGAACATGGAGTCTGGTTCTTCCATTTGGAAGATGAAAAGGGAATCCCGTTATAATCGGGAGCTGTACCCGCAACTGTGAGCCTGTTCGGCCTTTGGCCGATCAACCGACAAGCCTCACCTGACCACTGTTTTGCCATCCGGCAAGACGGGAAGGTCGCTTGTCACGGGCAAGCCAGGAGACCTGCCAGGGCCCCAACTGTCGAACCTTCGGGATAAAGGTTTGCGAACAGAATCTACATGCCCTTGCTTCATACGATTTTGCAGACTGCCGTCTGCATGCTGTTCATACCTGGCACTATACAGGCTTTGGGTTACACTGCCAAAACACCTGGGGACTCGTCCGTTTGGAATCCGGTTGCAGATACTCTCAGAACCGGTGAACTGGACCGTATTACCATCCGTTCTACCCGGATTGATGAACCGGTCCGTTTCCAGCCTGTCCGGGTGGAACCCTTTGGATTGGAGGACCTCTCTCTCCATACAGGTGAATCCATCGGATCCCTGCTATCCCGATCCTCACTCTTCGTTCGTGACAACGGGCCGGGAGGCATGGCTCTTCCCTCCCAGAGAGGACTCTCGCCGGGACAGACTCAGGTGCTCTGGGAGGGATTCCCGATTAACAGTCTCTCTCTCGGGCAGAGCGATATCTCCCTGCTGCCGGCGGCCCTGTTCCAGTCGATTGAGGTAAGCCCGGGAACACCGAGCTCTTCGTATGGGGGAGCCTCTCTGGGAGGGAATCTCTACCTTACCTCCCGGTCTGGCCGACGAACAGACGCCACCGGGCAAAAGGAATGGCTCTCCGGATCATTGGGAGCCGGTGCTTTCGGGAACAGAGCCGGCTCTGTTCATTTGTCCAACATCGGCGAACGGCAAACCCTCTCCGCAACACTGTTCGGAAGCATGGCCGAGAATGACTTCCCCTACCCGGACCACCGAAACGACAGGGAGATGCGACGAGAAAATAACGCCGGTGGCACCGGTCATCTGTTGGTAAGTGGAGATCGGGAGCTGAGAAATGGTTCGTTGTCGAGCCAGCTTTGGGTCTGGGATCGCCTGGAGGAGATTCCCGGTACGGTTCTCTCTTCTTATCCCGACACCAGGCAGCGCGATCTCGGTATTCGCTGGAACAGTCACTGGTCCGGTACAGTCGGACGCTGGCGGGTCACACCACGGCTTTTTCTGGAACGTTACCAATTCACGTACCGGGAGCCTTCAAGCAGTATCGACAGCCGCCTGTTAAGCGACCGGCTGCTTACGTCAGTCGAAGCGGAACTCCTGACAACCGGCACTGTTCGCTGGACGGGTGGCGTGAGCGGCGGGTTGGAACGAGTTGATACCAACAACTATCCGGACACAAAACAACGACTCCGTACCGCGGCATGGATCCGCCCCGACATTACAACCGCCGGAGACAGGCTTCGCCTGACCCCTGCAGTTCGAATCGACACGTATAGTGATTTCGGACAGGTTCTGAGCCCCTCTCTCGGCATCAACTGGGAGATGGTTCCGGATCGTCTTCATTTGAGAGGACTGGCCAGCAGGGATTTTAATCCACCCACATTCAATGACCTTCACTGGCAGCCCGGCGGGAACCCGAACCTGAAACCGGAACGAAGTATCAAGGCCGAAGGCGGCTTTTACTGGCTGCCGGAATGGGCGGGAATACGCACTGTGGAGTGGACCGTCTATCGTATCTGGCTCAACCAGGGAATTTACTGGAGTCCGGTGAACAGCACAATCTGGAGCCCGGAAAACGTAGAAGAGTTGCATGCACGTGGCATTGAAACCCGAATTGAAACCGAATGGTTCGCCGGCCCAACCCGGCTGCAACTGAGCACGGCAGCGGATCTTCGGCAAGTGGAAATTGGTTCTGCCCGATTCCCGGGAGACCAGGCCCCCGGCCGTCAGCTTCGATACGTACCCGAGTGGAGCTTTCGCGGGGAAATCAGAGCAGATACCGGCCCATTCACACTTTTGACGGACTACCGATGGACCGACCGGAGGTGGATCACAGCAGACCACACCTCCTGGCTGCCTCCCCATCAGATCGTGAATCTGACTTTTCTCTTGAAGAGAGAGTGGAGACTCTTCACCGGACAGGTACAACTCTCCATTCGAAATCTTCTGGACGAATCCTATGAAATCATCCGATGGTACCCCATGCCGGGACGGCATCTGGAGTTTACCCTCCGGCTTGGACTTCCGTTCCAACCCGGCTCCTGAAACTCTATTAACTATAATCATATACACAAATAGCAACTATCCATGAACGAACAACCTACAATTACCCGATTTTCCATTCGACAACCGATTTTCACTTGTTTTCTCGCTCTGCTGCTCCTGGCCGGATGTAGTGACGACCTGCTGAACGATCCCACCGGCAGTGGTGACGGCCAGGTCCTGGTACTCAATGAAGGAAATTTCAGCGACGGTAACGGTTCCCTGACAGTCTATGACCCAGATTCAAAGGAGTCTCTGCTCCGCGCCTATCAGCAGGCCAACTCCAGTGAATTCACCGGAATAATTCAGTCTGGCACGCTTGCCGGGGGTGATCTCTTCATCGTCAAAAACAATCCGAACGAAATCGAGATCCTGGATCCGGTTACACTCAAATCCAATAACGTGATCTCAGTGGGCGAACAGGAGATCACTCCCGTTCATGTTGTCCGTTTGAACAACGAAAAGGGGTATCTGAGCAGCTTGTATGACGGCAGAGTCTATATTCTGAACCTTCAGGAAGGTTCTGTGGAGGAAGAGTGGATCGAGGTCGGGAACAATCCCCAACAGATGCTGATCGCCGGCAATCGACTCTTCGTGGCAAACAGCGGATTTGGAAATGACAACCGGGTCAGTGTCATCGATACACAGACCGACGAACTCCTTACCCATATTACCGTTGGCACCGGGCCGAGCCGCCTCGAACTGGACAGTAACAACAGAATCTGGGTCCTCTCCAGAGGGTTACAAGCGTATGACGGGACAGAACGGGATCCGGAAAATGACCAGCCCGGGCAGGTCGACCTGATCGATCCATCCGGCCTAAGCCATCTGGCAACCATCGAGACTGGCGGGTTCCCGACAGCCTTTGCACTGGATCCTCTGAACGGAACGGCCTGGGTGGTCAATGACGATCAGGTACAGCAAATCAATATGGAAACTCTCTCCCTTGACGAGGAACGTACCATTGATGAATCCTACCACGGTATCGGCTTCTATCAGGAGCGCGGGGAATTCTATCTGGCCGAGAACACTTCCTATGAACAAAACGGACGGGTGATCGTCTACTCCCTTGAGGGAGCTCCCGTCGATACGTTTGCCACCGGAATCGCTCCAAAGGACTTCCTGTTTCTGGAGAGATAAGTATCGAGTGCGGCAATCTTCAGGGGCGGGATGGAGGAGGCCAAACCATCCCGCCACTCTACTTCAAATCGATAGAAAAAGCAGCTATATTTGAACGAACCTCTCAAAGAGACCGGACCCCATGTTGCCTGCCCCGAAAAATTCATGCCGGAATCCCAATCGCCCACCCCGGCTTCATGCACGAATTTGGTTGCCGATATTTGCCCTGTTCCTGTTTATAGCTTCTTGCGGTGAAGAGCGGCTGGACGACTATAACGACCTTTCGGTTGAACTGACCAATCAGTACGGAGAGGCCGTCACCTTCCCGGACGACCTGAAGGGGAAACCGGTTCTGATGGGATTTATCTATACCCACTGCCCGGATATCTGCTCATTTATCACCGCCAACCTGCACAGTGTCTGGGAGGAGCTGGACGAGACGGATGAAGCACACTTTGTTCTGGTTACGTTCGACCCGGAGCGGGACCGGCCGGAGATCCTTCACAACTATGCGGAAGCATTTGACATGAACCGGTCTCCCTTTACGTTCCTTACCGGAGACCCGGACCAGGTCGAAGCCCTCATGAAACGACTGGGTGTGCGATCACAGGTCTCCTACACAACAGAAACAGAAGAGGGAGAAGAGCTCTACTTTCTGAACCATACAGACAAGATTCTCCTGATTGACGAAAATGGACGGCTGGTGATGGATTATGGTGGAAGCATGACTCCAACCGGAATTTTTACCACTGATCTCAATGAACTACTATAACCGAAAATCCCATGTATAAATTGTATGCAGCCCTGTTTACCGCCTTTCTTCTCCTGACCAGCTGTGGATCCGGTGGAGAGGAAGAGAGCGAATCGTTTCGACTCGACGGAGAGGGCATTGAAGTGGAGGGAGCATGGGCCCGGCCCGGCAGTGAGGGGCGGATGAGCGCAGCCTATCTGTTAATTACCAATTTCGATGAGACGGCTGACACTCTGGCCAGCCTCGAATCGGATGCCAGCCAACTGACGGAGCTCCATGAGAGCTACGAAATGGAAGAGGGCATGTCGGGAATGCGTGAGGTGGAGCTTCTGGTGATCCCTCCCAGATCCACCGTCCGGCTGGAGCCGGGTGGGCTTCATGTGATGCTCATCCAGCTGCTTCACAACTATAGTGAGGGTGATGTGATAGAACTGACCCTCGAGTTTACCGGTGGACAAACGATACCTGTAACCGTTCCGATCCGCCCATAAAAAAAGGGGATACCGCCAGGCACCCCCCTTCTTCTCTTTTTGCTATTTGATGAGCTGGTTGACTCACAATTGGTCAACCATCACCTGTTATGAAACTTCGATTTTTCGTGCTGCTTTCTCTTTCAGCTTTGGAATAGTGATATTCAGTATCCCATTCTCATAGCTGGCATCCACATTCTCACGGTCAATGATGTTTGGCAGTGGCAGGCTTCGTGAGAAGCTGCCGAAACGGCTCTCCACACGATGGAAGCGCCGGCCTTCCTCTTCTTTACGGGTGATCTTTCGTTCTCCGCTGACCGTGAGAACATTGTCGTCAAGGCTGATGTCGATATCCTCTTTTCTCATTCCGGGTAGTTCGACACTAACCTCGAACTGTGTATCTGTCTCTGAAACATTCAGGCCGGGGAAAAAGCGATTCTCTGCCCCGCTGAACAATTCATCGAACACTTCATCGACCCATCCGGGCATTCGCCCGCTGGTCGTGAGTCCATTTCGCAGCAGTGTTGGCATATTTTCTCGTCGAATCATGGCACAACCTCCATATTGTTTTGGTTTACTGTTTTCACCTGATGCTCATCGCAGTGGTGATCACTACCTTTTCTGTTACTGAATGTCGCAAACGGCGTGCCGACCCGGGCAAGACCAATAGAAACTGACATTTGTGTCACGTTTTTATACCAAACTGACAACGCTGAATGAAAAAATGACACCGATTCCTCAAACTGGCAGAAATATGTGACATTTTTTTACGAAAGGACTGTTTGAAAGTCCTCAAACGATTCATAGAATAGGTAAAGCAAGTATACTTGCTCACCCAAATCCTGTGGAATTTCTCTTTCGAAGTGAAGCCAACTCTTCTATATTCTGCAAACTGAACCGGAGTTTATTTACACAGCCCAAATGACACCCAGCGAAAAAAAGATCATTGTTCAGAAAATTCATCAGCTACTGAAAGCGACAAGTGAGGAGATCACACAGCTCCAGGAACTGACGAAGCCGGTTCAGCCCGACAATGCCATTGGCAGGCTCTCCCGAATGGATGCCATCAACAACAAGGCGATCAACGACGCAGCTCTCATTAAACAGAAGAAGCTCAAACAGAGACTTGAAAAGACGCTTCAGCGAATCGATGATCCGAATTTCGGGATGTGCATGAAATGCGGGAACCCGATCCCTTTCGGCCGGCTGGAGTCTCTTCCACACACAACCCGTTGTATCGAATGCGCCTGACCGACCGCCTCTTTAATGACTCGCGGCTGAAATCGTTTCTGATTCCGGGCCTGGTTCTGCTCGTTGTGGGTTTTGTCTACTGGACCGGTTCCGTCCAGGAACAGGACGGACATTACGGATTCTGGTCTGTGGTTCCCCCGTTGGCCGCGATTCTGCTCGCCTTCTGGACCCGGGAAGTGGTCAGTGCCCTGTTCGTCGGTATTTGCCTTGGCGGTCTTATCTCCGGAAATCTGAACATCGTAGAGGGGTTTTTAATCCCTTCGATCGGTACAGAGAGCTTTGCCCTGATTTTGTTGGTGTACCTCTGGGCGCTTGGCGGTCTGATTGGAATCTGGACACGCACCGGCGGGGCAGAAATATTTGCAAAACGAGCTGCAGGGCGTCTGGTCAAAGGGCCCAAAACCGCCAAACTGTTCACCTGGTTCATGGGGCTGATTTTTCACCAGGGGGGAACCATCAGCACCGTCCTTACCGGAGCAACGGTTCGGCCTGTGGCCGATCAACACAAGGTTTCCCATGAGGAGTTGGCCTATATGGTAGATTCTACCGCCTCCCCGGCTGCCACACTGATTCCTTTCAACGTTTGGCCATTCTATGTGGGCGGGCTCATCATTGGCACCATTCCCCTTTTTGAGACAACACAGCAGACTGTCGCCTTCTTCTTCTCCGCACTCCCCTATAATTTTTATTCTATTTTTGCCATTCTCATCACACTTCTTTTTGCGCTGGAACTACTACCGTGGGTTCCCGGAAAGAAGATGAGAGCCGCTATCAAGCGATCCAGGGAGACCGGCCAGCTGAACCGAAAGGGGGCTACACCCATGGCCGCAGGTGAACTGACCGGCACACAGATACCGGAGGGCTACCGCCCCGGCCAGATTGATTTCTTTGGGCCAATCGGTGTTTTACTCGGTGTTGCCATCGTTCCGTACGTGATCACCTACTTTCTGCTGGGGCGGCAGGACGATCCCACGCTTCTGATCGCAGAAGCATTCGTACTGGCTGTACTCGCCGGAATCGGAATCGCCCTGATCAAAGGGATGGATTTGAAAACGGTAATCGACGGATTTATCGGAGGCTGCAAGGGAGTCACTATCGGAGCGATCATCCTGGCTCTTGCTGTTACACTGAAAGAGGTGGCTGATGCGGTCGGAACGGCCAATTACGTTATCGCTATGGCAGGCAGTACAATCCATCCCGCCCTGTTGCCCGGCCTTCTGATGCTCCTCTGTATTTTGATCGCCTTCTCTACCGGTACCTCCTGGGGAACCTATGCCGTTGTCTTTCCGGTTGCCATCCCCCTGGCCTGGGCGATTATGCCGGATCCGTTTTTCCTGACACTCTGCTTTTCCGCTGTTCTCGGAGGCAGTGTCTTCGGCGATCAGTGTTCCCCCATCAGCGACACCACCATCCTCTCCTCCCTCGCGACCGGCTGTGATATGATGGATCATGTCTACACCCAGTTCCCGCTCGCGATTGTCGCCGGATTACTTGCCATGATCAGCTATGCCCTGCTTGTGATTTTCTTTGTCTGAACCAGTCTACTGTCTGTCCGTATCTGTTCTGATCGTTGGCTTCTGCGCTATTTTTCCCGGATTTTCCGGATTGTCTCCAACCGTCCGTAGTGGGTTTTAACTTCGAATGACAGAAAAATTTCACTTTATCCTTTCAACTAAAATGAACAATCCGTAAATTTGCTGGAATTTAAAACCGGGCTTAATGAAGAGGACAGATTCACCTTCTCTGCATACAACTCTATCATCAACAAACCTATCCGACACGGGTTCCGTAGTCGGATTTTTTTTGACCTTCAGTAAACGACCGCCCGGTTATGGGGCCGTTCCCGGCTCTCGCATTTCGACTACTGAGCCAGTACCCTCCCCACTGAAAATCAATAATCAATCCTTGAACAAACGCAAACACAAACCTCTGTCATGACACTCTACCCTAAAAAAAAGGCGATTCTCGCCCTCTCTGACGGCACCGTGGAATTTGGTGATGCAATTGGCGTCCAGGGGACCGTCGGCGGGGAAATTTGCTTCAACACCAGTATGACCGGATACCAGGAGATCTTCACCGATCCAAGCTATCACGGCCAAATGATGATGATGACCTACCCACACATCGGAAATTACGGAACCATGTCAATCGATGATGAAGCCAGAGACGTGATGATCTCCGGGCTGATTGTCCGCTCGTTCTCCTGGGAGTACAGCAACCCGCTTGCAGATGGAAGCCTGCAAAACTATCTCGAAGAGAACGAGGTCACTGGAATTTCCGGAGTCGATACACGAAAACTGGTACGCCACATCCGGGAAAAAGGAGTGATGAACGCTGTCATCTCTTCGGAAATTGACGAACCGGACAAGCTGGTAGAGATGGCCAAAAACTGGGAAGACATGGAAGGCCTGGAGCTGGCCACCCGAGTCTCCTGCAAGGAAGCGTACACCATCTCTTCCAAAGGGCCCTGGCGGGTTGCCGTCTTCGACTATGGAATCAAGCAGAGTATTATTCAAAACTTTGTCCAACGAGGTTGTACACTCCGGGTCTTTCCGGCCGAAACGGATCTGGAAGAGGTTGCCGAATGGAAAGCGGACGCCTACTTTTTCAGCAATGGCCCCGGCGACCCGGCTGCCTCTGCAAGTTATGGCCTCCCGGCTGTCGAGTTTGCAAAATCGACTGGAAAGCCTCTTTTCGGGATCTGTCTCGGGCATCAGCTTCTGGCGTTGTCCGAAGGAATCGAAACCCGCAAGATGTTTGTCGGACACAGAGGCGCCAACCAACCCGTCATGAACATTGAGACGGGCCTGGTAGAGATCACAACTCAGAATCACGGATTCGCCATCGATGAAAAAAAGACGAACAAAAACAAGGTGCAGATCACACACAGAAATCTGAACGACGATACGATCGAGGGTCTCCGCTTCAAGTCTTTCCCAGGCATGTCTGTCCAGTACCATCCAGAGGCATCGCCCGGGCCACACGACTCTTATTATCTTTTCGATCAGTTTCTGGAGATGATCGAAGAGACTGCCAAATGACCTCGTACCGGGTTCAATGCAATTGAAGAAGCAGTCTCTACACAGAAACCAACCAAATTCAACAAAATACAACCACATGCCACGCCGCGACGACATACATACAATCCTGATTATCGGGTCTGGCCCTATTGTAATCGGCCAGGCTTGTGAATTTGACTACTCCGGAACCCAGGCTTGCCGCTCCCTGCGCGAGGAGGGATACCGGGTTGTCCTGATCAACTCCAACCCTGCCACCATTATGACCGATCCCATGATGGCGGACGCCGTCTATCTGAAGCCACTTACAGTCGAGTCGATCCGGGAAGTAGTTGCCAAAGAGAACCCTGACGCCGTTCTTCCCACCATGGGAGGACAAACAGCGCTGAACCTTGCAAGAGATCTCTATATTGAAGGATTCTGGCAAGATAACGGAATGGAAATTATCGGGGTGAACCTGGACGCGGTCAATATTACCGAAGACCGGCAGCTGTTTCGAAACCTGATGGAGGAAATTGGCATTGAACAATTGCCCAGCCGAACGGCCGAATCCCTTCTGGATGCCAAGGAGATTGTGGAGGAACTGGGCGGGCTTCCGATCGTAATCCGCCCCTCGTTTACACTGGGCGGAACCGGTGGCGGTATCGTCTGGTCCGCAGACCAGCTCGAACGAAAGGTATTAAGAGGACTTGAGATGAGCCCGGTCCATCAGGTATTGATTGAACCGAGCATCTTCGGCTGGAAAGAGTTCGAACTGGAGCTTCTCAGAGACAAAAATGACAACGTCGTCATCATCTGTACCGTAGAGAACCTGGACCCGATGGGCGTCCACACGGGAGACTCCGTTACTGTCGCCCCATCTCAAACGCTGACAGACAAACAGTATCAACGCATGAGAAACGCCGCCATCAAAATGATGCGATCCATTGGTGACTTTGCCGGTGGCTGTAATGTTCAGTTTGCTGTAAACCCGGAGACGGGCAGCCTTGTGGCCATCGAGATCAATCCGAGGGTGAGCCGATCTTCTGCACTGGCCTCCAAGGCAACCGGATACCCGATTGCAAAAATTGCTACCAAACTGGCTATCGGGTATACACTCGACGAACTTCCAAATCCGATTACCGGTGTTTCGTCTGCTTGTTTTGAACCCTCCATCGACTATGTAGTTGTCAAAACACCCCGGTTCAACTTTGACAAATTTCCGGGAGTCGATGAAGAGCTGACGACGCAGATGAAAGCGGTCGGAGAGGCCATGTCGATTGGACGAACATTCCCGGAAGCGCTCAACAAGGCGTGGCAGTCACTGGAAGTCGGCCGCAGCGGGCTTGGAGCCGACGGCTATGAAGAGATCGACAGAAAATCAGTTCGGGAACGACTGCTAAAACCCTACTGGGATCGCACCATGCAGATCCGAAATGCGTTCAAGCTGGGGACTTCGGTCGAAGAAGTTGCTGACATCACCCAGGTAGATCCCTGGTTCCTTCAGCAGATTCGATATATGGTCTCACTGGAAAACCGTACAGAAGGACAATCCCTCGAGGAAATTACGAAAGAGAAGATGAAAGAGCTGAAACAGGCCGGGTTCGGTGATGTTCAGATTGCCTGGCTGTTGAGCCGCAGCGGCGAAGGCGTAACAGAAGATGATGTGCGCGACCACCGGTTAAAGCTGGGGTTGAAACCGGTCTTCAAGCTTGTCGACACCTGTGCTGGTGAGTTTCCGGCAGAAACCCCTTACTACTACTCGACCTATGATGGAGAGAACGAGAGTGAAGTAAGCGACCGAAAAAAAGTATTGATCCTGGGAAGTGGGCCGAACCGGATCGGCCAGGGGATTGAGTTCGACTACTCCTGTGTCCACGCTGTCTTTGCCGCACAGGAGATGGGCTACGAAGCCATCATGGTCAACTGCAACCCCGAGACTGTATCTACCGACTTTGATATCGCGGACAAACTCTACTTTGAACCGGTATTCTGGGAGCGGGTTCTCGACATCATTGACCATGAGAAGCCGGAAGGCGTCATTTTACAGGTCGGTGGACAAACCGCGTTGAAACTCGGGAAAAAGTTTGTCGAACATGATATTAAAATTTTC
The DNA here is from genome assembly GCA_040905245.1 of Balneolaceae bacterium. Taxonomy (GTDB): domain Bacteria; phylum Bacteroidota; class Rhodothermia; order Balneolales; family Balneolaceae; genus JBBDRX01. The sequence continues at coordinate 6,750 of JBBDRX010000106.1, read as the reverse complement.
GGAACTCCGTTCGAACAGATCGATTTCGCAGAAGACCGGGGAGAGTTCTCCAGCTTTCTCACGCGTCTCAAGATTCCGTTCCCGCAATACGGGACAGCCCGGACAGTGGATGAAGCCCTTCAGATTGCCAGCAGGATCGGCTACCCTGTACTAATCCGGCCCAGCTATGTCCTGGGAGGGCAGGGAATGCGAATTGCCGTCAAAAAAGAGGAGCTGGAGCGGTACGTAGAGCGCATTCTGAAAACCCATCCGGAGAACGATTTTCTGATCGACAAATACCTCGAAAAAGCTGTCGAAGTAGACGTCGACTCCGTGTATGACGGAGATCAACTCCACATCGCCGGCATTATGCAGCATATCGAACCGGCAGGAGTCCACTCCGGCGACTCGACAGCCGTCCTCCCCACCTACTCACTTAGTGAAGACGTGCTGGAAACGATCCGGACCTGCCAGGAAAAAATTGCGAAGCATATGGGCATCATAGGCTTTCTGAATGTTCAATACGCTGTCAAAGACAACACCGTTTACGTTCTGGAGGCAAATCCGCGCTCCACCCGAACCATTCCATTTTTGGCCAAGGCAACCCAACGGCCAGAAGCAAAAATCGGTGTTCAGGTGATGCTCGGGGCCAAACTGAAGGATTTTGACCTGACCTCTCACCTGAAACAGTGGGCGATCAAAGAGCCGGTCTTTCCGTTCGACAAGTTCCCGGAAGTCAAGAAAGAGCTGGGGCCGGAGATGAAATCCACCGGGGAGAGCATCTATTTCATGGAGAACTTTGACGACGAACGGTTCAAAAAGCCATACGAGTTCAAAAACCTCTATCTGTCAAAATAACCTCCGGCACCTTCGGAGACTGTCCGGCTACAATCTGAAGCGGGAATTTGGTATTATCACACCAGATTCCAGACCTTGAAATCATGCAGAACAAAACCGTTCTCGTTGCTTATGGAGGTGTTTCACCAGAGCATGAAGTCTCTGTTCTGACAGCGATGCAGGCCTTGTCGGCCCTGGAGGGAAGCGGGTACGAAACGCTGCCGCTGTATATCTCCAAGTCGGGTGCCTGGTACACCGGAGACCTGCTGAGAGATCTTGAGAACTATCAGGACCTGAAAAAACTGGGACAAGAAGCCCTTCCCTGTTCGTTTGAACACAGTGAATTGGGAGCCACTCGTTTTGTTGCTCGAAAAAAAAGTCTTTTTCAAAAAAAAATCGCAAGTACTCCTGATGTCGTTCTGGTAGCCTTCCATGGCTCTTCCGGTGAAAACGGTGCTTTCCAGGGACTGTGTGAAACCTACAACTTGTCCTACACCGGATGTGACGTCTTTAGTTCCGCTCTGGGAATGGACAAAGTTCGTTCCAAGTTGATCTGCAGAACCGCCGGAATTCCTGTAGTCGAGGATACCAGCTTTACCGAAGAGGACTGGACAACAAGGCAGAATACAATCCTGGACTCCGTGGAAACCATCGGGTATCCGGTGATTGTAAAACCAGTACATCTCGGAAGCAGCATCGGTGTATCACTGGCAGCAAACCGGAAAGAGCTGAAGCAATCGGTCGAACGGGCCTTCCGTTATGACGAAACCCTGCTTGTCGAACGCGCCATACAGCCGTTGACAGAAGTCAACTGCTCTGTGCTCGGAGATGGAAATGTGTGTGAAGCCAGCGTATGTGAACGGCCGGCCGGCAAGGAAGAGCTGCTCTCCTTCCATGAGAAGTATATGAGTGGAGGGGGGGACAACAAGGGTATGGCCTCTGCCGCCCGAATGATTCCTGCCGATATCCCTGACGAACTTGCCAACCAAATCCGGGAAACGGCCAAAACTGTTTTCACCCTCTTCGGAGCCAGTGGGGTGGCACGCCTGGATTTTCTTCTCAACAGAGAAACCGGTTCATTCTATTTCAACGAAATCAATACAATTCCCGGATCCTTCTCTTTCTATCTCTGGAAAGAGTCAGGAGTCTCTTTCCAACAGCTTCTCATTCGACTCATACAGCTGGCACAACAGCGGCACGAACGGGAAAACCGCCGGGTCCGATCCTATGAAACCAATTTGCTGAGTCAGAAAGCAGCAAAAGGAATCAAAGGACTTAAAGGAGGAAAGGGGTAGCCGGTTATGAAGTTTGCTCTTATCGCTCATTCGGACAAATATACAACTACCCCACCTCTGAAAAGGGTCATAAAATGGTGCGAGAAAAACGACACAACCTTTACAGGAACAACGTCTCTCTTTGATTCGGCCGGTATCCGGCCCGAAACGGGGCGGATGGCAACAAATAGTGAAAAGGAAGCTATTGAAGCCGCCGATATAGCCATCGTAATTGGTGGAGACGGCACCATCCTGAGAACCGCACAACTGGTGCAAAATACGTCTGTTCCTCTTCTCGGAATCAATTGTGGCCGTCTCGGGTTTATGGCAAATATTCCGGAAGACCGGATTGAAGAGTCCCTCAATGCCGTTCGGGACGGTGCCTATCAGATCGACAGCCGGTCGATGCTTGAAGCATCAGCAAACAACGGAAAGCACTTCCTGGCACTGAACGAATTTCTCTTTACAAAAAAAGATACTACCTCTCTGATTACTCTGACGGTCAACTACGGGGATCATTTTGTAAATCGATACTGGGCAGACGGGTTAATTGTCTCTACACCGACCGGTTCCACGGCCTATAATCTATCTTCCGGCGGGCCCATTGTCATGCCCGGAACTCCCGTTATGGTGGTCACACCCATCAACCCCCATACGTTAACCACCCGCTCTCTGGTGCTGCCATCCGACCAGCCTCTAACCGTTCGGATCGAAGAAGAGAGCGACCACGCCCTGTTTTCCAACGACGGAAAGATTATGGAGATCAAAAAACGGCCGTTGGAAGTGGTCGTCCGGCAATCTGAAAAGAGTGTGAATCTGATTCAGTTACAGGGCCAAAACTACTTCGACACCCTTCGAACCAAACTGATGTGGGGTATGGATACAAGGAAATAACGATGCCGGACAGAACTGATGTTTCATACAGGCAGCCGTACTATTTCGACTGGAGTTTACAACAGAAACAATCTCCGGCAACAGTGCCGGAAGCCTGCTATTCTGGATAGCGGGCCTGGATCACAATAACCGAACAAAACAGATAAATCATATGAAAGTAACAGTTGTAGGAGCAGGTGGAAACGTCGGCTCAACCGTAGCACTGACGATCGCTCAACGAGACTTTGCCAAAGAAGTTGTGATGGTAGACATCGAAAAGAAAGATGGAGACAATACATTTTATCCATCCAAAGGACGAGCACTGGATCAGTGGGAGTCGTCACCGATTCACGGATTTGATACCCGGTTGACCGGAACGGTCGATTACAAGGATACTGCTGGGTCGGATGTCTGTGTCATTACCGCGGGTGTCCCAAGAAGGCCGGGAATGAGCCGGGACGACCTTCTGGAGATTAACGCAAAAATTGTTTCCAGTGTAACCAAACAGCTGGTTGAACACTCCCCCGATACCATTCTTATTGTCGTCTCCAACCCGCTGGATGTGATGACCTATGTCGCCTATGAAACGAGCGGCCTCGACTCATCGAAGGTGATGGGGATGGCCGGAATTCTGGATACTGCCCGATACCGTGCATTCCTCGCCGAGGAGCTGAACACCTCTCCGAAAGATATTCAGGCATTGCTTATGGGCGGACACGGAGATACGATGGTTCCACTTCCACGATACACAACCGTTTCCGGGATCCCGGTTACTCAGTTGATTGATGGGAAAAAACTGGAAGAAATCGTTGAGCGAACCAAGAAGGGTGGTGGCGAAATTGTCGGTCTGATGGGCACATCGGCCTGGTATGCACCTGGTGCCGCCGCCGCCCAGATGGTAGAAGCGATTATGCTGGACCAGAATCGAATTTTCCCATGCTGTGCATGGCTGACCGGCGAATACGGAATTGACGACCTCTACGTCGGTGTTCCTGTCAAACTTGGCCACGGTGGAATCAAAGAAATACTTGAGGTTGACTTAAACAAAGAAGAACAGGAACTTCTGGATGAGTCAGCTACTGCAGTTCGTTCCGTACTGGACAACTTCAGAAAGCTGATGAAGAAGTAAACCGCAAACAAAGAAGACGCATAAGGCTCTTCACTACTTGCACAAAATGACCCCGGAAGGCCCTGCTTTCCGGGGTTTTTTATTTTGTAGAGGTGGGTTCGTCCGCCGGATGTTCCCGAATCGTTGCCCAACCCAGGCCGAGAAGCGGAGCTATCCCGACGACCATCAGAACAACCCGAACGACTAACTCATCGACGGGAACCCACGATATTATCCAGGGAGCCAGAAAAACGAGAAGGACAGCCCAACCCATCACCGAAAAGGCCCTCTTCATTCTGTAAGGGATCTCAAACCCACGTTGATTATAGAGATACAGTGAAATGGCCATACTGGCGTAACTTAACAACGTTGCCCATGCTGCTCCCAGCATTCCCCAAAGCGGAATCAGAACCAGATTGGCAACAATGGTGATCCCCGCTCCGCCCAGTGTAATCACCGGCAGCATGCGAGTCCGCTCTGAAATAAATATCCCGGCAGAAAAATTGATATACCATCCGTGAAACCAGTAGGCGAGCATCAGTATGGGCACGATATTCAATCCCATCCAGTAACTGCTCCCGATCAGGGTCGCGTTCAAAACCGGAATTTCGATTGCGACAATATCCCGGGTAAACAGACCTACAAAAAGGTAGAGCGCTGCAGCAAACAAGTTGAAACCATAAAAGGCGCGGGCAAAGAGCGGCCGGGCATCCGGATCGTCAGAATGACGCATGAAGAACGGCTGCCAGGCCATTCGGTACATCTGAATCAGAAGCAGCATAAAGACCGCCAGCTTGTAACAGGCGTTGTAGATACCCACAATATCTTCAGGTGTATAGGCAGAGCCATAGAGCTGAACAACGGCTCCCGGATCCATTGCGTTAAGAAAAAACCGGTCCAGCATCTCATTGACCGCATATCCGATTCCTGCCGGTATAAAGGGCCATCCAAAGGAGAACGATCTGCTCAACAGACTTCTGTTCCACTCCCCCCGCATCATCGGAAATGTAACTGCCCAGATCACAAGCGTCACCAGCATGGAAGCTGCAAGATTGCTGATAAATACGGCTTCAATCCCCAGGTTCATCCCGAGAATCAACCAGAAGTTCAACACAAGATTCAGAACCACATGCCCTACTTTCAAAATGGCAAAAAGAAGGGAGCGCCGGACCAGCCGCAGCTCTGCAAATGGAACGATAGAGAGTGTATCGAACCAGAGAATTCCGATCATCATCAGAAAAATTCCGGAACTCTCCCCGGACAAGCTTAAAAGTGGAAGGATTGCAGGTTCAAGGGCCCAAAGTATCAATGCCAGAAGAGACGAAGTGCCAAGAAGGGCAAGTTGAAGCGTTTTGAAGATCGACGATGCATGATCCCGGTCCTTTGCATATCGCAGATAGGCCGATTCCATGCCGAGGGTAAAGACTACATTCAGAAACGCAATAGCCGCATATACCAGCCCGACCACTCCGTATCGGGCCGGATTGAATACATCGGTATGAAATGGAACCAGCAGGTAGTTAACAAAGCGGGCTAACACACTGCTGATGCCATAAATCAGCGTATCGGAAAAGAGCTCACGAAGTTTAACCACGTGTTCAGCCTCTGTTCAGGATCAGCTTGACAGCCTCGACACCGAGCAGATAACTCTCGACGCCAAAACCGGTAATGATTCCATCCATGACCCGGCCGGTTACCGACTGTTCACGAAAGGACTCCCGTGCATGAATATTGGAGAGGTGAACTTCCACTTTGGGGATGGCGACCGATTCAAGCGCATCCCGAATCGCCACAGAGGTATGGGTGTAGCCCCCCCAGTTGGCAACCAGGCCGGAAAAGCCATTGGATACTGCTTTCTGGATCTCATCAATCAACTCTCCCTCATGATTACTCTGAACCCATGACAGATCCAGGCCGGGATAGGCGCTGGTCACAATCTGTTGAATCTGATCCAATGTTGTGGAACCATACACGTCCGGGTTGCGAGTCCCCAAAAGGTTCAGATTGGGGCCATTCAATATCAGCAGTTTCATGCGGGTCCTGTTTATGTGATTCGACGAATGTCGTCATGTTGAGCTTCAAGTTCTTCGCCGATCTGATTCGCAATCTCCTTCATTCGATCTTCACTGACTTTTGTGGAACCGGACAGGCTCATACTTTGATCAGGGCTGTAGAGCGGAATCAGGTGAAGATGAGCATGCGGAACTTCCAGCCCCTGAACGACGATACCGGTCCGGATCGGTTTCATGACCGAATCGATGGCACGGCTCACTTTTTTTGAAAATGTCATCAATCGATGAAGTTCCTCGTCCTTCAGGTCAAAAAAGTAGTCGACTTCCCGTTTTGGAACCACCAGTGTGTGGCCTTCAACGACCGGGTCGATATCCAGAAAAGCGACGTGATGGTCGTCTTCACCGATAGACCAGGATGGGATCTGCTTTTGGATAATTCGGGTAAAAATTGTCGGCATGTCTTCACTCTCTTACAGTTCCGGTTCCAGACAAATATAAGAGGTCGGGAGTTGGAACCCAATCGGGAGGCTTAACTCTAGCTTTAATGGATCTTTTCATTGATTTACGTTTGATTTTGAATCTTGAGAAGCGTTATCTTGAAAATCTGTAACAGGGCTGAATCGGTAGCTCAGTTGGTAGAGCAACGGCCTTTTAAGCCGTGGGTCGT
>JBBDRX010000105.1:0-18401 GCA_040905245.1 Balneolaceae bacterium | reverse complement strand
GGGCCAAAAAAAGCAAGGGCTGCTCGACTTCCTTTATACCGATATAGCTATCGACCTCGGCACAGCCAATACCCTGATCTACTCCAGAAACAAGGGTATTGTCCTGAATGAACCGTCCATTGTGGCATTGAATAACCAGGGGCAGCCGGTAGCAATTGGTCATGAAGCCCGGCTTATGCATGAAAAAACGCATAAGAATATCCGGACCGTCCGACCGCTCAGAGATGGCGTAATTGCCGATTTTGAAGTGGCCGAACATATGATCCGCGGTATGATCAAGAATGTAAAGAAGAAATGGTACTCAACCACACGACAAATGGTCGTATGCGTACCCAGCGGAATCACGGAAGTGGAACGCCGGGCCGTTCGCGACAGTGCCGAGCATGCCGGGGCAAAAGAAGTCTACCTGGTGGACGAACCCATGGCCGCTGCAATCGGAATCGGACTCAATGTCCATGAGCCGGTTGGAAACATGATCGTGGATATCGGAGGAGGCACAACAGAAATCGCGGTCATCGCACTATCCGGTATTGTGTATGCGCAATCGGTCCGCCTCGGTGGAGACGAACTGAATGAAGATATCATCAACTACTTCCGACGCAACCACAATTTGTTGATCGGCGAACGAACAGCAGAACGAATCAAATGCGAAATCGGATCTGCCGCTCCTCTGGACGAAGAACTTGAGATGATTACCAAGGGGCGAGACCTCGTAAACGGAGTTCCCCGGACCAGACAGGTCACTTCAAAAGATGTTCGGGAAGCAATTTCCGAATCCATCAACACCATTGTAGAAGCTATTACCAAATCGCTTGAACAGACACCACCCGAACTCTCTGCAGATATTCTGGACAGAGGAATCATGTTGACCGGTGGAGGCGCCCTGCTGAACAATCTGGATAAGCTGATTACAGAAACAACCGACCTTCCGGTTCATATCGCTGAAGATCCCCTGACAGCTGTCGTTCGTGGCACGGGTGCTATCCTGGAAAATCTCGACTACTACAGAAGCGTTATCACCTGACAATGATGGGCAACGGTCAATGCGATTTCGACTCCCTCGAATAACGGATGCCAAAGATGTCATCCTGACTTCAATCATTCTTATCTTTGCCGTCAATCTGATGATCTCCAGACATGACGGAGGGTTGCAGAACATCCGGAAAGCGTCCATTGCCGTTGTCAGTTATCTCGAGAGGCCACTTTCTACCATCCGCATCTACCGTCAGGCCCTTAACACCAACACCTACCTGCAACGACAGAATGTGTTACTTCAGGACGAGCTAAGCCGGCTGCGGTCCGCAGAACAGCAGAACAGAATTCTTCGAAATCTGCTTGGTTTCAGAGAAAATTATACCCATGACCTGACTCCGGTAACGATTGTTTCCAAAGAGCTGACAAACCTGAACAACACACTGACGATCAGTGCAGGTGAACAGGACAGCGTCCGGGTCGGAATGCCGTTAATTGACTCGGACGGGCTTATCGGCAGAGTCATTCTGACTTCGGACCGATTTGCCCAGGTGATGCCATTCACTCACACTCTTTTTCGTGTGAGTGCCAGAATTCAGGAGAGCCGAGCACTCGGGATCGTCTCCTGGCAGGGTCAGAGTTATCAGGAGCTGGTGATGGAATTTGTCCCGGCTACGATTGATGTCGAGCCCGGTCAAATTGTCGAAACCTCCGGATTCAGCAATCAGTTTCCGGACAACATTCCCATTGGAGAAGTCACACGTATAGAGTCCGGGCCCAACATCGAAATGAATCAGATCTTTATCCGTCCGTTTGTCACTCTCCATACCGTTGCCGAGGGGTTTGTCGTCCAGTTCCAACCCGACACCACCATTCAAAATTTATTTCTTGAACAGGAGGGGCTGTTTTGAGACGTGAAGCAAACATTCGCGATCTTGCGATCGGACTGCTCCTGCTGGCCATCCAGGTCGTTCTTCTGAGACATCTTCAAATTTTTGGAGCGGAAGGAGATCTCGTCCTGGTCTACCTGCTCTGGATCTGTACACGACGCAACAGGACAGAAGCGATTCTTTATGCGGCCCTGTTTGGCCTGCTGCAGGATGGGCTCACCGATCTCTGGGGTTTACATACCTTTTCCAAGACGCTACTCATTTTTTTTGTATATAACTACCTTAACAAGGTATCTGAAAACAGATTTCTGGTCTGGCAGGTCTTTCTGATTGTACTTGTCATGGCTTTCTTTCACAACCTGATTCTGATCTTTCTCAGCGGTTTCACGGAACTCTACTCCAGTTCATGGCTCACCTGGTCAATTCTTCTGGTCGGGAGCCTCTACACGGCACTCATCGGTAGTTTTCTCTATCTGATAAAGCAGTAGTCTCATGTCGATTAATCGAAAACAACAGATTCGAATATCTTTTCGGGTGCTTCAGACCGTTATGGTTCTGGGATGGCTTATACTGCTCGGACGACTGGTTCAGTTACAGATTATCGACTATGACAAATATGCTCCCATAAGCCAGCAAAACTCCGTCCGACAGGAGTACATCAACCCGTCAAGAGGACTGATATACGATCGAAATGGAACGATCATGGTCGAAAATGAACCGATCTATTCGATCTCGATTACCCCGGCCAGCTTTGACATGTCCAGAATCGGCCTGCTGGCCCGGCTCCTTCAGGTAGACAGACAACAGCTTGTGGAACGCATTCATCAGGCGCAGGAATACTCCTGGCACAGAAGTTCCCGGCTCTTTACAGAGGTGAGTTTCCAGGTATTTTCCAATATCCAGGAGAACCTGTGGCGTCTTCCCGGAATTCACCACCAGATAGAGAGCAAACGCCATTATCCACTTCCTCTCCGGGCCTCTCACACCTTCGGGTACTTGAGAGAAGCTACGATGGAAGAGTATGAGCAGTCCGAGTCGATCCGTCTGGGAGACCGAATCGGAAAGAGCGGCATCGAAATGATTTACGAAGAGTATCTCCGGGGTGAACCGGGTATCGGTTATAGCAGGGTCAATGCCCTGGGCCAGACCCTCGGCCAGTTCGTAGACCACGATTTGACAGTCTCTCCCGTGCAGGGAAGCGATATAATCACAAACATGGACGCGGATCTTCAGATCCTTGCCGAACAAATCATGAATGGGAAGAAAGGAAGTCTTGTCGCCATGGATCCCGGTACTGGCGAGATACTCTCCATTGTCAGTTCACCACAGTTTGATGTTGAGCGACTGGCCGGAAGACTCGATCTCTCCTACTGGGTAGAACTCAACCAAAACAGAGACGACCCGCTCTACAACCGGGCCATCTCTTCCAGGCAGCCTCCTGGGTCCACATTCAAACCCTTTATGGGGCTCATCGGTTTGCATCTCGGGCTGATTACCCCAGAGACAGAGATCTACAATCCGGGTGCATACTATCGGGGGCGTGCTTACGGGGATCTGGCCGATCCCGGCAATTACAATCTCGAACGAGCCCTGACCCGCTCCAGCAATACCTACTTTTTCCATATGATGGACCGGATTGCCAGCAGTGGCCTTCTCAATGAATGGAGCCGTTTGGCCAAAGATTTTGGTATGGGAGAGAGGAACTATATCGACCTCCCTTTTGAATCTGCCGGAATTATGCCGGACAGTACTTACATGAACAACACGTTTGGCGAAAATCAGTGGGGTGTCGGTGACCTGATGAGTCTCGGTGTCGGTCAGGGAATGGTCTCGGTCTCCCCGCTACAGATGGCTGTTGCCACCTCCGCCATCGCTAATGGAGGTTATCGGGTTCAGCCTCATATTGTACGGGCTATACGGGATATCGACGGGAATGTCAGCTATACCGAACCCAATCGCACCCGGATCGACTGGCTCCAGGAAGTAGATCTGGAAACCGTTCAAAAGGGTATGAGAGGAGTGGTTACAGATGGAAGCGGTCGATGGTATGCAAACTTGCAAGACATAGAAGTAGCTGGAAAAACAGGTACAGCACAAAACCCGCATGGCGAAAACCATGGATGGTTTATCGCCTATGCTCCTTATGACGATCCCCGAATCGCAGTCGCCGTATTGATCGAAAATGGTGGATTTGGATCGATCTCTGCTGCCCCGGTCGCCTCTCTACTTATTGAGCAACATCTGACCGGGACAATCAGCCGTACGCATGTATTAAATTATGTACTCGACTTCACCTATGATGATGAGGAAGAAGAGGTGGAATCCGTTGATACAGTTCCAGAGGAGAATTCCGTCAGCATACCAGTTGTTCCCGAACCGGAACAGCTTACTCCCGACGACGAAATGTTGAATGAGACAGATCCGAATGAAAACTTCTAACACTGCAGAGTTTATGTCATGAACAGTTTCAGAGAAATAGACTGGCCACTGCTTCTTATCTGGGGTGCCCTCTCCTCGTTCGGACTGGTTGCGATCTACAGTGCAACCCAGGGTCCCGTATCTCATTTTCTTCCAGACTATATACAGCAGAATTTCTTTCGACAGACGATATGGGTGGCTGTCTCGCTAATTATTATCGCCCTTATTCAGTTTATTCCGCCCCGAACCTTTCAGGGACTGGCCTACCCATTCTACCTGCTGACCGTACTGATGATGATTATTACGGTTTTTTTCGGCGTTGAAGTGAGCGGTTCCCAAAGCTGGCTGCGTATCGGGGCGTTGAACCTCCAGACAGCGGAAATCATGAAACTGGCGACCATTCTCGCAGCTGCCAACTATCTGACAAGCCAGCGAAATGTATCGGCACAAAACTTTAGAACTGCATTTACAACACTCCTCTTTTTCATTGTCCCTGTTGGCTTGCTACTGATGCAGAACGAGGCTGGTATTGCCGTCATCTTTCTCGCACTTCTTCCCTTCATGCTGTTCTGGGCAGGACTGCCCCATGCCATTACACTGTTTATGATCTCACCGGCGATCATTGCCTATCTGAGTATCATCAGCCTTGCCTGGGGTATAACAGCCAGTCTTCTGATCGGACTTACCATCTTTCTGTTACAAAAGCGTTCCATACTTGCTATCGCTTCGGTCGTCATTGGCCTGCTCTGTGTCGCCGGCACGGAAATACTTCTTCATCAGGTATTGCAACCCCATCAGGCCTCAAGAATCGAGGCCTTTGTAAACCCCGATCTGGATCCGAGAGGCAGCGGATGGAATATTATCCAGGCAACAACAGCCATTGGGTCTGGTGGGATTTCCGGAAAAGGATTTCTGGAGGGAACACAAACCCAGCTCCGATTCCTCCCGGAGCAGTGGACTGATTTTATTTTCTGCGTCATTGGTGAGGAGTTTGGATTTATAGGAGCTTCGTTGATCCTGCTTTTTTTCCTCTTTTTGTTTCTCCGCTTGCTACATTTAGGATATCAACACCAGCACCCGTTTGCACAGCTTTTCATGGTCGCTGTCGCTTCTGTCTTTTTCATTCACTTCGTGATCAACATTGGAAGCTCTACAGCGGTAATGCCGGTCATTGGCCTCCCATTGCCATTTATCAGTTACGGCGGATCGGCATTTCTGACCAACTCCATTCTGATCGGGATCTGTCTTAACCTGGATCTGTACAAACGCTCCCTCAGTATCTACCATTAATTGGAAGCTACTCCTTTGAACGAATGGACCAGCTTGTTCGAAGCCGGAAGCTCAATCGATGGTATGGTGTATATCCATATCTCTGAAGGGCCTCATAGTGCTGTTTTGTAGGGTAGCCAACATTCGTGTTCCAGCCATAAAACGGGTATTCTTTATGGAGAGTTTTCATTAACCGGTCCCGGTGAACCTTGGCAAGTATGGAGGCGGCGGCTATGGATGCAGACAATTGATCCCCTTTGACTATACAGCGATGAGAAATCAGAGAAGGAAGGAAACGATTCCCGTCCACAAGAAGAAAATCGGGATCTCCACCGGATTCGACACACTTTCGCATCGCAGACAGGGAGGCTTGAAGGATATTGATCCGGTCGATCTCTGCTGGCTCACATTGACATACAACGGAATAAAGTGCTTCCCGTCGAATACGGCCGGCCAGTTTTTCCCTCTCTTTTTTAGACAGCTCCTTGCTGTCACGATACAATCGGTTATCGGCATCCGGGCTCAGAATTACCCCCGCTGCCACAACCGGACCGGACAGGCACCCTCTGCCAACTTCGTCCAGCCCCATCACCCGCTTGTACTTTTCCGACCAGAGACTTTTCTCAATGGCCAATCTGGAGCTATCGTCACCGTCGGAGATCATACCGGAAAAACCAGTCCTTAAATCCCCAGATTTTGCATAACAGCATCCGTGATATCATACTGCTCACGAAGCTCTTCACGAACATAGAGGATGACGACATCACCTGTTGAGGTTGTCGTATTAAGTACATAATCGATCCCCATTTCACTGGCAACTTCATTGATAGCACCCTGAACCTGCTCAAGAAGAGGTGCCATCAACTCGGACTGGCGCTGTTGAATCTCCTGGCGTATCTGATTCTGTGACTGTTGAAGCTCCATCTGGAGCTGTCCCAGTCGCTCCTCTTCCTGCTGTCGGGCTGTATCGGAAATCACTCCAACTTTTTGCTGATAGAGCTCCAGTTCTTCTTGAAAACTCTGTTCCTGAGTACTCAGCTCATTCCGTTTCCGTTCGATAAAGTTCTGCATGCGCTGTTCGACTGCTCTCATTTCGGGCATTCGCTCCAGAATCGCTCTGGGCTCGACATACCCGATTTTCATATCCTGAGCCTGAGCGGACAGGGGTTGAAATGAGAAAAACAGCAAAAGTGCAAAAAATCCGTTTTGAATTACTCTGTTTATCATAGTTCTCAGTTGATCGTGATTTCCTGGTTCAATCCTGGTTTGATGTAAGTACGCTGATCACCCGATTGGTAATATCTACAGCTCGTTCAGATGCATAATAGACTAACGGATCACCTGTACTGGTTTGTGTATTTAAAACGTAATCGAGATTCATTTCTGCTGCAACCAACTCGAGAGCTTCTTCCACTCGCTGCATTATCGGGCCAATCAATTCATTTTGCCGGTTCTGAATCTGCCTTTGAATCCTTTGCTGCAGATTCTGCAGTTCCTCTTCCTGTTCGAGTAGCCTGGCCTCTTCTGCTTCCTGCTCCGCCTCCGATATGGTTCCCGCTTCTACGGCTGCTTCAAATTCATTCACTGCATCCATCCATTCGGAATATTCAGCAGTAAACATCTCCTCCATCTGCTGGTTGTACTCCTGTAGCTCCTGTTGAATCTGCTCCGTTTCCGGTAGTGACATCATCACCCGGTCCGGATCCATAATGCCAACCTTTAGCTGTTGTCCTATTAAAAGTAACGGCACAGTCGAGAGGAGTATTGTCAGAAATCCCTTTTTCAACATATCACAAATCTCAGTTCTAAATTATAGCGGGTCAAGTTAGGAAATTATACGCTTAAATTCTTATCGGCTGGCCTCCTCCAAAAGGCCCAGCTCCTCAAGTACCAATTCGGTCACATCCCACTCCGGGTCGGCATAAAGAAAACGCGTATCCTGCGCTCTGTCAATCACAAAATCGTACCCTTCTCTTGACGCAACCTGTTGAACCGCATTAAAGACTTGTCGCTGAACCGGTTCCAATATCTCTTTTTGCCTCTGAAAATACTCGCCGTCCGGCCCAAGTTTTTCCTGAAGAAACTGTTCTCTGGCCTGCCTGATACGTTCTATCCGGGCCAGTTGCTCATCTCTCATTTCATCTGTATAGAGAACCTCTCGTGAATCAAACTCCTCTTGCAGTTTCTCAATTTCCTGGTCCATCCTTTCCAACTCCTCCTCCCATGATTCACGTAACAGAGAGAGCCGCTGTTCTATCCCTTCGTACTCCGGCATGTTTTCGAGAATACGATCCGAGTCGACAATTCCGATCTTCTGCGACTGACCGAAGACAACACTCGAACAGAAAACCACGGATAGTCCAATGAAAAAAAACAGTCGTATCATGATTAAAACGGAGCTCCGATGTTAAACAGAAACTCCCATTCATTAGGATTAAGCCCTCCACCTCTTCTCGAACTGGGTGTTCCGTCCATCCGGTATCCATAACTCAGATCCACCAACCCAAGAATCGGCAAATAGAGACGGGTTCCAAAACCTACAGCCCGCTTTACATTAAACGGATCAAAAGAGTCGAGGTTGGCATAAGAATTCCCGGCATCAGCAAAAACATAGGGAATCAGCTGAACCTGTTCGGTCACTACGGCCGGGTAACGGAGCTCCAATGTATATTTCGAGACGACCCGTCCACCGATCAGGTTTCTCTCTTCGTCAAGTGGCGAGATCACACCGGTAAGACCCCCCGGAAAACCCCGCATATCGATATTATCGTTGATAAAACTTTGGCGCTGTTGAATCTCCGTACCTCCAAGGAAAAATCTCTGGAAGAGACTTCGTTCGCCACTACCGAAGTATCCCATATAGCCGTAATCAGCTCCTCCGGAAAGTGTCAGGCGGCCAGTCAAGGTCGTATGAGTATGATAGCTGGTCTTGAACTTATAGTACTGGCCAAAATTCGGAAGCGGTGGCGCAACTTCACCACTGATCAGAAGTTTCGATCCGGTTCTTGGCGAGATAAAGTTATCCAGTGAGTTTCGTTCAATCTGATGACGGAGACTCAGGATATTGGTGCTCCCATCCGGAAATACACCGGCAAATCCGGCGACATTATACAGCTGGTATGAGAGAGAAGTCTGCATCGAGAAGAAATCATCCGGCCATCGAAGCTGGGGTCGTCCAACAGAGACAGACGCAGAAAAGAGTTCGTTTCTCTCTCTGGGCTGATTCCCCAATCGCTGAAAATTAAGAATATCATACGAGGTACTGAACCCGACCGATGTGGGACGTCCCCGGAACCAGGGCTCCTGAAATGAGAAGTTGTAGCTCTGATATCCCTGACCGGTGACCTGAACACCCAGTGACAGTCTTTGCCCGTCTCCGGACGGGATCGGGTTCCACCCACCCTCCTCAAACATGCGCTGAACGGAAAAGTTATTAAAATTCACCCGGGCTGCAAGAATCACCCCGATCTGCCGCCCGCCGAAACCACCGGAGAACTCAAAGTTGTCTGTACTCTGGGACTCATCCAGCCCGTAGGTAATATCTACAGTCCGGTTTTCAGGGTCGGGTGCCAGATCCGGTTCAATCGCTTCAGGATTAAAATATCCGACTGTACTCAACTCCCGAATGGTCCGTACAATCGCAGAACGGCTGTAGGTATTACCGGGAATAGTCCGAAGGTTTCTTCTGACTACGTCGTCATGGGTACGGGTGTTTCCGGTAAAGTTGACATCACGAATGGTTGCAATTTCACGTTCAATTATATCAAAATGGAGGTCCAGTTCGTCTTCGCCGACCACACGAATATCGGGCATAATCTCAAAGAAAAGATATCCGATATTCTGGTACATACTCGTAATATCATTTTCGTCCCGATTCATGTAGAGGTTCTCTTCGAACTTTGTGGCGTTAAATACCTCCCCCTCTTCAAAATCGAGCATCGCGCGAAGTTCCTCGTCTTCGTAGACGGTATTACCCTCCCACGAAATGTTCCGAATCCGGTATTGCGGCCCTTCCTCTACCGTAAAATCAACGGAAACTCCATCCAGAGTCCCTCGCAAAGCGTGTCGATAATCAAATACGTAAACAGAGTCCTGCAGAATTCGAATATCGCGGTATCCATTTTCCCGATAAAAGGTCTGGAGGTTCCCGATCGCTTCGTTATAGTCCTCTTCCGTATAAACATGACGCTTGAACAGCCTCCACCAGGTATCCTCTTTTATGGTACTGAGCTGCCGGCGAAGTTTACGGTCACTGAAAGCTTCATTCCCTTCAAACAGGATTCGCCGGATCTTGATCCGGTCTCCCGGGTCGACATGAAAGGTAACCGTAATTCGGTTTCGCGCTTCATCCGTCATCTCTTCCTCTACTTCCACCTCGGTTCCCCAGTGGCCCCGTCCCCGGTAGTATCGGTGGATCGTCTGAATCGCCTGGGCCTTGGCAGAACTGGTGACGGCAAATCCGGGCAACAGGCTGATCTGTTCACGCAGTTCACGCCGATGGGACCGTTTGGGTCCTTCCAGTTGAAACTCTTCCAGCCGGGGCTGTTCCTGAACTTCCATCCGGATAAGGATGCCCCCGTCCATCGTTTCGTAACAGATCTGTACATCCGAAAAAAGCCCGGTGCGATAGATCCGGCGAATAGCCTCCGGAATCGCCTCGCCTGGTACTGTAATACGGGTACCCACCCCCAGGCCACCTGTACTGATCAGATAGCTCTCCCGTGCTGTCTGAAGTCCTTCGGCCACAACTTCCCGGATTTCATACTCCTGCGGAAACTGCTGAGTCGGGTCACTGATTTCAATTTCACAGCTTCCCTGACCGTATACCGGCTGTAACAGCGGAAGAATTAGAAGTGCAAACAGGATTGACGTGATAAAATAGATGACGGATCGGAACACGTGATTACTGTCAGTGATAAGTTTAATCCCTATGAAGTGAACTGGTTCATAATGTTATTCATAAATCGTCTGGACCGGTCTGCGAGCTTTCCAAATCTGCGCTCTCGCTGTTGGTAGGAAAAAATCGCCTCATAAAGTTCATTTCGACGAAAATCCGGCCAGAACGTATCAGTAATATAGAGCTCTGAGTATGCCAGCTGCCACAACAGAAAGTTACTGATGCGATATTCGCCGCTGGTTCGAATGATCAGATCGGGATCGGGAATGGACGCTGTGGAAAGATGGGAAGCAATCAGGGAATCATCAATTTCTTCGGGGTCAATCTCCCCGTCCCGAACCTGCTTTGCCACCTTTTTAACAGCTTCTGTAATATCCCAACGTCCGGAGTAACTCAAGGCAAGGCAGAGCTGCATACGGTCATTTTTGGCCGTAAGTTCAATTGCCTCCAGCAACTCTTGCCGGCAATTTTCAGGGAACCGTTCGATCTGACCAATCGTAGAGAGTTTGATGTTGTTCTCGTGCAGCTTGTCGGTTTCACTCCGAAGAGTAGAGACCAACAGCTTGATCAGCGCATTAATTTCGTTGCTTGGGCGGCCCCAGTTTTCTGTGGAAAAAGCATAGAGTGTCAGATATTGAACACCCAGCTGGGCGCACGCCTCGGTTATATCGCGAACCGACTCGACTCCGGCTCTGTGACCAAACACCCGAACATTACCTCGCCCTCTGGCCCAGCGGCCATTACCATCCATTATGATCGCAACATGGGCAGGAATCTCGCCGGATTTGACAAGATTCTCCTGCTTCAGCCTGTCGACGTCAGTCTGTGATCGATTTGTCAGCGATGGCGAATCCAATCCAGCTCCAGAATTTTTATGAGTTTAAGCCGCAAAAATTAGACGATCAACGTCCCTTTATCAAGTTAGAATTCAACACTATCTGATCGCCCTCTGGTGCAGGGCGATCATATCACAGAGAGCTAACGCAGCCTCCGCTCCTTTGTTTCCCCGATCCACTCCTGCCCTTTCCATCGCCTGATCGACGGTATCGGTCGTCAACACTCCGAATGTAACGGGTTTTCCAGACGTCAGGTTCAGCTCCATGATTCCTCGGTTTACTGCGTCACAAACATAGTCAAAATGGGGGGTTTCTCCCCGGATTACAGCTCCGATAGCAATCACACCATCAATCTCCACCTTTTCAATAAACAGTTTGCAGCTCAACGGAAGCTCATATGCACCTGGACATCGGACAACAGTGATTCTGCCTTCATCAATCCCATACTCTTTCAGAGTCTCAATGGCCCCATTCAACATCTCATCCGTAATCATGGAATTCCAGTTTGCGGCCACAACAGCTACCCTGACACGGCTCCAGTTAATATCATCTTCCACCTGATTGATCATACGTCCGACCCTCTGTTATTCGTATAGCGTTTTCTATTTCTCGCAACGCGTCGTACAGCTTCCACCCGTTTTTCTCCGATTGTTACAACACCGAACCATGGCGCATACTCTTCACCGGATCCATGAAAATCACTCCCTCCGGTAACGAGTAGATGCCGTCGTTCAGCCAGCAATGAAAACCGTTTTTGCTGATTGAAATTGTGAGCCGGATGAATACACTCAATCCCGTCTATCCCCGTATCAATCAATTCTTCAACCTCTTTCGCACTATAGAGCGGCCCCGGATGAGCCAGTGACGTGACTCCACCGGCGCCGGACACCACCTTCACAAGTGTTTCGACAGACACATATCGGGTGTCCAACTCTTCAATATAGGGTTGTCCAAGATATCGTATAAATGCTTCTTTGACAGAGGATACAATTTTTTTCCGTATCAACACCTTGGCAACGTGTGGTCGGCCCACAATGTTGTTTCTGGCTTGCGCTTTTACCTCATCCATATCCAGCCCGATGCCCTCCCTGACACGCAGGTTTTCCAAAATCTGTTCCATCCTCTGAAGTCTGGCGGTTCGCTGGATTTGCAACAAGTTGACAACATTCGGATCTGCAGGATCGAACTCATAGGACAGGACATGTATGGTCCGGCCAGCCTGCTGTACAGTAAACTCGGCGCCACATATCAACTCTACAGCTGTACTCTTTGCCTTACTTCTTACATTCAGATACCCGTCAATCGTATCGTGATCCGTTATCGCAATGGCAGAAAGAGAGTGATCGGCGGCCAGACGAAGGATGTCGACAGGCTTACACAAGCCGTCAGAGGCAGTCGTATGAATATGAAGGTCTGCTTTTCCCAAAAATCCCGGTTCACCCTATCAAAAACTACTGGTTTGTCCGGATCTCCAGCGTCTGCCCGGGATAGATACGTGTTCCTCTCAAATTGTTCAGTCGCTGAATCTCGGCTACAGATACGTTGAACCGACTTGCAATTTCGGTCAATGTATCATTTCGCTGAACGGTATAGGTTGTTGTAGAGGCGGACGAAGAGCCGGATGCCTCCTGTGAGGTAGACGCAAGTGAGGTACTGTAAATATTCTCTCCCTGTCGTTGTCGCCGTTGCAACTCCTGCTTCTCACTGAAAGGCAACTCATTCAAACCGGTATAAAAATCGACCCGGTTGTTCGGAACATGGACAGTGAGCTGCTGACCGGCCCGTATCACGTTGCCAATCCCGTTCCACCCCCGTATCTGCCATGCCAGCACATCAAACCACTCGGCAATGTGGCCAACCGTATCTCCCTGCTTCACTGTATACTGAACGGGGGATGTGTTGGGCGGAGCTTCTGCCTGGGCCCGCTGCTGCCTTCTGGCAGTCGGTGCAGATCTCGGTGAGTTCGTGGGACGATCGGCAGAAATTTGCTCCATGGATCCCCCGGCGACCGGAACAATAATACGCTGACCCGGATGTATGGTGGTATTCAGGTTCTCATTGGTGGCAAACAGAGCGCGGACAGACGTTCCGTATCGATTGGCAATCTGGCCAAGGTTTTCTCCACGTGAAACGGTGTGTACCGCAACCTCATCGACCCGCTCTTCTTCCGGAATCTGTTCATAGGCTGCCAGGAACTCCTGCCGGATTCCTGTCGGGATCTTGAGTGGATAAC
Source organism: Balneolaceae bacterium (assembly GCA_040905245.1). Lineage (GTDB taxonomy): Bacteria > Bacteroidota > Rhodothermia > Balneolales > Balneolaceae > JBBDRX01. Next base: position 4,886 of record JBBDRX010000105.1, on the reverse strand, counting down.
GGTCTCCCGGTGGTGTCGCCCATCTCAGAAGCTCGGGATTATACTCTTTCAGTTCATTGGTTGTGAGTCCGGCTGCCTCTGCAAGCTTGTCAAGCGGCATCAACCCGGCAACTTCCACAACGTCATAGCTCCACCGCTCTACATTGTAGGAGCGCTGAAACCCAAACGCCTCCGGATTCATCGCAACCATGGTTGCCGCAATAAATCCGGGAACATACCCTCTTGTCTCACGTGGCAGATAGGGATAGGCAGACCAGTAATCTTTCTCTCCGCCAGCCGCATTAATGGCTCTGCGCAATCCCCTGGGACTGATGTTGTAATTGGCCATCGCCAGATGCCAATCCTCCCAGATATTATAAAGATCTCTCAGATGCCGGGCAGCGGCTCTTGTCGATTTGACAGGATCCCTTCTCTCGTCGATCCACCAGTTCACTTCCAGTCCGTACATAGCCCCTGTGGGACGGATAAACTGCCAGAGGCCGACAGCCGAGGCCCAGCTTTGGGCAGTAGGGGTCAGTCCGCTTTCAATCATTGAGAGATGAATCAACTCCTCCGGCACCTCCTCTTCACGGAAGATCTCCCTCATCATCGGAAAGTACTTCTCTGATCGCTGCAACCATCGATTCATCACCTCCGGACGTCGGACAGTATAGTAGATCAGATGCCGGCTCACCTGACGGTTCTGAACCAAAGGAACATCGGTTTGCTCAAAATTTACCCGTTCCGGGAACTCAAACTCTTCCAGTTCGAACTCTTCAAGATCAGAAAAGAGCTCTTCCTGAACTTCAAAAATATCTCCCTCGACAGGATTAATCGAGCCGGTGATGTTATAAAAAACCCTGTACTCTGTAATAACGGACCGATAAAGCTCCACAAACCGCCGGCTCCCCCGAACCCGGGGATGGTTTTCTATCAAAGCCTGAACATCAGCAACCGCATCGTTGATATACTCCTCCGCCGCTATCGGATCTTCGTTTACCTGTGAGTCAATTGCCATCAGATAGGTTCGGTAAATCCGGGCAATACGTTGCAGTATCTCCACCTCCTGCAGATCTACCTCCTGAATTGGATTTTCTTCCACAATCTCCATCTGTACCCCCTCTTCTACAGCATTAATCGGATTGGTGTAGGGTAACAGCTGTTTCTGAACAGGAATCTCCTCCAGATCACTTCCGCTCTCCTGAGCATGAACAGAAGAGAGCAGGCAGAACAGTATCAGCACGGCGAGAAACGGGAGACGTATCATAGTCGTCATATAGTAATATTGAGATGATTGTGTCAAATTAGCAATTCAATTGGTTTAATGGAAAAAGAGAGTTTGGGCGATCTGCTGCTCCAAAAGCTTTCTGTATGTACGAATTTTTGTTATCCGTCACACTCCCGGATTCAGCCTATTCCATCCCGGCTGCGTAAACGGGACCATCCCTGCACCAAAGGCCAGCGCCTCCCCATCCCGAAGGACTTGGAAGAGAGCTTCAGCACGGGCGGAGCCTGAAAACGTTTGAACTCATTGAGGTCCGTCATTCGCAGAACCCGCTTCACCAGTTCCATGTCATACCCGGTCTCTTCTACGATCCGGTCCGCTTCCTGTCGACGCTCCAGATACCGATAAAGAATATTGTCCAGTATCTCATAAGGCGGCAGAGTATCCTGATCTCGCTGGTCCGGACGCAATTCCGCGCTGGGAGGCTTCTCAAGAATTGCTTCGGGGATTACTTCACGGCCGTAATGATTCTCGTTCAGCCATCGACTGAGTGCATAGACCTCCATTTTGTAGAGATCACCGATCGGATTCAGGGCTCCGTTCATGTCGCCATAGAGCGTAGCGTAACCAACCGCCAACTCCGACTTGTTACCTGTAGTCAGCAGCATTGGCCCGAACTTGTTGGAACAGGCCATCAGGAGCATGCCGCGAATCCGGCTCTGGAGATTCTCTTCGGCAACACCTGTCTCCGTTCCTTTGAAAAGTGGTGAGAGTGTATCGAGAGCAGACTGAAAAAGCTCTTCAACAGGTATTTCGTCCAATTGAATTCCCAGATTCGCAGCAAGTTTCTCCGCATCCAGTACACTTCCCTGGCTAGAGTATTGAGATGGCATTGAAAAAGCCCATACGTTCTCTGCACCCAGACTCTCTACTGCCAATACAGCTACAAGGGCCGAATCGATCCCTCCACTAAGGCCTAAAAGAACCTGATCCGTAACACCACTCTTCTTCAGATAATCGCGAATACCGGTACAGATCGCTTTGAAGAGTCGCTGATTGCTCTCTTCGTCAGGCTGCTCAGGAGCACCGTCTAATATAAACCGACCGGTCGGTTTATCCAAGATGACGTCCAGAGAATCAGCCTCAAAGGATCCGGCAATACCAATCCGACGCCCATCCGGGCCGATCACCTGAGAGTCCCCGTCAAACAGAATCTCTGCCTGCCCGCCCACCTGGTTGCTATAAAACAGTGGCAGGTCCAATCTGGCTGCCTGACGGCTCAATACCTTCCCCCGGTTTTCATGCTTCTCCTTTGTATAGGGAGAGGCCGAAATATTGATCATTGCACGAGCTCCCCTTTTTTTCAGCTCTGCCGCCGGATCCACATCATAAACCGAATCTCCGGTTTCATTCTCATTATGCCAGATATCCTCACAAACGGTGATTCCGAACGGAACCCCTTCAATCTCTACACAACCAAATGATCGGTTTCCTGCAAAGTACCTCTTCTCGTCAAAAATGTCGTAAACAGGCAGAAGTGTCTTGTCCGCCCGGCCAATTCGAACTCCGTTTTGAGACACCAGCGCCGAATTGGCAATCGGTATTCCTCCCCCGTTGCGACTCTCCGTGATCGTGCCAAAAACCAGCACGGTTCGTCCAGTTGCCTGCTCCAGATAACGATTGGCGGCAAAACAGCAGCGGCGAAACTCTTCGCTCTCCAGTAAATCCTGAGGTGGATACCCCGTGAGTACCAGTTCCGGCAATATCAGCAGGTCTACCTGATCCTTTTCGGCCTGGCGATAGCTATTCAGAATCAGTTCGACGTTGGCATCGATCTCGCCGACTGTCGGATTCAGTTGCGATGTACGAATTTTCATCAGGTTAAATTGGTGCTTCTTGTATAAATCACGGGACCTTCCCGGGCAAACAGCCGATCACGATGTTGGTAAACAGTTTCGGGGTAGAGATCCAGATCCTGCAGAATTTCGATCGGCTGATATCGAACATCTTTCAGAATCTGGGCTTGTGAATCCCGTTCCGGATCCCGGCCAAGGACCGGAGCAAGGTCCGAACCGGTACACAAAAAATAGAACTCCAGGGCGTGCCAGGGCGGCTCCATAAACTCGTGAACCATGGCAAGCCGTTGTGGTTCCACACGAATTCCGGTCTCTTCATACACTTCCCTCCTGAGCGTCTGCTCCAGCAACTCTCCGGCTTGAACCTCTCCGCCGGGCGGCATCCAGACATGATTTGGACGCGTCGGGGTATCCAGACGAACCAGAAGCAGCGCTTTGTCTTTCAGAATGAATCCGCAGCTGCGAACCCGAACCCGACCGCTATAGGATTCCGATCCCACACTCAAACAGCCTGGCCGGTTTTGGAACCGGCAGTTTCCATCTTCTGCATGGATCGATCCAGAGAGGCTTTGACGAATGCAGAAAAGAGGGGATGGGGATCCGTTACCGTACTCTTCAGTTCCGGATGAAACTGGACTCCCACAAACCACGGGTGATTCGACAGTTCCATAATCTCAACCAAATCCCGATCCGGATTCACCCCGGAAAAAAGAAGTGCATTCCCTTCCAGATCGTCACGAAGTCGATTATTCACTTCATAACGATGGCGATGACGCTCTTCGATATCAACCGATCCGTACGCTTCAAATGCTCTTGAACCTTCCCGAAGCCGACAACGATACGCTCCCAACCTCATGGTTCCGCCCGTCTCCTGCAGATCTTTCTGATCGGTCATCAAATCAATTACCGGGCGCTGGCTGTCCGGTTCAAATTCAGTACTGCTGGCATCTTTCCAGCCCCGGACATTCCTTGCATACTCGATCACCGCGCACTGCATACCGAGACAGATTCCGAAAAACGGAACCTTCTGTTCCCGCGCAAAGCGAACCGCCTCCAGTTTTCCTTCGATTCCCCGATCCCCAAAACCGGGAGCTACCAGAATCCCGTTGACTCCGGAGAGATTTTCGGCCACGTTCCCGGATGTCAAAAAGTCCGACTGAACCCAGCGAATCTGTACTCCGGTATCATTAACTGCTCCACCATGCATCAATGCTTCAATAATTGATTTGTATGCATCATGATGCTCTACATATTTCCCGACCAGTGCAATGGTGACCTGTTCATCAGGCTCTTTCAATCGGGAGACAAACTCTCTCCAGAATCTCAGATCCGGTTCTTCCGCAGAGAGACCAAGCTTTTCGATGACTCTTGCATCCAGCCCCTCTTCCTGCATCAAAAGCGGGACCTCATAGATTGATTCGGCGTCCAGAGAGGCAATTACATCCCGGTCTTCCACATTACAGAACTGAGCAATTTTCCGTCGAATCGAAGCATCCAGTGGGTACTCCGAACGACAAACCAGAATATCCGGGCTCAAACCGCTCTCCGAAAGGGTCTTGACCGAGTGTTGTGTCGGTTTTGTTTTCAGCTCTCCGGCTGCGGCAAGATAGGGAACCAGCGTCAGGTGGATGGATAGCGTATTCCTGCGCCCCACATCGTAACGCATCTGTCGCATCGCTTCAATGTACGGCAGGCTTTCAATATCACCTACCGTACCGCCTACCTCTACAATTACAACATCATGATCTCCCGACTCACCAAGCTTCAATACGTGGGACTTGATCTCATCAGTGATATGCGGAATCACCTGAACCGTCTTCCCCAGG
>JBBDRX010000104.1:0-18938 GCA_040905245.1 Balneolaceae bacterium | reverse complement strand
CCAGAACAGCCACAATACTTGCCGTTTGAATTCCAAACTGACCCAGTACGGCCAGCACGGTAATGATGAGAATTAAAATACGGACCGTCTGGCCGAATATCGGTACCAGTGTGTCATCAAATTTCTCTGAAGCGTTTGCTTTCACTCGCACTTTTTCCGCTGCCCAGTTGGCAAACATCCAGCCGACAATCAAAATGCCAATAGCTCCGATAAGGCTCAGCCCGTGGTCAATGATAAGGGGCAGCAGCTGATCGGTGTACTCACCCAAAGCATTCATTCCTGTCTCCATGCGCATTCCTCGTTACGTGTCGGTTTATCGTTTCAAATTACCTGTAAAATCAGATCTTCCGCTCCGTCCGGACCTCCTCATAATAAAAGAGCCTGCAGGTCAATGACTACAGGCTCTTTTAAACACTCGTCAACCAATTACTCCAGATGGCTTCGAAGCATCCAGGCAGACTTGGAGTGGACTTTCAGCCGATGGGTAATCAGATCGATTGTCGCCTCATCTCCGGCATCCTGACACGGCTTCAAGGCTTCCCGCGCCGTTCTCAGAATGGTCTCGTGATCCGCTGTCATGCGGCGGACCATCTCCAGGGCATCCGGGTGGTCCGTATCTTCCTTAATCGACGTCAGCTTATCAAACTCTCTGAATGAACCGGGCGCACGGTCTCCGAGCGCACGAATTCGTTCCGCAATCTCGTCGATCGCTTCTGCCAATTCCGTGTACTGCTCTTCGAACTGCTCGTGAAGGGGATGAAACAGAGTTCCCGTGACATTCCAGTGATAGTTGTGACTCTTCAGATAGACCATATACGAATCTGCAAGTAGTCGCGAGAGTCCCTTCGTAATTTTTTCTCTGTCATTTTTATCAATTCCGATATTTACATCCATAGCAGTTTCTCCTCTTTTGATGGAATCAGATGATTCACTGATTGTCTTTTACGTTTCAACCAGCCTCCGACACGTATTCAGTGCGCCGGGACTACCCCTACTACAAATTCGAAATGCAAATCATTCCCGGACAAACGGCTCTCCATACAAAGTGCCTTCTCCTGCAACTTTCCGGTAGGCCGGTACACACGCACCCGTCACACACACTATTCAGAGATCCACACCGTGGACGTCCCGCAGAATACCTTTCGCATTGGCATCTCCCTCCTGCATGACACGGTGCTGAAGATTGGTCACAATATCCGGCTCCGCCTTTTCAAACGCGTCTTCCCGGGCCTGGTGCTCATCTGTCGTCCGAATCAGGTCGTAGATATCATCTGCACGGACAATACTGTAGAGGCTGTCTTCATTAAACGCATGCGATCGGAGCTCTTCGTACCGCTTGAACAATTCGGGGAAATCCTCATTTCGTGCCGTCTTGTCAATTATCTCAACATCGGACGGGCCTTCCGCACTCAGTGGCGTTTTACACAGGAAATAGTACTTCTGTTTGTAAATCATCGTCGTCTCGGATTTCGGATTGGAGGTTCATTAAATGACAGAAAAATATAACCAATCTCCTCTTCTAAATCAGTCTCCATTCCGAAACCGGTTCATCCGATATTCCAATTCCAAACAGCTTCCACACCTACCGGGCGAACCAATCCATTGCTCCCCGCCCCCGGCAGTCTTTGTTAAACCGGTGTAATGATCTTAAAGTTGCATATCTACAACCCTGCGTTTATTTTCTCTTTCGGTTTTCAAAAGGGTCCGATTTTACTCTACTGAATCTTAACTGATACCATCCATGGATTTAGAAACAAGAAACAAACTGATCACCATCGTTCTCGGTGTTGTCATCATCTTTCTGGGATACTACCTCTATCGCTCACTGGTTGATCCGTACCAGGAAGTCCTTGAACAAGAACGAATGACTCAACGAGTTCAGCACAGAATGGGGCTTGTCCGTGACGCCCTGATCCAGCACCGAAACATCCAGGGAGAATTTCCTCCCACCGAAGGAGGGCTGGATTCGCTGATTACCTTTTTGAAAACCAACGATCGCATGGTCGAGCGCGGACCGGATCTCTTCGAGGAGATGCCTCCGTCCACCTACAACCCGGACTCGCTCCGCTACTCGCCGCGACCGCCACACAACGAGTTTCAATATGCACTCAACGACACGATCCGTCCGCAAATCTATCTTCTGGAAGATCCGGACTCCGATCTCAAAATCGGAGATCTTGAACGGACAACTCTGTTGAATGCTCCAAACTGGAACTGACGATTATGGACTCACCGGGTGACTGTCTGGGTATCTGTTTTGCCGGCAGGCAACTTTTTTACGCAGTCAATCACCCGACTGATCCATCTATCCTGCAGCACATCGGCTCGATTGACTACAATTTTCCGCTGGCAGGGGTTCTGCCCGATGCGGAATCCGACGCGTTTCATGGGCTGGCTGTATCCATCACCAACCTTGCCGAACAGTACGGCTGCACTACGCTCCGGATGCTTTCTCCCACCCGTTACGAGTGCTGGAGTACGTTTCCGAGACTGGTCCGGGAGACACCGGACGAACGGGAAGACCATCTTTCCATCCTGATGGACAACGTTCCGAGGCATCAGCTCGAGACAACCTGGCATGAACTGAGCAACCGGGATTACAAGCTGATGATGGTTCGCAACCGGGCTCTCACCCAAAATTACAGGGCTCTCTCCAAAGGGTTCAGCCAGTCCGATTTTGTTTCTGAATTCGAACTGGGGAGCGAGTGGCATCTTCACACGGGAATGAAAGGTTCCTACTTGATGATACATGCCCACAACGGCACGCTTGTTCTCTCTTCCTACCTGCTGGGAACTCTTCGGGGAGCGACCTGGCTGCGTTATGACGACCTGAACGACCTTCCCTATCTCTGGAATTACCATGCCCGCCACCTTCCCTGGATGAACGGTTTTCATGAACAGGTCTATCTGTTCGGGAAATCCGGCCTGGAAGTCGCCGATATTCTCTCCACATTTTTCAATGAATCCGGAACCATCCTGCTGATGAACAGCCTCTCCGATATGCAGGTCGATGCAGATGAGAAGACCTACGGCTTCCGGCTCGAAAGTGCCTTTCCGGCGATTCTTCTGAGTTTGAATGTGCATTCCAACAAGGCTGAACTCCAGTCATGAGAATTATTACGGGTATACTGAAAGGACGGAATATTCCTGTTCCTGAAACGGGCGAACTGAGGCCCACGGCCGACCGAACCAAAGAGGCCATCTTCAATGTAATACACGCCCGGCGCTATTTTGATGGCTGCAGGGCTCTGGATCTGTTCGCCGGAAGTGGAAATCTGGGATTCGAAGCAATTTCCCGGGGGGTAGATCAGGTTCAGTTTGTCGAAGCCAATGGAATCCACTCCAGCCAGATCCGATCCCTGGCCCGATCGTTCGATATCGAATCCCGGGTCACGGTACTTCAAAAACCGGTGGAAGAGTACCTGCAGACAACTCCGACTCCCTTTGACCTGATCTTCTGCGACCCTCCTTACGACTACCCGCTCATCGAACAGATGCTCCGGACGATTCTTGAGAAGGGTTGGCTGAACCCCGAGGGGTGGTTCATTCTGGAGCACGACAAGCGCCATAACTTCGAAAACCACCCGGACTGCTTCCATGCCAAAGCATACGGAAGAACAACCGTCTCCATGTTTGAAAAACAGCCTGCACACAACGCTTCAGGCTCTTGAGGATTATAATCGGTCGGGTTGAACCAGACGAATTATCTCCCTACCATTCATTTTTCGGCTTATACACAGACTATCCAAACCTTTGCCATCATGAGCCAGATCGCACTCTTTCCCGGTTCTTTTGACCCGATCACAAACGGCCACCTGGACCTGCTTGAGCGGGCTTCCCGGTTGTTCGACCAAATTATTGTTACTGTAGCTGTCAACAACCAGAAAGCTTCTGTCTTCTCCGGGCCGGAACGAGTGCGCCTGATCCGGGAATGTATCCGGGGAACTTCCTGGGAAGAGAAGGTGGAAGTTGAGGAGTTCACCGGACTTCTGATCGACTTTGCTCGAAAAAAAAAGGTTCATACTCTAATTCGGGGCGTTCGACAGCTTTCCGACTTTGAATACGAGTTCCGGATGGCCCTCTCCAACCGCCGACTGGCGCCTGAAATCGACACGATCTTCCTGATGCCGGACGAGCAGCTCACGTTCATTTCCACTTCAATTGTAAAAGAGATTGCCGCATGGGGAGGGGACCTCACTTCATTTGTCCCGGACAATGTCGCCCGCGCACTTCGGAAGCACTACTCTTCCTGATTCGAGGGTGTACCAAATGCAAGCCACCTGTGGCATTACGACCGTGATTTCCCTATTTTTTGGCGTCTTCCAGGCTATTGTACCTGTTTCGGTTCAACCCGGCTATGCCGGCTCTGAATAAGCCGGAAATAGCCTGGAAGCGAATTCCGACAATCAACCGCCTTCTGAACGCAGGCAACACACGCAGAATGACGCTTCATTCCAACCATCTGACAAGAATCTGACCCTACAATGATCTCAAAACGAGCTGCCAATCTGTCCCCATCAGAAACCCTCAAAGTTTCGGCAAAAGCCAAGGAGCTGATACGGGCGGGTAAATCCGTCATCTCTCTCAGTGCCGGAGAACCCGATTTCAAAACACCAAAGCATATCTGTGACGCTGCGATCAAGGCGATCAATGACGGCTTCCACGGCTATACGATGAATACCGGAACTCCCGAACTTCGGGAAGCCATTTCCAAAAAACTGAAGCGAGACAACAACGTGAATATCGATCCCGGACAGATTGTACTCTCCAACGGAGCCAAACAGTCGATCGGGTTCACCATCCTGGCCACGATTGATGAAGGAGACGAGGTGATTATTCCCTCTCCCTACTGGGTCTCCTATCCGGAGATGGTAAAACTGGCGGAAGGAACTCCGGTGATTCTGAAGACCTCCATTCAAAATAACTACAAGCTGACGATCGAAGATCTGGAAAAGTCGATCACGAAGAAGACAAAGGCAATTATTCTCTGCTCTCCTTCCAACCCGACCGGAGCTATGTACAATCGCGAAGAGCTGAAAGCCATTGCGGATGTATTGAAACAGCACCCCGATATTCTCATTTTCTCGGACGAGATCTACGAATATATTGCATTCGATGAGGAGCATACGAGTATCCTTGAAGTCGCCCCTGAACTCGCAAACCGAACGGTAATTATCAATGGATTCTCCAAGGGGTTCGCAATGACCGGCTGGCGCCTGGGCTACATGGCCGGACCGGCCGAAATCGCCTCCGCAGTAGCTAAAATCCAGAGTCAGGAGACCTCGGCCCCCTCATCCATCTCACAGAAAGCAGGACAGGCCGCCTATGAAGGGCCCATGGACGAAATCATGAAGATGAAGGAGGCTTTCAGAAAGCGGCGGAACTACATCGTCAAGGCATTACAGGAGATTCCCGGACTCAAATGCTTTATGCCTTCGGGAGCTTTCTACGTCTTTCCGGACTGCTCTGCCTGGTTAGGCCGGACAGCTACGGACGGTACCGAAATCAACACATCGACGGATCTCTGTATCTACATGCTGGAGAAACACGGAGTTGCCATCGTTCCGGGCGATGCTTTCGGGGAACCTTCAGGGTTCCGAATCAGTTATGCGGTATCCATGGACGAACTCAAAGAGGCAGTATCCAGATTGAAAAAAGGGTTTGCCGATCTCTCCTGAGATCGTTTCTCTGTAACCGTTAATTCGTTCATTCAAAAACGATATGCCGACATACGAATACAAACGTGAGGATGGTTCCACCTTTGAACACCGGCAGGGAATCAATGATGCCCCTCTGGAGACCTGTCCCGAGACTGGACAGAAAGTAAAGAGAATCATTTCCGGTGGGGGCGGAGTTGTCTACAAGGGAGACGGGTGGTACGTCAAAGAGTACAAAAACGGCAACCAGGGAAGAAATGGTACGGCCGCTTCTTCCTCCGCATCCGACAGCAAAGCAGATTCATCAGGCGAGTGACCATGTCCGGGCCCGACCCAGATCCATATCGCCAGGTTGTTCAAGAGTTCGTATTACTCTGGGGCGAAATGGCATCTGCCTGGGGTATCAACAAAACCATGGCTCAAATCCATGCACTCCTCTATGCCGAGTCCGATCCGCTGGATACCGACACCATTATGGAGAAATTGGAGATCAGCCGTGGAAATGCCAATATGAACCTTCGAAACCTGCTGCACTGGCAGCTGATTCACAAGGTTCATTTCAAGGGACAGCGGAAAGACTACTACACAGCGGAAAAAGAGGTCTGGACCATTGTCTCAACCATCATACGAGAGCGACGCCAGAAGGAGATCGCTCCGATCCTGGAGAATCTTCAGCAGCTTCAGCAGCGTTGTGAAGAGCAGGATTTTACCACGGGAAAAGAGAAAGAGTTTCAGGAACGGATTCGAAACTTCACGGAGTTTCTGGAAATGTTCGAACGGTTTACTGGAGCCCTGCTTCCCTACATCAACAAGCGGAATCTTGCTTTTTTAAAGCAACTGGTGCGAATGGCCGAAGCTCATCAGGCACTGACCGGAAGGAATTCAAAGCAGGACGAAAAGAACCAGAGCAACACGCCATGAACCGACCAACCACCAAAGAGATCGGAGATGAAGGCGAAAGCCTTGCAGCCGCCTATTTGGAGTCCAAAGGCTGGATTGTGCTGGATCAGAACTACTCTTTCCAGCGAGCCGAAGTGGATATTGTGGCCTATGACCAAAACTGCATTGTCTTTGTGGAGGTGAAATACCGTTCCAGTACCGCATACGGATATCCGGAGGAACAGATCGATGAAGCAAAAATTCGAAATATCTACAAAGCATCAGAAGCGTGGCTGTATGAGCGAAAAATGGAGGGCTCTCCCACCCGGTTCGATGTAATTTCCATTGTCCAGAAGGGGAACCAGGCTCCCGATATTACCCACCTGGAAGATGCCTTCCCCTGACCAAACGGATATGAATCTCGATTCAGACAGCAGAATCAGTCGTGAGTTTACCTCCCGGCAGGCCAAAAAGGAACGTTTATAGATTGAACCAGCAAAAGTACGCCAACACGTAATCCGGACAACCTGGCAACAGAGGAGAAGGGATGATCAACAGGATGGAACAGCTTCAGAAAGCCAGAGAAGATGCCGAACCCTTCGACGTGATCGTGATTGGCGGCGGGGCAACCGGCCTCGGCTGTGCATTCGATGCGTCCTCCAGGGGATACCGGACTCTGCTTCTCGAGCAGAGTGATTTTGCCAAAGGGACTTCCAGCCGAAGTACCAAACTGATCCATGGCGGTGTCCGGTATTTGAAACAGGGACAGGTCTCCCTGGTGTTTCACGCTCTGAGGGAACGTAAACGGCTCCTAAAGAATGCACCACACCTTGTGTCGACCCGTTCCTTCATCATCCCTTCCACCCGCTGGTGGGAAAAATTCTACTACGGACTTGGACTCAAACTCTACGATCTGATGGGCCATTCGGACGATTTTGCACGGTCGGAATGGCTTTCAACCACCTGTGTCCGGAATGCCCTTCCCACTCTGCAGGCCAATCCACTCTACGGTGGGAATCGCTACTACGATGGCCAGTTTGATGACGCTCGTCTGGCCATAAACCTCATGCAAAGTATCTATGAGCAGGGGGGGATCGCACTGAACTATGCCAAAGTCACCAGCTTCATCAAGGAAAATGGCCGTATCCAAGGCGTATACGCCCTGGATTGTGAAAGTGGTGAAACCTTTCCGATACATGCAGGCGTAGTAATCAATGCCACCGGCGTTTTTACGGACAGGATTCGACAGATGGACGATCCCGGACACAAACCCGTGATCCGACCCAGCCAGGGTGTTCATATTGTACTGGAGCGTTCTTTTTTTCCCGGTGACAGTGCCCTTCTGGTCCCAAAAACAGCTGATGGCCGTGTTCTTTTCGCTATTCCCTGGTACAACCGCGTATTGATCGGCACCACAGATTCCCCGGTCGAGACTCCCGTCCTTGAGCCGACAGCACTTGAAGAGGAGATTGAATTTCTGCTTGACCATGCCGGGAGATATTTGACCCGGGCCCCATCACGGAGCGATATCAAAAGCATCTTCACCGGCTTGCGTCCACTTGTTAGCCGCGGAAAATCAAAAAAAACACAACATATCTCCAGAAACCATACTCTGCTGACTGATCCCTCCGGCCTGATCACGATCACTGGCGGAAAGTGGACCACGTATCGTAAAATGGCAGAAGAAACCATCGACCGGGCCATCCGGGTAGGTAAACTGCCCCCTCAGAAATGCAAGACAGCTGATCTGCCGATTCACGGATGGTGCCACTCCCCGGCAGATGATCCCCATTACCGCTTTTACGGTTCGGACGAAAAGTTTGTCCGTGCTCTGGCAGGCTCCCGGCAGGGATGGACAGAACCGCTCCATCCACACCTTACCTGCCGACCCTGTGACGTAGCCTGGGCAGCCCGAAACGAAATGGCCCGTACGGTTGATGATGTATTGAGCAGACGAAGCAGGTCACTTCTTCTGGATGTCAATGCGGCTCTGAATATTACCCCGATTGTTGCCACAATATTGGCAGAAGAACTTGGTCACGGCCGCAGCTGGATACAGCAGCAAATCGAAGAGTTTCAAGAGATTGCCGGACACTACCAACCGAACAGAAATGAAAAGCGATAAATTCGAAGAGCTGCTCGGAGACCTGATCCAGGTGATTCTGGCCACTCGCTCAGGCCTTACGGAGCAGTATGAAAAAGAGATCAGGAATGAACTCCGGGACCGAACCTCTCATTTGGAAGTAACGGCTCGGCCCGTATGTTCATGAGTCAGGACCCAATCTATTTTTGTCTGTAAAAATAGATCTTCTTGTTTGCTGAATCCTTGCCACTCTTGATTTTTACATTGTTTTCCTGATTGTACTGATAAACAGCTGTTCGCATGGAATTTACACTCTTTTCATTGGTGTAGGATACTTCCACAGCGTCTCCCCCGGGTTCAAGCTTGTCCAGAGCTTCCATCAGAGGTTTAAATTTTGATGATCTTCGCTTACTCGACTTTACCTGAGTACGATTCACAAATTTAATATCCATTTTCTCTTTATTTTTACAGCAGGTTATAATTAACTATCCGATATTGATAAATATATAATAATTTTATTTGACAGAAAAGCAATATCATTTATTAATCGGATTTATAAAAAAACAATAACTACTATCTTTTCCCCAAATAGAATAACCTAACATTCATAAATAGTCATCTAACCGGGTAGGTTCAGCCCATGTAAAGTTTACTATCATAAATAATTTGTACTGGACGTTAACAGACAAGAAGATGGTTCATACCCATATTCAAAACATGATTCGATTCCCTTGCAGATTTAGTATCATTCAGAAAAACGGTTCCTTATTCACGAATACTTCCCGAACAAGCCCACTACACCATTTGCACACTTATGAAATCTACCATGCATTCGTTTCTCACCCGACTCCTTCCCCTGGCTGGTCTTCTCATATTTTCATCGGTTCATGCGGCCAACAATACCATAAATGACAATGAGGCTACAAGATATGTTGGCATATCACCTGAACTTACCGGAACACCCACTCAAATAATTATACAGCAGGGGGATGAACCATTTTCGGACCCGGAGCGAATCGCCCTGTTGATCGACTATTTACAGAGCGAAGGCTTTCAAGTGGCAGAACTGTTTGAGGACGACCGTTTCGAAATCTATGAGGGAATCGGCGATCGATTCCGAAGATCGGCCGAACGAAAATCCCTCACTCTGGAGGAGTACAAGGGAGTTCTCGGATTTGAGGATAAACGTGACCGGATTGTTCCATTTATTGAAAACCATCTGAAAACATTTGAAGATGCCGAAACTCAGTACAACATCTCCAAATTTGTCATCGCAGCGATTCTCGGAATCGAATCTGATTTTGGGCAAAATATCGGCCGGTTCAACCCCTTCAACACATATGTTTCCATGTATGCGGAAGACTACCGGAGTGATTTTGCACGTGCTCAACTGGAGGAGCTAATTACATTCACACGGAGTAATAATATCGACCCGTTCGAACTGAAGTCAAGCTATGCCGGAGCGATATCCTATGCCCAGTTTATTCCCTATTCACTGAATCAGTGGTTTGTCGGAGACGATATCTTCGATATGGACAACAACATCTATTCGATCGCAAACTATCTGGCTCATTTCAAAGAGATCACCGGTACAATGGACGGTGCAGTCATGCGGTACAATCCGAGCCGTCTCTATACTGATGCTGTGCTGTCACTTGCAAAAGAGGCCGAAGAGCTCTGGGGATCCAGGTAACAGGCTCGAAAACAGTCTGGGTACCGGATTTCCAGCCAACGCTTTCGATTACGACTGAACAACGGACGGGCCGTGGCAACGCCTATTCGATCTCGTGCCGGCCGGGTACATGGTTCAGGTGGTGGTCTATAAACCGGTAAGCCTCCCGACGAATCTCTGTGGGAAATGAATGAGCCACATTCGGAGTTCGAAGCTGCAGATTCTCCTCCACTTCAAGAAACCTGTAGGCCTCTCTGACCAGTTCGATGCCCGGCGGCACACCCGCGAAGTCGAAGATATCATCACCGACAGGTGAATTGGAAAAGAACGGTCGGGGGACAATAGCACCGATGATGTCATGAAAGTTGAAAGGCATCTGTTCCAGATCGAGGTCAAAACGTTCCTGAATCAGAGGCATATGATATCGGGACGCCCAGTTTTCCAGGCCAGTGGTATCTGTCCTGTAGTAGTCAAATTGATTCCAGCCTGCACTGGAAACGACCACTTTTATCCTCGGGTCGAATGCGGCAAGAAACATGGAGTTATAACCTCCCAGGGAGTGTCCGATCGTACCGATCCGATCGCCATCCACATCGTCTCTGTCTTGCAGCAGATCTACTCCGCGCATGTGGTTGAATATACCGGCCATCGATCCTGACAGATAACCGTCATTTTCGAAATCGTACGCTTCCAGTTCACCGAAACCGGGAAAGTCGGGAGCCAGAACAACATAACCTCGCTCTGCCAGCTCTTTGCCGTATCCGAGGTTGGGCCGTGCTCCATCCGCGATATCTTTTCCGGGCGGTCCGGTTTCATGCAGGGCAATCATGGCAGGCAATGTTCCGTCCGTCCCCTTGCGATGTGGAATATACAGATATGCAGGAATCAACTCTCCTTCCCGGGCTGTATAGTAGATCAGATACCGTTCATACCGATCTGTACTGAGGGTGTCTCTTACAAACACCTCCGGAGAATCCAGACGGGAACGGTCCGGTAACTCACCCATTACTTTCTGGACGTTCGCCAGAATCTGCCATCGTTTCTCTTCCCATTCGGCCATATTCGTTACCGTAGCGGTTGTGCCGTCCGGAGCTCTGTACTCCAATAGACTTCCGGACTGTGCGAACAGGGCAGGAGTCAACCATCCTGTGATTATCAGTATCAGAAACAGATCGTGAATCTTTCTCGTCATAGGAGTCCTTTCTGCTGTTTTTATAGAATATAGAATTTTGAACACATTCTTGTGCTTGCGGACGTAAACTTCACAACATATACTCGACACAGCACCCATGTCCGTCAGCCGGGATGGACAAGTGGGCGATTCCGGAATGATCACGAGCCTGCAGGTGTATTGTCCCGGCCCGGTACTGTCGTACAACCCGCTCTTTTATAATGACGACTCAGATTCTCGACTCATCTACATCCCGGATTTGGTTTCGGTGCGATTCCGGATCCTTTTATTATATTGGGTGGCAACCGAGATAGATCTGCCTATGAAATTGAACCGATACGAGAAGCTGGTTTCGGAATCCAGAGCCTGGAAACACGGGCTTCTGCTTCTGTTCCTGACAGTGATTCCCCTGGCCCTGCAAGCACAACCCTACGATCTGGTAATCAAAGGCGGGCACCTCATCGACCCGCGGCACAACATTGATGAACCGATGGATTTGGCTATCCATGAGGGATCAGTAGCCCGTGTTGCCAAAGGGATCCCCGCAGACGAAGCCGCACAAATCATTGACGCCACAGGCCTCTATGTAACCCCGGGGTTGATCGATGTCCATGCTCACGTCTTTTCCGGCAGCCAGCCCGGACGGTTCGCTGACGGGTTCAACAGTGTCTCTCCGGACGGTTTTACGTTCCGAAATGGCATTACCACGGTGGTGGATCCGGGAAGTGCCGGCTGGCGGACGTTCGACACCTTTCGGGAACAGGTTATATCACCGTCAGAGACTCGAATTCTCGCCTTTTTAAATCTGGTCGGCTACGGGCTGTACGGAACTGAATACAACAACGACCGGCAGGATATGGATCCGGACCGTACACTGAAATCGATTCGCGAACACCGGGATTTGATCGTTGGTGTCCGGTTCGGACACTACAACGGTGCAGATTATCTGGAGCCACTGGATACGGCTCTGCGAGTTGCTGAAGAGGCTGGGCTACCTTTTCAACTGGAATGCAACCTCCCCAATCTGGATGTGGAGGAAGTCCTGGAGCGAATGCGGCCAGGTGATCAGTTTACCCATTCTTATGAACCAGGCAGGCGCTCACTGCTCGATGAAGAGGGAAGAATATACGATTTTGTGTGGGAAGCACGGCGGCGTGGGGTGTTGTTTGACGTCGGCCATGGTGGCGCCAGCTTTCGGTTCACCCAGGCCGTCCCGTCTGTTCAACAGGGCTTCTGGCCGGACACATTCGGTACCGACCTACACCGCTACAGTATAAATGATGGAATGAAGAACATGCTCAATGTGATGTCCAAGTTTATGGCGATGGGGATGGAGCTCTCCGAAGTGATAGAGCGAGCTACCTGGCGGGCCGCACAATCCATTCAACGGGAAGATTTAGGGCATCTCGGTGTTGGAGCCGTTGCCGACGTCGCACTGCTCAACCGAATCGAAGGCTCTTTCGGATTTGTTGATGCCGGGAACTTCCGTCTGGATGGCAGCCAGAAACTGATTACGGAATTGACCCTGCGGGAAGGAGAGGTCGTTTGGGACCTCAATGGGCTGGCAGCCCGTTCCTGGACTCTCGGCAAACCATAGACGGACCTGCATAAACGAATAGAAACCTGAAACAATCAAACCTGGCAACACTCATGAAGAAACAACCTCTACTGACAACGGTTCTGACACTCCTGGTCGTGCTGCTTGGCGTGGCATCGGCTCAGGGACAGGAGATCGATATTCTCATAAAGGGCGGCCATGTCATTGATCCGAAAAACGGAATCAACGAACCGATGGATGTCGCCATCGCAGACGGAAAGATTCTGGAGGTCGCACCCTCTATTTCGTCCGGAAGTGCCGAAACAGTCGTGAACGCAAGTGGACTTTACGTCACACCCGGACTCATTGATATGCATACTCACCTCTTCTATGGAACCGAAGAGATCGGCTTTAGTGGTTTTGAAATCACCAACAGTCACGGAAGTGTTCAGCCCGACGCATTCTCCTTCCGGTCCGGCGTAACCACCATGGTCGATGCCGGTTCGTCCGGGTGGCGCAACTTCCCCGATTTTCGGCGACAAACCATCGACAATGCCAACACCCGTATTCTGGCCTTTATCAGCATTGCCGGTTACGGAATGAGAGGTTCTATCGATGCAAATGTTGTTGAAGACATGGACCCCGAGGCGACCGCATTCCTGATTCAGGAGAACAGTGATGTCATTGTCGGAGTCAAAAAACACCACTACCGGGGCGGTGATTTTCGCCCGGTGGAACGAGCTGTAGAGGCCGGTACCCTCGCCGGCGTACCGGTCATGGTCGATTTCGGATTTCATGACCCTCCACTTTCACTGGAGACGCTCCTTATGGAGAAACTGCGTCCGGGCGATATACTGACGCACACACACTACAGCAGCCCTTCCCGTCAGGGTGCTATCGACGAGGAGGGAAATCTCCGGCCATTTATCCTGAAGGCACAGGAGCGTGGAGTCAATTTTGACGTCGGCCATGGTGCCGGTGGGTTTCAGTGGACTCAGGCAGTTCCCGGAACCCGTCAGGGATTCTGGCCCAACACCCTCAGTACCGATCTCTATCGCTGGAGCATGAACGCCGGGATGAAGAATATGAACAATGTAATGTCCAAATTTCTGTTGCTGGGCATGCCGCTGGAAGAGGTTATTGCACGGTCTACCTGGGAACCGGCCAAAATTATTCAGCGTGAAGATCTGGGGCATTTAAGTCCCGGAGCAGAGGCCGACGTAGCTGTCCTCGATCTGCTTGAAGGAAATTTCGGGTTTTTGGACGCCCGCGGGCTTCGCATCGAAGGGGAACAAAAGCTCGAGACCGAATTGACATTGAAAGCCGGACAGGTGGTATATGACCTGAACGGAATCAGTTCCGAACCATTTGAGGGATGGTAACCATGAGAATCGGAAAAGAACTCGTTGTTGGAATCGCCGTCGGATGGTTGTGTATTGGCCTTCTGACCTCCTGCAACCGTTCAGAAATGGCGGACGATTACTACTTCCCCCTGCCTGAAGACCGATCTGTTGTCATGGAAGCCGGAGGGCAGTCCTTTGTAGCTGATACGGTCCTGACGGACCTTGAGAAACCCTACAGTTTTGTCTTTCTGCAAGACGGACGTGTATTGATTACAGAACGGGCCGGGGCGATCCAGGTCGTACGAAACGGGGTGGTTCAGGAAACTCCAGTGGAGGGGCCGCTGCCAACCGGACTCCGGGATATCGAACTCCACCCGAATTATGAACAGAATGGGTGGATCTACATCTCCTGGTATCAGGAGCCCGATGAAGAGGATGGTGGGTACTACCGGCTCACGCGAGGACTACTGGATGGAAACCGGTGGGTGAACCAGGAACACTTATACCAGGCCGGGCCCTTTGAGCTGAGTGGAAGCCATACAGTCAGCCGGATCGAATTCGACAGAGAAGGCTACCTCTACCTACTTGTGCCTATCCGGGGAGACCGGATGCGGGCCCAGGACCGGCTTCATCAATCCGGTACTACCATGCGATTCCAGGACGACGGATCGATCCCCGAAGACAATCCCTTTGTGGGACGCGATGATGCACTTCCGGAGATCTATACCTGGGGGCACCGGGAACACCAGGGACTTCAGCTCCATCCCGAAACGGGCGAACTCTGGTCGATAGAGCTGGGAGAATATGGCGGAGATGAGTTGAATATTCTGAAACCTGGACGAAACTACGGCTGGCCGCTGGCCTCCTACAGTGTGGAGTACCGGGATCAGGAGACCCGGATCGGAGAGGATCCCTCCACCATGGAGGGGGAAGGGCTTGAACCCCCCATCCATCACTGGACACCGTCCATTGTCCCGTCCGGGTTCACCTTTATTACCAGTGACCGCTATCCGACATGGAAAGGTAGTATTTTGGTCACCTCTCTTTCGCACATCGTTCCGGTGGACGCACCGGAACGGCTGCTGAACCTGAGTATCCTGGACGGCGAAAAGGTCGTTTCGGACGAAGTGGTAATCGAAGCGGAGGGGCGGACGCGGACCGTAAAAGAGGGGCCGGACGGATACATCTACTTTTTGGAAGAGAACGACGGAGTGATGGTGCGATTACTCCCCGTTGAATAAATTTGAACATAAAAAAACCCTGCAAGCCTGTAAAAAAGCATTGCAGGGTTCTGTTCTTTTCTGGTGTGGTGAAGCCGTGTTGCGAACCAACACCTGCCTCTGCTGGTCAATCCCTTACAGAGGGAATCGAAGGCCCGCACCAATGGTAAACTGATCAGCGTCACCACCCAGTCCGGCCAGTTTCAGCTCACCAAACAGATCGGCGAAGTCCAGGTCATACTCAACCCCACCGCCAAGGTTCAGGCCCATTTCAGACGAACTGCTGGATCCGTTACCAAAATCCATAGATACGCCCGTAATGTTGATCCCGGCCAGTGCATAGACAATGAGATCACTCTCATTGACAAACAGGTAATTTCCGTTCAACCCCAGTTCCCAGACGGTCAGATCTACATTGTTTTCTGACTTGGGAAGGTAGAATGTAAAATCCCCACCCAGGCGAATGTCATTGGTCAGGCCATAATAACCGTCTACCCGGATTCCGAGATCGTTATCCAGGCTTCCAAACCCGACACCGGAACCGTACGCCAATCCGACACCCAGCTTGACGTCTCCTTCCTGGGATTGAGCATCTGCAATCTGAGGCATCAGCATTAATGCCATCGCTGTTAGAGCAATTGTAAACACGCTATAATACTTTTTCATTGATATAA
Source organism: Balneolaceae bacterium (assembly GCA_040905245.1). Lineage (GTDB taxonomy): Bacteria > Bacteroidota > Rhodothermia > Balneolales > Balneolaceae > JBBDRX01. The sequence continues at coordinate 2,702 of JBBDRX010000104.1, read as the reverse complement.
TGATTTGTGAGTGGTTAGTGACAAGATGAATAGTCACTATCAAAGGTAAAGAATTGCAAAGACTCTTCGCCAATCCCATTTTCTCTGCTCGACAGGTATAAAGCATTCTCTGTTAATAGAATATGCCTGTGAATCGAATGGGTCAGGTTTTATCTTACCCTTTTGAGCGCTCCCGTATGGAGACATTCAGTTCTTCTGAATAAACTGAATCGGCTGAGAAAACAGCATATCGACGGTCCCGATCGGTTCCTGGCCGGAACCGTCTACATCGTTATTACCGGCAAAACCAACCCGGTCATGAATTCGGGCGATCTCGTAAACATTCATCTCCGATACCCGTTGGGCTGTTAGTGGTTCTCCCTGATTATGTGTATTGGGATATGCATACGCCTCCACCCGTACAAACTGACGGTGTACACGGCCTGCCTCAGCCCCGGGAATATTAAATCGCGCTTCACGCTGCTGGTTCACCACCTTCTCCACACCCAATTCAGTAATAAACCGAATCTGAATATTGGGCCTCCTCACTGTGTCATGCCCCTCTACACGAACGCGGACAGCCTGTGGCACCCCCTCTTCGGAACGAATCAGTTCTATCGCCTGAAATGAAAAGGAACTCCGATCATAGGGTTGTTGCACTCGCCCCTGCCCATCCACACGATCCCAGGCTCCCAAAAGTCCATAAAATCGCCCATTCCGGTAGGCTCTCAACGCGTCTTTCTGCCGCTGATCCATGGTTCGGCCTTCCGGATCAGGTACCAGAAGAATATTTCTGCCCCGGCCGGACAACCGATGATCCTTGACAAAAAATCCGTACGCCCGATGCCCCTTCGCCAGCAGGCTGTCCCAGTGTGTATAGTACTCCATATGAGGCGGTTCATCCCGCAGGCCAAACCAGCGTCGATGATTCCAGACTTCAACCCCAAGAACACGTTCATCAAACTCGAGCATTTCAATCGACTCCCTGACCGGATGGCGGGGATGATTGATAATAACTCCGCCTCCATCCGGATAGAGCAACCCGGCAATCGGCTGGCCGTCTTCATCTGTCCGTTCCCCATCCAAAGCTTCCGAAAATGCGATACGCCAGGGCCTGTTAGCTCCCTGCATGACCCGAATCCGGTCTATGTTTGTGATTTCAGGATCGAACTCCACTTGCAGCTTCACCTCCTCTTCCTTCACACAAAAATAGACCGTATCCGTTTCATCCCCGGTAAACTGTTCTCTTTCAAGGGACCCATCACCCACCGTTTGGAAAGTACTGTGATCACAAACCCGGGCGCCTTCAAGAGTGACATAAAGCTCAATTTGACCCGCCTGGCCGGGATGCACAGGTTCCCTCCTCAAATCCAGGCGATACACTCCTTCTCCCGGAATCTCTGAATCCGGGTTGAACCGGTTCAGATCTGTAAAGGTGTACTCGAATGGAGATCGATCCCAGTCCACATCAAACGATGTTGAAAAGCCCCGGCCGTACCCGGTTGTGTAGAAGCTGCCGAGCGTTGTAAAGTGCAGAGAGTGGTCGACCGTTCCATGGTGTTCGGCGTTAGGTGCTGTAACCAGATCGGGTTTGTCACTCAGAAACTCGTCCGGTAATGGCCATATTGGTTCAGATGGATAGTAGTTGGTTAACGAGAGATGGCGAATTCCCATATCGTAGAGCTCCTGCCACTCTTCCGGAGAGCGGGTATGCATATGTGAACCACCATGCAGATGTTGTACAGCAGACCAATCAACGTCTTCGTAGGGATTCTCGACGAGAAGGGTGTCGTCACTCTGCCAAAAAGAGGTAATACCCGATTCAAAGCCTGCCATTCGTAAAATTGGACTTTTCGAAAACCGTTCGTGAATACCCATTTCAGAGTTGCCAATCGATTTAGCTGGAAGAATTTCTGTTGAAAGCCCTCCAGATACCAACAACAATATTGAATACCATCTGTACGCTGAGGTCTTTATATGTATGGGAAGTTTCATTTTGAACCTGACTCGTTTATTCTTTGTTTTTTAAAGTTGTAAAAAATTAGTACCAAGTAAGAATTGCCATGCACTTACAGAGAGTACCGCCGCCACCAATTGACCGGGATAACCAATGATTTCTAATTTTCTGCCTGAATGGTTTCCAGGGTTTGCCAGATTTGAAAAAGTCCGCGAGGCACGTGAAAACATCCTTTCCACTTCCCGCCTTTCAGGGAAAGATTAACCTCCCCCCGACGATCGAGATACCCATACCATTCCGGATACTCCGGATCCCTGAAGCGATCCCAGTTATAGTCATGCAGAGTCATAAACCACTTGAAGCTCTCCTCTGAACCGGTCCATCTGTACGATTTGATGAGTGCAACGGCTGCCTCCAGATGGACCCACCACAATTTCTGGCTCCACTCCAGCTGCTGAGGCGGCGCCTCCTTTCGATCCATAAAATAGTAGAGGCCTCCATACTCCTCGTCCCACCCATAATCCAGCATGGAGTGGGTAATCGACGCAGCATGCCGAACCCAGTCTGGTTCATTAAACCGATCCCCCAGATCCATCAGAAACCACATCGCCTCAATGGCGTGGCCGGGCACAACAAGACGGCCATCAAATGTGTCACTGAGCCCTCCATCCGGCAGAATGTTCTCGACTACAATTCCAAGTTCCGGGCAGTAAAATCGATTCAGAATCTGATCCGCAATCTCATAACAAAGCGAACGAACCTCTTC
>JBBDRX010000103.1:0-19193 GCA_040905245.1 Balneolaceae bacterium | reverse complement strand
GACAGCGGAACCTCTCCGGAGTAGCTCCACGTCCAGGTATTGCCATCGCCGGTCGGATCATTGTTCGTATCACCAAAAATGTAGGCAGCCGGTCTCTGGCTGATACTTTCTACCAGGCCGTTGGCTGTAATTGCCATGGTACGTGCCGCCATATATGCAAATTCGTGACTGTCCTGCAGCTGCGTATCGTTTTGTGGTGAGGAGTTGCTACCCTGAGCATTGAAGTAGGATACGTCCATTTCGGCGCCGTTCAGTTCAGGGATTTCCGGCGGCTCTTCGTCTGAAGCAATTTCTGACACAGGATCTTCAGAACAACTATTGAACAGCAGAAGTACAAGTGTCAGTATTGTGACGATTGATACAGCATTTTGCAGGGGTGCTGGTTCTGTCATTTTTTTCATTTGTATCTCCTTTTTTTGGTTCAATCGTTTCATGCAGGATTTCTCTTTATCCGGATTCCGGGTTCCGTTTTGTAACGGCCCCCTGTACGGCTCACACATGCTATTTGCCATACTGGCTTGTCCGCAATTGCAGGTGTGCGGGTTGCCGACTGGATAGCGCGAAGCCATTATTTTTATAGTTCGCTCAGTTACACTTCTGAGGTGTGTGAGGATAAAAAATTCAGAAGAGAAACGAAAAGCCGGAACAAAACCGGGGTTATGGCTGTAAAAGTGCCTTGGGTGACTGATATGAACGTAGCTGCCGGCCCGATATATGTGAAACAAACCTGGTGAGTAAATAGTATGATGAGATTTTTCCGAAGTACGTCGTTTAGTGTCGTAATATTGATTTCTGTGTTGCTGGTGTTGATGGCCGGCTGTGGAAATACGGTGGGCCATGTCGATGAAGAGATCGATGTGACGCTCCTCGATTCACGTACGGAACAGCCATCCAAAATTCGGCTGTTTTTTCAGGTGGACGAGAGCGAGTTGAGCCAGGTCTCCGCGCTCGATCAGCCCGATTTCGAAATCTATGAGAACGGAGATCGAATTTCGGAACTTGAGTCGCAGGCTCGTATCCGAAGAGAGAGAGGCGAGTTTCTCTACTCTTCTGTTCTGTTGCTGGATCTGAGTGGCAGTATCCTGAACAATCAGGATCTCCCCCGATTGAAAGAGGCTGCCAGTTCGTTTATCGAGAAGACCATTCCACAAGAAGGAGATCCGCTCCACGGCACCCGGGAGATGGCACTCTACTGGTTCGATGGTGCTGAAGAGATTCATCCGCTGGTGCCATTCACCGAAGAACGGGACAGCCTGTTGGCGGGGGTCGCGGCCATTGATGAAGAGATTAGTGACGATATGTCCACCAACCTGAACGGTGCGGTGATTCAGGGGCTTGCGGCTATGGACTCTCGCCTGTAACAGATTTTTGCCGATTCCGACATCGCCATCTCCTTGTCGATGGTTCTCTTTACGGACGGGACCGATCAGGCGGCACGGGTCAGTACCTCCGATGCAGTGTCCGCGGTCAATAATGCGATTCTGAACCATTCTGTGTTTACAATTGGGCTTGGCGGGGAGATCGATGAAGTGATTCTCTCCAGTTTCGGAAAGAACGGCTTCGAAATGGCAGCTGACTCGCTGGAGCTGAAATCTTCATTTCTTGCGGTTGCAGAGCAGCTCGAACGACAGGCAAACTCCTACTATGTGCTTGAATATTGCTCTCCGAAGCGTGCAGGGGAGCATTCCCTTGAGCTGGTTGCCCTTCATGAGAAGGTGTTCGGGAGTTTTGAAGCGACCTTTTCTGCTGATGGGTTTACCGGCGGGTGTACGATTGATTGAGCGGCTATTCGAGTCGGCCGAACATTTTTTCGAGAGCCGTGTGCCTGTACTCAAAAATTTCGTCCAGTTTTCTCCGGATCAGTAGCGGGTGCGCTATAGCGCCCAAAAATCCAAATGGTGGTACATAGCTTACTATATCATCCATTCGAACCCCTCCCTGCACGGGTTGTAACCGGTGTTGATGATGCCACATGGTATAGGGGCCCACACGCTGTTCGTCCACGAAATAGACCCCTTCTTCCAGATGCGTGATCTCAGTCACCCATTTCATTTTTATTCCGAACAGGGGTTTAACGGTGTAGGTAATGATGAGCCCCGGATACATGGTTGGTGGCAGATCTTTACTGGTGATTTCGAAGCCCATCCAGGGAGGAGTAATTTTTTGCAGGTTTGCCGGCGTAGAGATAAACTTCCATACTCGTTCCATATCGGCCGGAATTCGTTGACTCCGTGAAAACTGGTAAAATGCCATGCGGGTCTGATTCGTTGATGTATGTTACTGCCCGACCGAGTATATATGTCTTTGTTGAAGCAGCAATGTTTCGGGCGACGAACTCATTGAAATGATATCTATATCATAATTATGACTGATTATCTTAAATCGATAGTAAGTGCTTTTCATGATTTGCTCTTCGTCTTCACGGAAGACGGCGTCATTGAAGATTGTATATCTGCAAATCACAATGATGAACTACTACTTCCCAGAGAAGAGTTTTTAGGGAAGAATCATTCCGAGGTGCTGCCACCTTTTTTAAGTAAAAAGATCAATCAGGCTTTTCATGAGATAGATCAGGGAAAAGAACGGTACAAGTTCGACTATTGTATTGATATCAACGGGAAGAAACAGTGGTACTCTGCAATTTTATCAAAAATTGATCATGGGGATACCCCTCATTATCTGGGATCTGTAAGAAATATTACGGAACGTAAGAACCAGGAATTGCTTGTTCGAGGAATTTTAGATTCTTCTCCGGGTGGCGTGATGGTGCTTGGCGCAATCAGAGATTCTGAAGATACAATCGTTGATTTTTCGATTACTCACATCAATAAATCGGTCGAAATTCTGACGGGTACAACATCAAAGTATCTGATTGGTAAGCGATTAACTTCACTGATTTCTGGTAATGGCAGGAAGATATTGATCGATAAGTTTACATCCGCTATAGAAAAAGAGGCTCCTGTCGAGTTTCAATATCAACACAAGGACGAACGTATCGGAGTTATCTGGTATCACAGTAAGGTTGTAAAGTATGGCGACGGAGTCGTTAGTACATTTATGGATATTACCGAGCAGAAAAAAACGGAAGAGAAACTTGCAGCCAAGAACAAGGAGCTGGAAGAATTAAACAGGCATAAAGACAAGCTTTTTTCAGTTATTTCTCATGATCTTAGAAACTCCTGTTCGGCTGCCCAGGGCATATTTAGTATTCTCTTCGAAGATTATGAGAACCTTTCTAAAGAAGAAATTTTTGAATTCCTGAAATTAGTGAAACAACGAACCGACAGTACACAGGAATTATTGGAGGATTTGCTGGCCTGGTCGAATAATCAATTTCATGAAGTGACTGTAAACCTTGAAAAATTGAACCTGGTCGATATTGTACGTTTTGTGTTCAATTCTGTAAGGCCTAATGCAGAGAACAAGGGAATTACCCTGGTAAGCCAGGTTCCGGATACGATGTATGTGCATGCGGATCAGAATATGACGAAAACAATTCTGAGAAACCTTGTTATAAACGGGATCAAATTTTCGGATTCAGGAGATGAGATCACTGTTCAGGCAAAAGAAACGGGCGATTATGTAAACATATCGGTTATTGATGAAGGAGTAGGTATTGCAGAAGATGCTCTTGAAAAAGTATTAAATAAGAAAAGTTCCTATACAACTCCCGGAACCAAAGGGGAAAAAGGTTCGGGGCTTGGGCTGGATCTCTGTATTGATTTTGTGGAAATGCATGACGGAAGCATTTGGGCGGAGAGTGAGCCCGGGAAAGGGAGCACGTTTACGTTTACACTGCCCAGGTTTAGAGAAGGAAAGTAGAGGGAATGAACTGAGGGTGTATGGTCGGTGTTGAGCCACCACAGGTAATGTTGCCGGCTATACAGAGGAGTCATCGCTCATAACCACGAAAAGCATTATTTTATGAGAAATATTTTTCTGACCGATAACGGATCATTGCGGCCCGCGTCTACAATGAATCTGAGACGCGTTGCGAAGCAGCTTTCAGAGAAGACCGGGTACCGGGTTGAACCGGTGTCGCTTCTCCACTCCAGTAAAGTATCTGCTTCTGAACTGGAGGGGATACCGGCTCGAACGGTCGGCCCGACGATCCGGGAGGCGGTGGAGGAGGGCGTGAAAGACTTTCTGATCTTACCGTTTTTTTTTGGTCCCAGCCGGGCCATTACCGAATACCTTCCCCGACGGATTGCCGAGATGCAGAAGCAGATCCCGGATCTCGATGTCCGGGTGGCCAAACCGCTGGTGGACCTGGAGAGCCCGACTAACCTGAGGATTGCCAAAATTCTGAAGGAGCACGTTCTGCAGTCCAGTTCCGGTGACGGTCCCAAATCGGTTATTCTGGTGGATCATGGCAGTCCGGAACCCGCTGTCACTGCCATCAGAAATGTCCTTGCAGGCCAGTTGGCTGTATTGCTGGAGCGTGAGCGAACTGATGATGTCGATTTTCGGGTGGTTCCGGCATCTATGGAGCGGCGAGAGGGCAGCGAGTATGATTTTGCCGGCCCGCTTCTGGAAACGGTCCTGGATCGAGCGAATTCATGGCCCATGCCCGTGATACTCTCCATGCTATTTCTCTCTCCCGGACGCCATGCCGGCCCGGACGGGGATGTTGTTCGGATCTGCCGGGAGGCAGAGGAGCGAAACCCCGGCCTTTCGACAGTCATGAGTGGACTGGTTGGAGAACATGATGGCATTGTGGACGTTCTGGCCGATCGTCTCACAGAGGCACTTGCCGAAGAACAGGGGCTTTAGTACTCTTGGATGAGGGTCCTCGAGCAGACAGGAGTTTCGTGATCCTGTACATTTTTCTGATCAACCTAACCGTTTGTCCTATGAAACCGACCCTCTTTTCCAAAGTCAACTGGTTTGACGATTCTAATTCTATTGACCGGTACCGCCTGCAGTCCGCAGCCTGATGCCGGTGACGAGTCCTATGTTATTCTCATTACCATTGACGGATTCCCACATAAGTCGTTTGAGCTGGGGCCTGTAGCCAGGGATCTGGCCTGGACCGGGACAGCGGTTCATTTGATCCGGGAGCGCTGTCCGAATGTGATGCTGTTTCATCTACTGAATGTAGATTGGACACACCACCGTTTTGGTAAGGGAAATAATCCCGGTTATACGGCACTTGCCTATGCGGATGCCAATATTCGGATGGTACTGGAGGAGATTTTGGAATAGGCAGAGACTGGTTTCCAAAGCGAAAACTGGTCATCTGCAACTTAATCGTTACAAGTGGCCGGGATCTGCCGGATTACTCATCAAAATCGGATCGGGTACCCCGATAGAATTCGCTGATGCTTCGGGTGAGAATTTGCCCCGCTTTCAGGTTCTCTTCCTGGATATCCGGGTCTACTTATTCCGGATGGTGTCCACGGGTAAAGACAAAATGGTTCTCTCCGACCTGTTCAATGGTTGAACCATACGATTCATATGGGCCATCCAGTACAAAATCCTGTTCATGAAGGGGGTGCTCGGGGACACCAATGCGGACACTGGCTGTCTGTGTGACTTCGCCGATGGAGGCCTCGACCTGAAGCTCCTGTCGATCACCGGGTTTCATGTGGGGTTGCTCCACGGAGAGATGAATCTGTTTGATCTCCGGATCGATGGTAGTGGTTTCGGCTTTGGTAATACTGGTTTGGATTAGTATAGTAAAGAGAATTGTCAGGATGGAACAGGTGATCGTTACGCAGCTGTGTGAGCGGGGTTGTATCGGCTCTTGTGTTTCAGAAAGATGGTGAGTATGTGGATGAAGTGATTATTCGCAGGGAGACCCTTTCCATGGGATCTATCTGGGATATTGCTTTTTCTGAAGATCCTGATCAGCGCTGGCTCTTTATTCCGGACTAGTCGGCCAGGTAGAGTTTTCGGCGAACCCTGAATTGCAGAGTGCCGCCTGCCCGGGGCGGTTGTTTGCACAACAAAAAATGGAGTTTTGGCTATGAACGACAAATGGGAACGGAAGGAATTTATTAAACGTGTAGGCGGTGGGCTGGTGATGTCGGTTCCGATGGTTTCGGTACTTGCGACTCTGGGTGGCTGCAATAGCAACCGCTCCCGAAATGGCGATGAAGAGTTATTTGTCGCCCGGAATTTCACCGAACCCGACTCATTTACATCGGGAGTCGAGGGCCCGGCGGTGGATGCTGATGGGAATCTCTACGCGGTGAACTACGAACGGCAACATACGATCGGAAAGGTAACACCGGAGGGCGAAGCCAGTGTTTTTGTAGAGCTGCCCGACGGGAGTATTGCGAATGGGATTCGCTTTAACAGCCGCGGGGAGATGTTGCTGGCCGACTATACCAACCACAACATTCTGAAAGTGGATATGCAGACACGGGAGATTTCGGTGCATGCCCATCAACCGGAGATGAACCAGCCGAATGATATCGCGATTGATTCCAACGACAGACTTTATGCCAGTGATCCGAACTGGGATGAGGGAACCGGTCAGCTGTGGAGGATTGACCCGGACGGGAGTACGACACTTCTCGAGAAGGAGATGGGGACAACCAATGGCGTAGAGGTCAACCCCGATGAAAATAAACTCTATGTGAATGAAACCAGGCAAAGAAAGGTCTGGGTATACGATCTTTCACCAGAAGGGGAGGTCAGTAATAAACGGCTTCTTATTGAATTTTCTCCCGAGTACGGAATGGATGGAATGCGTTGTGACAGGGAGGGAAATCTCTACATCACCCGACACGGAAAGGGGACAGTGGCGGTTATTTCTCCTGATGGTGAACTGATCCGTGAAATAAACTTGGCCGAAGGGCAGAATACGACCAATCTTGCCTTTGGAGGCCCGGACGGCTGTACGATCTATGTGACGATGGCCGATGTTGGTAATATTCAGGTTTTTCGGTCCGACATTCCGGGAAGAAGCTGGCAAATGTTGCAGGGTTGAACCAAAGAGGCGCTTATTGGATAGGTGGGCTTTCGACCAGACAATATCACTTGAGCACTAATTTTTTTAATGGTTAGTTAATATAGTGCTATATTATTAAACTCTTCTAACGTTGAGTGAATAGCCTTGTGGCACATTAAATAAAAATTATGACGTTGTATAATGGTAATAAGTCTGATGTTGAGACGGAATATTCCTTAGCTCCATTTTTCGATCTGTCACACGACTTACTCTGCATCGCCGGCTTTGACGGATATTTTAGAAGGGTAAATCCTGCTGTATGCAAAGTTTTGGGATATACAGAGGAAGAACTTCTTTCAAAACCTATTCGTTATTTTCAACATCCGGATGATAAAGAGGTCACTCAAAAATACCGTGAACCGATTCTGTATGGGAGGCCGCTTACAAACTTTGAGAACCGGTATATAACAAAACAGGGGGATGTTGTTTGGTTTGCCTGGACTTCTATACCTGTTAAGGAGGAGGAATTAATTTATGCCATTGCCAAGAATATTACCCATAAAAAGAAACATGAAGCAGAACGAAATCACCTGCTTTCGGAATTAAGCAAAACCAATAGCCAGTTAAATAAATTCAACTACACTACTGTTCATGATTTAAGGGCACCTGTTAGCAACTTGATTACCATATTTGGTTTGATGGACGTTTCTCATATCACTAATGAGGAAACACGCGAGTATATCGAATTGCTGAGGCGATCTGCAGAAAATCTTAAACAGTATTTGGATAGAAGTGTGGATGGCCTCAAGAGCCAGGACTTGCGATTAATTGACCTGGTTGATATTAAAATCATGGATGTGATCGATTCCATCAGGCTCACTATAGATTCACTTATTAAAGATTTAAATACATCTTTTCAGATCGATCTAAGTGCTTTTGAGTCCGTAAAATTCAACCGAAGGTATTTAGAAAGTATCTTTCTAAACCTGATCACAAATTCAATTAAATATGCTCATCCGGACCGTGATCCCATCATCACTATTACAACTGAAATCACAGATGGGAAAAAGAAGCTTACCTTTTCAGATAACGGTATCGGATTTGACAGTGAAAAATATAAAGATAATGTGTTTGGGCTGAACCAAACCTTTCACGAGAACAGAGACAGCAAGGGAATTGGGCTTTACCTTGTTTACAATCACATCACAAACTTGGGTGGACGGATTACTGTGGATAGTAAAGTTGATGTGGGAACTACTTTTAAGCTTACCTTTCCGGACTAAAATAGGTGTCTGCCAGCTCGATTTCTCTACCCGGTCCGTTGGTCGATTTCCACTCGAACCTCATGGTTCTTCTTATCCAGTTGAAGAGGAACGTGCAGAGATCCGTTTTTCTCTTTCAACGGGACTCCATCCAGTGTACATGAAAGTCGATTCAGCCGATGGGTTGTTGGGCTACTGACCGTAATCTCATACGTTGTCAGATCATCTTCCAGAAGGAGACGGATTCGATAGTCTGACCATCCGCCACTGGACGGCGGCGTCAGAATCAGTTTACGACCGTTGAGCTTCATGCCCATCATCTCTTCAAGTACTGTCCGGTACATCCATCCAGCCGAGCCGGTGTACCAGGTCCAGCCTCCTCGTCCGGTCAGCGGGGGTTGGCCATATACATCGGCGGCAACAACGTATGGTTCCACTTTGTAACGTCGAACCTCTTCGGAGTTTAAAGCGTGCTCGACCGGATTGATCATCTGAAGATAGCGCACGGCCTGTTCATGGTGTCCCGCTCTGGCCATTGCCATCACCAGCCACAGTGCCGCATGGGTATATTGTCCCCCGTTCTCTCTCACTCCTGGTAAATACCCCTGGATGTAGCCTGGATCTTTTTCACCTTTATCAAACGGTGGGGTCAGTAAACGAATCACCCTCTCTTTTTCATCTACCAAAAATTCTTCTGCTGCGTTGAGTACCTGTTCCGTTCGTTCCGGGGATGCAACACCGCTAAGTACAGCCCAGGATTGTGAAATCGCATCGATCCGGCACTCCTGACTGGAAGCGGAACCGAGGGGAGTCCCGTCATCAAAGAAGGCACGCAAATACCAGGATCCATCCCACCCTTCATCGTTCAATCGTTCTTTCAAATTATTCACGACGGACTCATAGTGTTCTGCCCGTTCATGATCTTCCCGGCTCCGGGCAACCGGAATAAATGCTTCAAGTATGGATACCAGGAAGAACCCGAGCCAAACACTCTCACCTTTCCCCTCGGCACCGACTCTGTTCATTCCATCATTCCAGTCGCCTGCACCGATCAAGGGCAATCCGTGTTCCCCGAATTGAAGAGAGATATCAATAGCCCGGCAACAGTGTTCATACAGGCTTCCGGATGTATCAGAAACCGATGGTTGCAGATAGACCTCATGCTCGTCTTCTTCGAGCAGGCGGGCCTCGATATAGGGAATCACTTCATCCAGTATGGAGGGGTCATCCGAGCTATCGATATAGAAGAGTGTTACCCAGGGAAGCCAGAGCCGGTCATCGGTGATCCTTGACCGAATTCCGCGCCCGGTGGGTGGATGCCACCAGTGCAGCACATCCCCTTCCGGGAACTGATGGGCGGCGTGCAGAAGGATCTGCTCCTTACAGAGTGCGGGATCGGCATACCAGGCAGCCATCACATCCTGAAGTTGATCCCGGAATCCGTAGGCACCACCAGCCTGATAGAACCCCGTTCGTGCCCAGAGACGACAGCAAATGGTCTGATACATCAACCAACCGTTCATCAGAACGGTGATCGACTCATCCGGGAGTTCGACGTGAATCTTGCCCAGCAGGCGTTCCCAGTGCTCTGTAACCTGAGAATATTCACGATCGACGGCATTTTTTGAAGAGAATTGTTTTATAAGCTGGCCCACCTCTTCCCGACTTTCTGTTTCTCCGGCGAGCAGTAGAAATGATGTGCGTTCACCCGCCTTCAGTGTAAAGGTTCCCTGAAAAGCCGCACAAGGATCGCCACCTATGACGGACTGACCGTCGAGAGGTCCCGTTTGTGAGAGCGCAAGCGGATCCGACAATGTCCGGTTTATCCCGATAAATCCATTTCGATCACTGGTGCAAGAGATTCTGCAGTGGACATGATCCAGCGCTACAAGTGTAGCAAAGGCGATTCTGTCCTGATACTCTTCTCGATAAGAATTGGTTGCATAGATGGCCGATCCTGCCTGGCTTGAACGAGTCAATATATGACGAGCTGTCCGGGTTCGCGCGTTACCCAGAACCCACTCCATGTATCCGAATAGAGACAGATTTCGGTCTTTTTCGCTCCGGTTTTCCAAGGTGATCCGGGTAAGCTTAACAGGTTCATCCCGTGCGACAAACTGGAGAACTTCCTGGTTCAATTCTGACGAGATGTGTTCAAATCGACTATAGCCAAAACCATGTGAGACCTGATAGTCTCCATTTCCCGGGACAGGTCCAGGCATCGGTGACCAGAACAAACCGGCATCTTCGTCCCGAACCCATATCGCCTCCGAATGGACATCCATTATTGGTTCATTTGACCATCCGGTCAGCTTATTTTCCCGACTATTTCCACTCCAGCTGTATCCGGCACCCTTCTCGCTGACGATTGTACCGAACGATGGATTGGCGATTACATTGATCCAGGGGGCCGGTGGGAACCGATGTCTCCCGTTAGTATCTTGCTCGATATCGATTCGATACTCTAGACCGTCCGGGCTGAACCCTCCATATCCGTTGAAGCAGATTCGATCTTTCCGGCTCTCCTGTTGACTTGATGTTTCCCCGGTTGCTGGATCGTCTCCCGGGGATTCGGTGGATTCAAGTGTATTCATTGAATCGACTACTGCAGATACCGGGCGATACGAATCGGAGTCTGCGGGACGGTCTTCTGGTCGCCAGGAGTGTACCTCCTGCAGGTCACCACCACCGTTTTTGCGTAAACTCCTGGCAGTTACCACCCGATGCGCCACACTCAACAACAGGTTGAGATCTTCATCAGAAAGCTGCTCAGCCCGCAAAAGATAGATCCCACCCTTTTTTTGGAGCCATTGAGAATTGGAGTACTGTTCCACCTGTCGAAGAAGGGCTTCCTGCAGTTCGTCAGCATAAGTCGGTGGATGCTCATTAACCAGGACGAGATCCACTTTAAAGCTCTTGTGATACCAGAACGCATGTGCTTTCAGCAGTGTGATCACCATCTTGATCTGATCGGGCTGTTTTATCCGAACCAGAAGAATAGGCAGATCACCTGAAATCCCATACGGCCAGAGTCCCTGCTGTGATTTTCGATTCTCTCGTATAGCTGATTCCGGTGCACGCTGCTCCCGATCCGTATAAATAAGGGAGGCCAGCATGCGTTGAAATTGTTGTGCCTGCTTAGAATTAGCCCCGATATGGTCCAGTTCGACACTGCTGTAGACCATCGCCATTTCAAAAGCCCGGTCTGTAGCATGCCGGCTCTGAAACATGTCGGCAAGATGAACGGCCTCTTCCCGAGAGTTGGCTACACCCAGGCCATAGGTGAACTGTACCTTTTCTCCTGCATCCATTGAGAAGCTGCGGCGAAGACTTAAAATCGGATGAACCACATTACCCAGCCGGCCCTCCATACGTTCCTTCACAGTCATAGCTGCCGGACTGGATAAATCTCTGTTTCGTCCAACAAATGCCTCCTTGTCAGTCTCAAATTGAAGCGATTCCGATTCGCCATTCCCATGAGTCGTCCCTGTCATCGTGTGTACCATCCAAACCGGTTCCTCATCCTCTGATCTCGGACGGCGTCGAACGAGAAGTGCGTGCTGTTGCGGCAGATACTCCGTCTGCAGAAAGAGTCTTGAGAACGCAGGATGTGCAGAATGGTCTGCCATCTTGTTGAGAGCTACATCCATGTAGCTCGTCAGTTCTATCGTGCGCTGGCGATCGGCATAGTTGGTCAGTGTCACTCTTCGAAGTTCAAACGGATGTTCCGGCGAGACACAAACCTCCGTTGTTGTCTCGACCCATTCGTCTACCCGGGATGTAACCACGCGGTCATTGTGAAACCAGCTGTCATAGCGATCCGGTTTCCTTCGAACTGGTTGATGTGATGTCGACCAGTACTCCCCGCTATCCAGATCCCGAACATAGAAAAATACACCACTGGGTGTGGATGACAGATCGGGCTTCCAGTCGTTCAGGATATGCTCTCCACATCTCGAATAACCGGTACCTGTATGACTTGTCATCAGTGAATAGTAGCCGTTTGAAAGTAAGTGAAGTCGGGGTGGGTTACGATCCAGGCTGTTGATACTCTCATGGTCCACAACCATTTGAACAGGAGACTGTTCCCGTGGTTCCAGCTCCACATCAATCGGATGTGGTTCTTTGACGGGTAGCCCTCTCGGAACCCGTTCCTGAAGCAGTAGCTCACACCCTCTAACCTGAAGGTCGGAATGAAAAAAGTGATGTGCCTTCCATCCATTCAGTACATTATTGATGGCAACTAACCCCATTCCATGATGATGTGCCATATAAGATCGCACAACCTTGTACGATTCACCATCTTTCAGGCGTGTTGGTGTAAAATCAATTGCATCGTAAAACCCACATATTCCAAGTCCATTCAATGCCTCGAGCCTTACAAGGTTGTGATAGGCCTCTTTAGGGTCTACCATAAGCGCCAGCATGGTCGCATAGGGAGCGATCACATATTCATCTGCAAGTCCCCTTTTCATACCCAGCCCCGGCACTCCGAATGCCCTGTACTGATAGTGCATCTCCAGATTCAAAAAATAGTAGGCACTTTCAGACGCACCCCATGGGAACCCTCGCCTTTCGGCATATTCACGCTGCCACTCTACAACACAGTCGTATGTATGGCTCAGTAATGTATTCGGATAGGAACGCATAAAAAGCAGCGGCATCAGATACTCAAACATGGTCCCACTCCAGGAGAGAAGAACCTCATTTTTTCGCAGGTTGGTAAGCCGCCGGCTTAACTGAAACCAGTGTTCTGGCAAAATCTGGCCTCGAGATATGGCAATATAGGAGGCGATCCGCGCTTCACTTGCAAAGAGGTCGTATGTGGACGTATCCAGCCGGAAGGTTGCTACATCAAATCCGATGTGAAATAGTGCCCGTTTCTGGTCATAAAGAAAGGTGAAGTCCATCTCTTCCACCATCTGTTCACAATGGAGAGATAACCGTTCGATACGCTCTGGCCAGTCAATCGCTTCGGCCGCCATTGGAGGAGGATCTGCAGGTTGGAGCGACTCCTGCTGCTCTGAGAGGAGTATGGCAACGTGTTCAGCCGAAAGGTCCTCCGGCTTAAACTGATCAGACACCGATTCCACCAGATGATATTCGGCCAGATGGTTCTCGACCTGCTCGAGTGGTCGTGTAAGCCAGAATGCCAGATTTTCAACCTCCTGTTGGTCCCGATTCTGTCGAAGCAGGGAGATATTCAGCTCACGAAGGGAAGATAGTTCAGGACGGCAGCTTTCCAGAAGTGCAGCGATCTTGTCAGGTGGAATACTCGTATCCTGCTTCAATCGCTCAAGTGCCTGTGTCGTTAATTCGTCTACCAGATCCCACAGGTGTTGAAGGTCGTCGGAATCCTCGCTCACTCCCGAGAAAAGCTCGCGCAGTGTCAGAAGCGTATCCACCAGCCCATTCAGGGCTTCCTTGTTCAATATGGGTGATCGAAATTCCTGACGGAGGGCTTGTGCGGTGACAATAAGCCCCGCAGCCAGATTACCGGAATCTACAGTTGAAATATATCCTGGTGGAAGTATGTCATTCGTTCGGAGATCGTACCAGTTGTATAAATGGCCTTTGTACTTTTCAAGTTGTTTAATGGAGTGTATTGTCTTCTCCACTCGATCCAGAAATCCACTGAACGTAATATACCCCATGCTATAGGCCGCATGAATCGAGTTCAGGGAAAGGCCAATATTCGTTGGGGAAGTTCGGGCAGTTGGTTGAAGTGGCGGACTCTCCTGTACATTGTCGGGTGGGAGCCAGGAGTACTCCTCTGTCATGTATCGTTCGAAATAGAACCATGTTCTTCGGGCATAAGAACGAAGCTTCTGGCGTTCTTCTGCTGAATAGGACTCGTCTCTAACGACCACGGGAAGGCTCAGTCGCCAAGCCATCCAGGGGGCTGCGATCCATAGAATGGAGAACGGAATCACAATCCAGAGTGAAGCTTGACCGGTTACCAGTGCCAGGATCGGCAATGAAACACCGATCAAAGGTGAAATCAACATGGTGCGTACATAGTAGCCAAGCGAATTGACCGCTTCGCGTTCTACCTGCGATGCCGTGGTCCATTCAAGAAGGTGTCGGCGGGAGAACGAGAGACGCCAGAGAACCCGGCTGATTGCATCGAGCTGCACAAGTGCCTGATGGGGTAGAAGCCCGAGTACCAAAATCGCCTGTGCAGAGTGAATGGCCAGATTGGAGCGCACTTTCCCGAGATAGAGTTTCCATCGAACCCGGGCAGGGCGATTTATGAGATCGGTAGAGAGCGTTATGTAGATTGGAAATGCCATAATTCCGAACGCAGCGAGCGTCCAGATCCAGTCGGAACCCGGTAGCCAGAACCATCCACTCAGGAAGAACAGCATCAAAAAAAACGAGTTTAGAGAACGCCGCAGGTTATCCAGAATTTTCCAACGTGACAATCCATTTAGAGGGTTCTGCTCTTTACCGGACCCTCCCGGCACACGTGGCAAAAGCCAGGAAGCGATTTGCCAGTCTCCACGTGTCCAACGATGATTGCGCTTGCTGAAACTGTTGTATGTAGAGGGAAAATCGTCGAACAGCTCAATGGATGTAGCCAGGCCGGCACGAAGATAGTTACTCTCAATCAGATCATGCGAGAGAATCCTGTTTGTCGGAAACCGATTGTTCAGCACTCGGTTGAATGCCTCCGGGTCATAGATCCCTTTGCCGGTGAAGACCCCTTCATCCATCAAATCCTGATAAATATCAGAAACAACTGTCGAGTAGGCATCAATACCCACATTCCCGGAGAAAATACGGGTAAACCATGTTTTTCGGGCAGACTCGGGAGGGATGGATATCCTCGGTTGAATAATTCCATACCCCCGAACCACTTTTCTGCTCTCTGGATCCCAGTGAGCACGATTCAGAGGGTGGGCCGCTGTCCGGATCAAATCCCGCGCACTTTCCGGTGGCATCTTCGTATCAGCATCCAGTGTAATTACAAATCGTACAGGTTTCTTTTGAATCGAGTCCAGAAACCCCTCTGTTATGTACCGGTATCCGGTCTTGGCATTCGGGTCTGACAACAAGCGGTTCAACTCTTCAAGTTTCCCTCTTTTGCGTTCCCATCCCATCCAGACCTGTTCCGTCTCATTCCACTCTCGGGTACGATGGA
This sequence comes from Balneolaceae bacterium, assembly GCA_040905245.1. Taxonomy (GTDB): domain Bacteria; phylum Bacteroidota; class Rhodothermia; order Balneolales; family Balneolaceae; genus JBBDRX01. The sequence goes on along the minus strand of JBBDRX010000103.1, from coordinate 3,889 downwards.
GCAGGAAAAACCGTTTGCCATAACGACTACTGGCTTTCTCATTGAGTTCATCGATCAGCTCATTGGCTGTGTTCAAGATGGGATTGTCTTCGTCCAGCTCACGCTTCGGAGCGTCCTTGAAATCCCCAAGCAGGGCAAACTGCAATCCCGGTTCCGGATTTGCCAGAGAGCGAACTTCCAGCTGTTCCAGCTGACGTCTGACATCCTCTTCATTCAGCAGGAGGGTGGGAACTACAACCAGTGTGCGGGCTTCGTCAGGGATCTTGTTCCGAAACCTCATTTTAGGTAAAATTCGGGGAGAGAGAAAAAACGCAAAATATCGATTGACAGATGAGATTGATAGATCAAGAGCGGGGAAAAGTGCAATCAAGAGGAGTGAAACAACCATCCAGGCCGGATAGGATGCTGCACCAATGACCACCCAGAGAATAGCGAGAAGCACGGTCGTTTGTAACGAGATAAATGAGAAGTACCAGAAGAAACTCTGTTCAAACAGAAGTGTAAGCCGTTCTCGTATCGATTTCCGATACCCGATTCGTTGGACAAGTGCTTCATATCCCTCGTCCATTAGATAGTATCCTACATGGCTTTTCAGGGGGGAGCGGTCTTCCAGAAGAGACTGCAGGCCACCTTGCTGTGTGTCTGTAGAACTATTCGCGGTCATCTGCAGGACCGTTTCAGAAATCTCCGTTTCACTCAGTTCTGATCGGCGGGAGAGACGTTCAACAACTTGCCGGTAGCGGTCTCTGGTTTGAAAATCCATCTTCGGATAAATGCCCGCGGGGTCCATCCTCAAAATCTGTTCGGTCCGTGAACAACGTTCTACAAACTTTTTCCAGTCTATCTCTAAAATGTGGCGCAGGGAGACCACAGTGTTCTTTATGCTTACTTGCAAACGGGAATGAAGTTGCGCTTCCATGTTGAGCGCCTCATCCAGCGTAAAATCCAGACGCTTGAAACGCCCCCTGAACCATCTTCTTATTTCATCTTTTAAAAGGCCATTTCTCTGGATCAGTTGGTAGAGTATTGTCAGTTCCTGCACACCACTCTCTTTTCTTTCGGACAGAAACCACTCTGAAAGCAGGTTGATGAGGACGACCGGGTCTCCATCTTGTTCATCGTGTTCAATAAGCCGAGATGTCAATTGATTAAGCTCTTTCTGCAACTTCTTTCGCTGGATGACCTGCTTTACCCGGTTGTGGAGTTGTTTCAGTAAAGCCATCCGGATCATAATGGGAATACTCCAGGTTTCCCCAATCGTCAAGGTCTCTTCTTTCTGGAAATTTTGCACAAAGTTGGTAAGCAAATCGATTTCGACCATGTTATCGGTATGCAGGACCATGTGCTGTATCAGTTCATAGACTCTGGGATATCCCCGAAATTCGCCATCAATCAATACGGGTATGGTCTTCTGAAACTCGAGAGGGAAATCGCTCTGAACCTGTACAATGTGTTCCTGAATGATGTAGAAATTATCGATCACCCATTCTGCTGCAGAAGAGATCTCCTGTTCGTTTCGTACTGCGTCAGAGAAAAGCTTATAGGCATTTATCAGCGTCTGTTTGATCTGCCCTAATTCTGGTCGGATCGGACGGATTATCGAAGAATCGGTTCCATAGCGCTGTTGTTGTGCAAGCTGGCGAGCTGTCTCCATAAGTTGTGTATCGCTGAATGGAAGCTCGGAAGATTCAGTATTATTTTCGCTATCTGGCATATCTGGAGATTCTGGATTTAACATACCTCACCAGGCAACTTTTCATATGGAGTTGCCCTGATGATAGTGGCTGAGATGGAGAGGACTCGTGTGACTGCAATTTATCACATTAGCTGTTTCTCCTGAAAGAGGTTGAGAAGACTCTTTGGAAACTCTTGAAGAAAATTCCCTTCTGTTTAGAAAGAATTAGTTTAGTCATGATTTAGTTGTTATAAGATAAAAGGCGGGGGTAATGTCGCGATACTTGTGTAAAAAAGAAAAGGTGCTGCCTAAAGGTTAAATTCGGTGCCCCTCCTGTCTATATAGCAGATACTCACATATTGGCCAGACAAGCAAATATTGGAAAGAATTCGGAACGATATGATGGGTTTATAAGTGCCAGCGGCCGGAATGGAACCGGTATTACCCTCTATCTGTAGTAATGAATGAATTTTGAGGAAAATTGGTTAGGCGGATATGAGAAATTTCCAACGCCAAACAAGTACGAGAAGAATTCTTCTGACCGGAGCAAACGGATATATTGGGAGGCGATTGCTTTCGAAGCTCCTTGAAGAAGATTGTATTGTCTATTGCTGTGTTCGGGATCGGGAGCGGTTTGATATCTCTTCGTTCGAATCCGATCGGATTGAAGTTATTGAAGTGGACTTTTTAAAGCCCGAAACGCTGGATTCCATTCCAATGGATCTGGATGCGGCCTATTACCTGATCCACTCCATGACTTCCGGAAAAAGTTCCTTTGAAGACCTCGAAAAAGAGTCTGCACTGAATTTCAGGTCGGCTCTTTCGAAAACGTCTGTTGAACAGGTGATTTATCTTAGCGGGATTATTAATGAGGAGCATCTCTCGACTCATTTACGATCACGAAAGGCAGTCGAAGAGATCTTATCTGCTTCATCGTTTCATTTGACGACACTTCGTGCCGGTATCATTGTCGGATCGGGGAGTGCCTCGTTCGAAATCATCCGGGATCTGGTCGAAAAACTTCCGGTCATGGTTGCTCCGAAATGGTTGAACACCCGCACACAGCCGATTGCCATCCGGAATGTGATCCAGTATTTATACGGTTCATTGCTGAACCGTTCGACGTATGATCAGAACTTTGATATCGGTGGGCCCGAGGTGATGACTTACCGGGAGATGCTCCAGCAATTTGCTCAGGTACGTGGGCTTCGAAGGGTAATCATGACGGTTCCGGTATTGACCCCCAAACTTTCTTCCTATTGGCTTTATTTTATCACCTCAACATCCTATCAACTTGCAACCAGCCTGGTGGACAGCATGATGGTTGAGGTGGTATGTAAGCCCAATCGACTTCATGAGCAATTGAATATTGACCTGATTCCCTATGGTGAGGCAATTACGCTGGCCTTCGGGAAAATTGAGCAGCACGACGTTCTTTCCAGTTGGCTGGATGCTGCATCCAGTGCAAAACTGGACAAAGGAGTAGCGCGGTTGATTCAGGTGCCCACGCACGGTTGTTTTATCGATCGGCGGGTCGCCACTACGAGGAATCGTCAGGAGGCCATGGAGAAGATCTGGAACATCGGTGGTGACACGGGGTGGTATTATGCCGATACACTTTGGAAGATCCGGGGCTTTCTGGACAAACTGGTTGGTGGAGTGGGTTTGCGCCGAGGGCGAAAAAGTTCGGATAAGATTTCTGTCGGGGATGCGCTCGATTTCTGGCGGGTTCTTCATGCAGATAGGGAGAACGGCCGGCTTTTGCTCTATGCAGAAATGAAGCTTCCGGGAGAAGCCTGGCTGGAGTTCAAAATGGAAGAGGGGGCTCTCGTCCAGACGGCGACGTTCCGGCCACTGGGGGTGACAGGACGGTTGTATTGGTATGCCCTGCTGCCGTTTCACGGATTCATCTTTCAGGGCATGCTGGATCGTCTGGCCCAATAACACGCAACACAGGTGTTTGTACCGGCGGCCGGGCTCGAACCGGCACTCGGAGTTTACTCCGAATTGGATTTTAAGTCCAACGCGTCTACCAATTCCGCCACGCCGGCTCATCAGTTAAATCTCTTCAAAACAACAACTTAGAAGGCATTTTTAGAATTTTAATTTCCACCAAATCGTACTTCTCACCCCCCGAAAAACCCTAAAAAAACGGGTCATTTGGGGAAAGTTTGGGGACACTTGGCCTTCCACAATATTTAAATGAACGTTTTG
>JBBDRX010000102.1:0-19443 GCA_040905245.1 Balneolaceae bacterium | reverse complement strand
GCTTTCCGAAACCGCAGAATGGAGGCCGGGAGAAGAAAGCCTGGCCTGTTATCGCCTGTCCAAAAAAGACTTTGAATCGATTGTGGATACAGAATCTCCCCAAGGGGTGGCGGCTGTTTGTCAGATACCGGAAACCGCAACAACCGAATCATTGTCTGTCGGTAATGGGGTGCTAATAGCTATGGACGCGATTCAGGACCCCGGTAACCTGGGAACCATGGTGCGGTCTGCCGTCTGGTTTGGAGCCTCCGGAATCCTCTGTGGAAAGGGGACTGTCGATCTCTATCATCCCAAGGTGGTGCGAAGTACTGCTGGAGTGACCGGCCTCTTGCCTGTTTCGACGGGCATCCTGGGGACGGAGCTGGAGAAATTGGAGTCGGCCGGCTGGAACGTACTGTTGCTGGACGCCGGACCGGAGGCTTCCCCTCTGCAGCATCTGCCATTGCCGGATCGTATTGTGCTTGTTGTGGGAAATGAAGGCAACGGCATTGACTCATCCCTTTTTGACAGGGAGCGCCAACGGGTGGCGATCGAGGGAAACAGGGATCGTCTGGAAAGCCTGAACGCTGCCGTTGCTCTCTCCATTGTCCTTTATGAGTTGACGAAGCACTAAGTTGGCTACATTGCAAGGCTGCTGACACAACCAGAGTTTCTCAAGTAGTGAGATCGGACTGCTAATTCTGGAAGAGGTCAACGCTCCGGAATCTGTCGAGGTATGGCAAAAAGAAAACAGCACATTTCTACTACTCTGAAATCAGACGGGTTCGTCGGCCATTCCGGTCAGCAGGATTTTACCGATATTCCGATTCTCTTCCATTCTCTTGTGCGCCTGTTCGACTTCTCTCCAGTTGTATTCAGAGTCGATCACCGGATGGAGCGTCCCCGAAGCCAGAGCATCTTTGCAATGGGTGTAAAAATCCTGTACCAACTCAGCCTTGTATAGATCGGAACGGTTTCTGAGTGTGGTTCCACGAATGGCCAGGCGCTTGGCCAGGATGGGAACCAGATTCATCTTCTCTACCTTTGCTCCACCCAGCAGCGAGAGAAGAACCAGGCGGCCATCCATCCCCAGCAGACGCAGATTCCGGTTCCAGTGGGAGGCCCCGGCGATGTCCAGAACCAGCTGGACCTCTTTTTCCCCGATCTCCCCGATGAGTACCTCGGCAAAGTCCGTTGTTTGATAATCGACGGCCAGATCAGCTCCCAAACCCCGGCAAAACGAACGTTTTTCCTCCGAGCCAGCCGTAGTCAGAACTCTGCACTCATAGAGCCGTGATGCGATCTGGATCGCCGCACTTCCGACGCCGCTTGCCCCTCCGTGAATCAGCACTGTCTCGTTCCGGTTCAGCCCGCCCAGCCAGACCAGCGACTGCCAGGATGTGATAAACGCTTCGGCGATCGCAGCTCCTTCGGTAAAGGTGAAAGATTCAGGAAGCGGCAGTGCAATGGATGCCGGAAGGGTGCATCGCTGGGCATACCCGCCCCCGGGGAGCAGCCCGAATACCCGGTCTCCCGGCTGGAACGACCGGACCCCTTCACCAGTTTCCAAAACCTCACCCGCCATCTCCAGCCCGAGCAGAGGCGAAGCCCCCTCCGGTGGTGGGTATTTCCCCTGTTTCTGTAATAGATCGGCCCGGTTCAGGGCAGTTGCATGAATTTGCACCAACAGTTCGCCGGGTCTGGGTGTTGGTTCCGGATAGTCCGAAAGAACCATCTTCGGGGTTTTGTTCTGGTTGTCGGCCAAAAGTGCTTTCATTGTTGTTCGGGTGGGTTATGCAATTTTTTGGGTAAAAAGAGGAACCGTCAGGGACGGTTTTGGTGATTCGGCCCGAACCATTTCGGAAGCAGCGGATCCAGTGCCCGGCTCAGGTCCGGAGAGAGCCGGAACAGGTGGACCGGCAGCAGAAAGAGAAGGCCGGTGAGAAGTATGGTAAGGGGCAGATGTCCCCACAGCGGCAGCTCAGGTAGCAGATGAAGGACACCGAAAGTTACCAGGCCGGCGGCCACGACAAGAAGATGGGCCGGCCCGAAGGGACTCATCGACCAGGTGTGCCGGACAAACAGAAACTTGATCAGGTTGTAGAGAAGCAGGGAGAAAGCAGTTGCCAGGGCTGCTCCCTCGATACCGAGTCTCGGTATAAGAATGAGGTTGCTCGAGACGGTGAAGAGAATCAGCATCAGGTTGGCCAGCAGATCGAAACGGTAGTGTTTTGACGTGAGGATGATGCTTCCGTTGACACCGGTTGCCATGTCGATCAGTTTTCCCAGTCCGATGATCAGAACCACCCAGTGTCCCCCGTGATAGACGTCTGGCAGCAGACGCAGCATGGGCACGGTATTGGACCAGACAAGCAGCAGAATGCTGCAGCCGGCAATGAGTTGCGTGAGGGAGGTTCGGCGGTAAATTCTTTCGACCTCTTTCCATCTCTTTTCGTGGATAAACTCAGAGATCAGTGGCGTGGCAATCCGTTCAATCGCCCGTTGGGGTACGGCAATGACTGTTCCGATGTAGAAGGCGATGGCATAAACAGCAGTCGCCTCCAGCCCAATCATGGAACTCACCATCAGCACATCCACATTCCAGACAACGACCGTCGTCAGGCCCCCGAAGAGAGTGAACAGTCCGTAGCGAGCCATCCCGCGAAGCAACGGGCGTTTTAACAGAGTCGGCGTCAGGGACGGGTTGAACCGGCCTGTCCGTACCAGTTTTCCCAGCAGCAGAAGGGGCTGAAGTGCATAGGCACTTGTAAACAATATCAGGAATCCGTTGAAAGAGACCCACTCCATCAGATAGCCCCCCAGAGATAATATAACGGCGATTCGCAGGATCACTTCGGAGATGAGAGAGCCGGTGGTGGAGTCCCGAAACGAACGAAGATAGCTGTTGAGGACTTCGAAGTAGAGAATGAAAAAGGTAATTGGAAGAATCAGAAGCGCATGGTCGTTCAGCAGTGGAGAGCGTTCCCGATAAAGTGACAACAGGAGATCGTCAAAGAGGAAAAAGAGTAAGAGAAATAAAATGTAACCGGCCATCGGAACGATCAGTGCCAGAAACAACAGCCCGCTATGGCTTCCGCCCGTCCGATGGAACAGGGGAAAGAATCGAATAACGGTATTCCGCATCCCGAGATGGGCGAACTGAGATCCGATGATCGAGGCGGAGATGAGAACTCGCGTCAGCCCATACTGGTCCGGATCAAGGATGGTTGGATAGAGAAACAGCGTTAGCAGTGCACCCAGTCCGATACCGGTGTAGGTATAAACGGCGTTGGCAAGGCTCTGTCTGGCGATGATTCCCACAATATTCTGGCTGGTTACGGACGGTTCCCGGCTATAATACAGAAAGCAGGCGGAGGAAAACAAAAGCGCTTCAAAATGGTATATTCTGTTTTGGGCCGAATCGTTATGGTACCGGGCCACTGAACACCATACCACAAGCATGCTACGTCGAATCGGGATGATACTGGACGCGCCGTTCCCTCCGGACGCGCGGGTCGAAAGCGAAGCCAAAGTCCTCATGGACGATGGATACGAGGTGCATCTGCTCCACATCGATTTTTCGCAGCATCAGAAGTACCGTTCGGACGAAGCGGCTATGGGTTATATGGCCGGGCAGCAAGCAGTGGGGGCAAGTCGTAAATCCGGGAGGGAGCCGGAAGCAGATGCCACCACTGAAAAAAGGATCGCATTCGTTAGAGAGATGGAGATCGATTCATTTAAAGGGATTCATGTCTGGCGTCTTCGGGGTGGAATGGTTGCCTATAAACTGTCTGCCCTGGCTGCCGATCTTCCGTTTTATCGCTGGTGGGCGGCTCCGCTGATTCGACGTTTTCTGAAAGCGAGTAGAGTCGATGCCATTCATGTACATGATATGGCCATTGCCGAAGCGGCGTTAGCGGCAAACCGCCGAGCAAGATTGCCTTTGGTACTCGACCTTCATGAGGACCGTCCGGAGATTATGAAACTCTATCGACATGTCAATCGGTGGCCTGGCCGGCTGCTGATCTCCACCGGGCGCTGGCGTCGCAAACAGCAGGAGCTGATGCGTCGGGCCGATCACGTAATCCTGGTCACTGAACAGGCACGCCGGGTGGCGGAGCGTCGGGATGGAATCCCTTCGGAGAAGACCACGGCACTTCCCAATGTTGTCTGGTCCGATTACGGGGGTGAACTCAGCTTCTCAAATCGAACCGGAGGTGGCGAGCCAGCTCCTGAAGCGCTTTCTCTGCAGGATCGTAATGAGGGAGTCCATAGTGATACCGATCCGGGAAGCCCTCTCCTGCAGGCAGATTCGGAATTTCGATTGCTGTACGTTGGTGACACCTCTCTGCGAAGGGGAACACTCATGGCTCTGGAGGCGGTAAAGCGGCTTCGCGGTCAGATTTTCGGCCTTCATCTGGTACTGGTGGGTAGCAGCAGCCAGGATGATCAGTTGAGAGCGTTCGTAAATAAGCACGGGCTGGGACAGATTGTCCGGTTTGAAGGATGGCAGCCGTCCGAACGGTTGCCAGACTATATCCGGGCGGCAGATCTCTGTCTCTCCCCGCTTTTGCGGAACTCCCATCACGATACCACCTATCCCAACAAGCTGTTTCAGTATATGGCAATGGGCCGTCCTGTTGTTGTCAGTGATTGTCCGGCCCAGGCAGCAGTTGTAGAGGAAGAGATGTGTGGCCGGGTCCATACTGCCGGAGAGCCGGAAGCTCTTGCGACCGCGATACTGGAGCTCTGGAAACGGCCGGAAGAACGTCGACGGATGGGCGGGCGAGGTGCGGCAGCGGTAGAGAATCGATGGAACTGGACTGTGACCGCTCCGCGGCTTACCGGCCTGTACGGGAAGCTGGGCCTGTAGAGTCTTTTCGGACGGCTTCCACGACATACCATCGGGGGATGAAAAGTCGTAAAAGTGGTCGGATACCGGGTTTTAAAACCGGATTTGTCCACTTCTCGCTGCGTACGATCTCCCATCCGGCGTGATCCAACAGCCAGTCGAACTGCCAAGCTTCAAATTCATGAAAATGGCGATCCCGGGGATCCGCCTCGTTTCTATAGGCCGAAGAAAACCACAGGTTCAGCGGTACAGAGGCAAACAGCCGATCGGACGGAAGGTTTTCCAGTACACCAAGCGGATTCAGCAAATGTTCCAAAATCTCAAAAGCAGTAACCGCTTCGGCTCGATGATCCTGCAGCTTTTCCGGCTCTCGATCCAGATCAAAAGAGGTATTATTCACCTGGTACCCCTGTTTGCGAAGGTTGTCGGAGAGTGGGTTTGGCGGCCCCAGATCCAGGATGGTGGTACCATCCGGTAAACTCTGCCGGAGAAACTGCAGGGTAAGTCGATAACGCCGGTGGTGGTGTCGAAAGAGATCTCCGGTCATACAGTCGGTTCGTTTAGTGAGACGGGTCGGGGTTGTGGTGAAGTGGATCCGGGTTCAGAATGAGCTCTGAAAGCGATCGGGTCAAGGCGACACGGGACCAGGGACTTTCATGCAGCTGGTTTCGCTTTTCAAATGTCTTTGTTCCTCTTAAAAGCTGTTGAAGAGCATCCCGGATCGCCTCCTTGTCCCGGAACGGGACGGCTATGCCTGCCACTTCCTCCCGGAGGATTCGGGCACTCTCTCCCCGGACCGGGCCCAGCATCAGAATCGGGCAGCCGCTGCCGAGGTATTCGAACAACTTTCCGGGGATGTGTTGCTCCATCTGACCCACATCGGGGATGGAGAGCAGCAGGGCGTCGGCCCGGCACATTTTTTCCAGTGCCTGCCGGTGGGGCAGGTAGGGGGTAAACTGTACGGAGTCCGAGAGGCCCGTTTCACGAACTTGTTCGGGCAACTTGCGGTGCACATCGCCGATGAATTCAATCACCGGCCGGTCGTTCGCTGGAAAGGCAGCCAGTACATCCAGCAGTGGGCCGGGAATCGCTGCTTCTCCGATGGTTCCGACATGGCGGATGGTGAAACGAGGGTTTTTCCGGCCTGTTGGCGAGATCGAATCGAAATCTTCCGGATCGAATCCGTTCGTAATAACCCGATATCCCCGTTCTACCTGTTTTCGAAAAGACTCTGCCTGAGTCCGGCTCACGACGATCACTTCGTCGGCCTGCTTCAGAATTATCTGCTCCAGCTTTTCGTCCAGCTGTTCGGCGACGGCTGTACGGGGGAGCAGCTGATTATAGTAGATTTGTGACCAGGGATCACGAAAATCGGCAAGCCATCGAACTCCATGGTGCTGTTTCAGATGTTTTCCGATAAAATGGACGGAGTGGGGAGGGCCGGTCGTGATGATGGTATCGATGTGGTGCCGTTCGATAATTGTGACCGCTTTGCGTGCAGCGGTGAGGAGCCAGCCCGCGCGGGCATCTGGGATAAAGATGTTGGCGCGAATCCAGCTGCCGAGGTTGCCGAGAAAGGTGTCGCTCTGCAGTTCGGTCGATGGGGAGATCTCTTCTCCCCGCTTGCCCGACAGGCCGGCATAGAGAGAGAATGGTTCCACGGTTCGGGATCGGTAGACCGTCAGGGAGTCGGGAACTTCATCCAACAGGGAGGGATCCAGCAGTGGATAGGTTGGGTTCTCCACTGTCAGTACAATCGGTTCGACCCCGAACTGCGGAAGGTATTTGGCAAACTTCAGATATCGCTGCACACCTGGCCCGCCGCTGGGTGGCCAGTAGTAGGTTGCTATCAGAGCCTTAGCTTTCATGAGGTTCTCCGGTTCGAGTGGGCCGATATCGTACGGCCAGAAGTATCAGCAGTAACCCCCATTGGGCCAGGTTGGCTGCCCAGCTGATTTTTGACCCGGCAATGTGTGATCGGGGATGAAATTCCAGTGTCAGCTGATGGCTGCCGGGAGGGATTTCGAAGCCCCGAAGCAGGTAGTTGGTTTTCAGGATCGGGATCTCCTCTCCATTCAGCCGGGCCTGCCACCCGGGCGGATAGTAGATTTCGCTCAGGACGAGAAAACCGGGTGTGGAGCGTTCCAGCTCCAGTTCGATCCGTCGGGCCGTATAGGAGCGAATCTGAACGGTCGCGTCCGAATCGGGCTGTACCTCCGGGTATCGGATGGCCTCCACGATTGCCGTGGTTGAGGGATCAAATCCGCTCGACGGCAGGATGGCTTCGAAGGCTCCACGGGAGTCACGAATCGGTTCAACCCGATCGACAAACCAGGCTTTGGGAAGGACCGAGAGGTTTTCGTAGACATAGTGTTCCTGTTCCTGATAGACTTCCTCGAATCCGGGCAGTGGGAGTTCCCTGCGGCTGGTCAGATATTTTACATTCAGCATATCCAGCAAAGGCTTATTGATTCCCATCGGCCCGGTGAACAGGCCGTTCTCAATGACATCCTGAATCAGGCTGAGCTTGGCACCGGAGTATCCTCCCAGTGTCGGGTAAAAATAGCTTGGAATGGCATTGTTGAACGGGTTTCTGTCGATTGGGAGCACTCTCCACTGGTAGCCGTTGTCTGTCCGGGTCCGTTCCTGTAGGAAGCGGTCTGCCGGAGTCTGTTGTGCTTCAATGACCTGGGTCAGTTCCCGGTTCCGGTCGGCCAGGCTCTCTTCATTCAGGTAGCGTTTTCCGGTGGCCAGAAGATCGACAGTACTGATCAGAATGAGGCCGGAGAGAAGCCACAGAGCTCCGATTTTCTGTTTCAGAAAGAGGACGATCAGAAACAGCCCCAGGCCGGTAAAGAACAGATAGCGAAGAGTGTCGCTGCGCATCAATTCGCGCCGTTCAGGTTTGAACCTGGACTCGATAATCCGCCTGGTTTGACGTTGCACCTGCGAGTTGTCCGGGCTCAGGTTGTTTTGATTGGCAATCTGTTGAGCGATTTGCGTGTATTCCCGTTCATTCTCGAAAGAGAACATCTGGCTGCCTCCCAGAAGAATGAGCAGCCCGGTACCCAGTGCCAGGCCTGCGGGCAGTAGGAGCGGTTTGAGGTCGGCCCGTTTCTCATCGGCCCACTGGAGAATGTGTTCAATCCCGAAGAGTGCAACGATGGAGAAGCAGAAGATGGTAAGAGTGAGCCACATTTCGGGTGTCCGGAACTTGTCGAATGCCGGGAGAAGATGGAACCAAATCTCGTTTAGAGGAAAGTGGTATCCCCAGGAGAAGGTGATTGCCAGCAGCCCGGTTCCTGCAAAGAGATAACGAATCTGCCGCCGGCTTCGGAACAATCCGACGAGAAAGAGCAGGACGGCCACCGCGCCCAGGTAGTGGGGGCCGCTGGTTCCGGGTTTTTCACCCCAGTAGGCCATACTGCTGCTTCCCCCGAAAAGGTCCGGGATCATCAGGGTAAGAGTCTCCGCAATCCCCTGTGACCAGGTAAATGCGTATTCCAGGCTGAGGCCTGCACCGCTTGCCGTATCGGAAATGGCAGAACCACCCCTGATCGAATGAGGGGAGTACTCCAAAAGCCGCCAATACTGTTCGGCACTGCCGAGCACGGCCAGAGCAACGCCGAGAGTAAGTAACCCTGTGACAATACCCCATGTCCGGTGGTCTTTTTGACGGTAGTACTGCCAGCTGTCGTAGAGAAACAGGGTGGCAAACAGATAGACAAAATAGTACGTGACCTGGGGATGCCCTGCACGAAATTCCAGGGTTGTCGCAATGGCAAAAAGAACCAGCCCCCAGGTTCTTGCAGAGGTTCGTGTTATTAACCAGTATCCGGAAAGCATCCACGGCAGATAGGAATAGGCGATGAATTTGATGTTGTGCCCGGCTTCGATAATGATCGGGAAATAAGTGGTAAAGCCAATAAAAATGGCACCCAGAAGGGAGACAAGCGGACGAAAGCCCATAAGGGTAAACAGAAAGTAGAGCCCGCCCAGAAGGACCCAGTAGGGGACAGCGGGCCAGATCATGCGAAGCTGGTCAAAAACCTTGTTGTCCAGATGTGGAACCGATTTGGAGACGTGGACCGTATAGGCCGGCATGCCTGCGAACATGTTTGTAGCCCAGAGCGGCTCTTCCCCGTCGTACGCTTCACGGTACTCAAAAATGGATTCAGCTCCGGCTCGCCACTGAATCGTATCGTGTCCCATGAACTGGCGATCTCCCAGGATCGTTGAGTAGAACAACAGGACTGGTAAAAGGAAGAGAATGGACAGCGCCAGCAGATGTCTGTATTTGCCGGAGCCAGGGTCCTGCGAAGGTGAAGCTGATTGGGATGTTCTGGAGCGGGACATGACTATTCGATGACCCTGGGCACTCGAAAGTAGTCGGAGTCGGCATCGGGTGCGTTTTTCAGAGCATCTTCATGAGGCAACGGCTTCAGAGCCTTGTCTTTCCGGAACCGGACACTCTGTTCGGTCACGTGTTCCAGCGGCTCTACATCATCGGTATCCAGTTCGTTCAGTGTTTCCATGTGGCCGAGGATACTGTTCAGGTCCTTCTTCAACTCGGCGGCCTCTTCATCAGTTACCTGAAGCCGGGCCAGATTCGCAATATATTTTACGTCGTTGTCTTGTACGGCCATAATCGATTCGGTTTGTATGTATTGAACATGTTTGATCCGCGGGGAACAATCTGTCAGTCACGTAACGCGGCGCAGATCGCCTCTGTAAAGGTAACTGTATTTCCGTCGCCTCCGATATCCGGTGTGCAGACATACTTCTGATCCTGTAAAACGCGGTAGAGTGCAGACAGAATTCGGTTCTTGATACTGGTCTCGCCCAGATGATCGAGCATCATCAAGGCAGAAAAGAGCAGTGCGGTCGGGTTGGCCAGGCGTTTGCCGGCAATATCGGGAGCGGAACCGTGTACGGCCTCGAACATGGCAGCATCGTCGCCGATATTTGCGGCTCCGGTAACACCGAGTCCACCGACCAGGCCGGAAGCCAGGTCGGAGAGAATATCTCCAAACAGATTGGTCGTCACGATCACATCGAACTGCTGGGGGTTCATCACCATCTGCATTGCCATGTTATCCACAATCAGGTCCTGGAACTCGATATCCGGAAACTCGCGGGCAATTTCCCGGCCTACATCCAGAAACAGCCCGGTGGTAAGCTTCAGAATATTCGCCTTGTGGACCAGGGTCACCTTTTTTCGGTTTTGTGTTTCGGCATATTGGAAGGCGGCTCTTATAATTCGTTGACTGGCATCCCGGGTAACGACGGCGATGCTCTCGGCATGCTCACCCTCTTTCTGCCAGTGTTCCCGGCCGATGTACAATCCCTGGGTATTCTCCCGAAAAGTCACCATATCCACGTTGCTGAATCTGGAGTCGATATTCGGGATCGATTTGGCTGGCCGGATGTTACTGTACAAATCAAACTCTTGTCGCAGGGCGACATTGACCGACCGAAAACCTGCACCGACCGGGGTGGTCAAAGGGCCTTTCAGAGCGAGCCGATGCTTCCGAATAGCCTCAATCGTCTCGTCCGGAATCGGATTTCCCGTCTCTTCGTAGGCTCCCTGCCCGGCTGTCTGTTCAATCCATTTGATCTCTGCACCGGCGACGTCCAGTATTTTGGTGACAGATCGGGTAATTTCCGGGCCGATTCCGTCACCGGGTATCAAAACAATTGTATGCATGCGTTCAGTGGGTTTTTCGTCTGTACTTTTTTTTGTGATTTCGGTCCAGATTGTGGCAGCACGGCCGGGTCACACTCACATTGGCCTGGCTGGAAAAACAAAGCCCGGCGACGATCAATTTTGTGTATCGCAGGCGCCCGGTTCAACCCGGGATGAACCGATTTCAAAAAGATAGTAAAAATCGGCGTGGAACCACAGACACCCCTGCCATCTCTGCTCACCGGACGATCAATTCAATTTTTTAAAACAAGAAAAAATTTCCTATCTCCTTTTAGTTTGTGTCCCGGAATGTTTCAACATGGTTGTCGGTAATTCAGAAGCATTCATTTTCTTATCGGTTTGAACCTACTGTTAATTTTCTTCATATGAGTCATTCTGAACTCTCTGAACGTCCCATGGCTCCCAAACGGGAGATCTTCGGGTGGGCCATGTTCGATTTCGCCAATCAGGCCTACACTCTGTTGATCATTACGGTCATTTTTCCGGTTCTTTTTACAACCGTAATTGCCGGCAATGGTGACGATCAGTATCGGCTGGGAAACCTGCTCTGGAGTATTTCACTGGCCCTGAGCTATCTGCTCGTTGTGTTAACCGGACCGGTGATGGGGGCCATTATGGATTTTTCGGCTTCCAAAAAGCGGTTTCTGTTTTACAGCTATACAGTAACCGTGATAGCGACCGCAGCACTCTATTTTGTGGAGCCTGGAATGATTGTTTCGGGAATGGTATTGCTGATCATCTCCAATTTTGCCTATGCAGTCGGGGAAAATTTTATCGCCTCTTTCCTGCCCGCACTCGGCCCGCCCGAATCCCTGGGCAAAATATCGGGGTTCGGATGGGCGCTGGGATATGCTGGCGGACTTTTGTCGGCCGGATTTGTCATCTTTTATCTTGGAGATGCAACCCTCGAAAATTTCGGCAGGATTCGATGGGTTGGCCCGTTTGCGGCTGTATTCTTTCTTCTTGCTGCTGTTCCGACCTTCTGCTGGCTGCGGGAGCCGGGAATTGCAGAGAAACTGAAGGCCGGTGAAAGCTATACCCGGGCCGGATTTCGAAGGTTGGGAGAAACTCTGGAGGAGATTGCGGATTACCGGGATCTGGCAATCTTTCTGGCCTCTGTATTTTTCTCGATGGGAGGGATCTATATCATCGTCTCGTTCTCATTCATATACGGGGATCAGGTAATCGGCTGGGACGAGGAGATTCGGATTCTGATGTTTCTGATTGTTCAGATAACAGCTGCTCTGGGAGCATTGATGTTCGGGATTCTACAGGACCGCATCGGGGCAAAGACCACCTATATTCTGACTCTGGTGACCTGGTTTCTGGCTGTGATCGGGATTTACGGGTTGCCGGAACTGACGGACTGGGTGAACCGGATCTTTGGAAAACAGTATGAGGCCCAGCACCTTTTTTTGGTGATCGGTGTACTGGCAGGAACAAGCCTGGGTTCCAATCAATCCGTGAGCCGGGCCCTTGTCGGCCTGTTCACGCCGGATCAGAAGTCGGCGGAATTTTTCGGGTTTTGGGGCCTGTTCAATAAACTGGCTGGTGTGTTTGGTATCATCGGACTTGGTGTACTGCAGGCCCGGTTCGGGTTGGAGCGGGCGATTCTCTTCTGCGCGATGCTCTTTCTGACAGCTCTGCTGATCGCTCTATTTGTAAACCAGAAACGCGGCGCAGCTATTGCCAGAGAGAAAACGTTGAACCGCTATATTTTGCGAGAGTGAGATTTTGGGAGAAAAAAAATGGTTTTTTGGTAAAGAATGTTAAATTGCCGCAGCTACGATCGTACAGGGCATGGCGATGGGTGATGCCCGTGTGATACCAAATTCGAAGGGTAAATTCGTTTGCCCGTTAACATAAATATTGATACTTGGAGAATAGTATGAGCCGATTGGATCAGATTAAAAACTTGATGACGGAACTGGAAGGCGACATGGAAAAGTTCTACGAAAAAGGAAACAAGGCTGCTGGAACGCGAGCGCGTAAACAGCTGCAGGACCTGAAGAAACTATCCCAGGAGATTCGTCTGGAGATTCAGGATATCAAAAACAATTCCTGATTTTTCTGGTTTCATAACAGACAATGCGATTAAAAGCCACCGGCCTTCCCGGTGGCTTTTGTTTTTTCGGACAATTTGAATGTGTCATATGGTGTATGCAGAACCATACCGTGTCGACCGGATCTACAGGCCAATTGCGGTGACCGATTAAACAACCATCCTGCGACGCATTGATGGGCGGATCAGCGTTTCTTTTTCCCATCGTACTCTCTGTTTCTTATGAAGCGGGGAAACGGTAAGTTTGCGAATCATGTATGCCGAACCTTCTCCCATTCAGGAACCCTCAACCCGAATTACTCCTCGTGCGGTTCGGGCCTGGCAGTGGTCAGCTGCTCTCGGGAATCTTGTTTATTTGGCTATTCCCGCTCTTTACGTTGCTCTGAACCCGCTCGAATCTCGTCTGGCCGTTCTTTTGGCCGTACTTTTTTTTCTCCTTGCGCTGGCTCTCTGGATTGCCGGAACATTCTGGCTGCCCTGGCTCCGGTGGAAGAGATGGCGATACTCGATTGACCGGAACGAAATTGACCTTAAGCGAGGGATACTTATAAAACAGAGAACATTGATTCCGCTCAACCGGGTCCAGCATGTAGATACCCGTCAGGGGCCGATTCTTCGATACTACGGACTGGCAGCGGTAACTATTTCGACAGCAGCGACCACTCACGAGATTCCGGCGCTGGATGAAGAGACAGCAGATCTTGTACGGGATCGAATTTCCAGATTTGCACGGTTGGCTGAAGAAGATGTCTGAGTTTAAGCGACAACATCCGGTGGCATCGGTGACCCGGGTCATTGACTTGATTCGGGGCAATCTGATTACGATTCTTGCCGTCATGATCTTTGGCGCAGGAGGGGGAGGACCTTCGTTTTTATGGATGTTCGGAGGAATGTTGATTCTGCTGCTGATTGCAGGAGTTGCCGGCTGGTGGCGGTTCCATTTTCGCGTAGAGGACGGCGAGCTTCAGATCCATTACGGGATTTTTGTGAGAAAACGGCTTTTTCTTACCCGTGACAGAATCCAGGTGATCGATATCTCTTCGGGTCTGGTTCAACGCCTTTTCGGATTGGTAAAGGTGGAGATTAAAACGGCAGGATCCACCTCTCGAGAGGCGTTTATCAGTGCCGTTGAACGGACAGAAGCCGAGGAATTTTTACATCTGTTAAGGCCGGATCCTGTTTCGGGGGAGACAGAAGGAGAGCGACACCCGGAAGAGCCCCTTCAGTACAGCCTTCCTTTGAAAGAGCTGCTTGTTGCAGCCTCTACTTCCGGGAGCTTCGGAATTGCTTTTTCACTGATTGCCACGGTTTTCAGTCAGGTGGAGCCTCTGCTTGATGAGTCACGGGTGTATGACTGGTTTCTCGCCGTTCTTCCGGGGGAGGCGGATGGGTTTTTCATTCTGTCTATGCTGCTGGTGTTTGTGGTTTTCGCATGGGTTGTTTCGTTTGCAGGGACACTGCTTCGATTTGGTGGGTTTCGCCTGTCGGCCCATTCGGACGAGTTACTGATAGAGCAGGGAGTGATCGAAAAGAAACGAATAACGGTTCCATTTAACCGAATTCAGGCGATTCGTATTGTAGAGGGCATCTTCCGCCAACCGTTTGGGTACGCCACTGTCTATGTCGAGAGTGCAGGATATGGTGAACAGAAGGAGGCCGGCTCCGTAGTCCTGATGCCTCTTATACGGGTCGATCGGATCGACTCGTTCCTGAAACAGACCCTGCCCGAGTATAGTGGCCAGTTTCCATCCCTTCAGCCGCCTCGCAGAGCCCTGGTTCGGTATATCTTTCGTTCAACGGTTCTTTTGGCGGGGATCACAGGCGGAGTTCAATGGCTGCTGAATGCCGGCTCGTGGATCTGGCTCTCTACTCTCGCCGGTGGGTTCTGGGGGTGGCTTCGATATCAGGATACAGCTGCAGGAACTGATTCCTCTCGAATGGTTATTCGAAGCCGGATTCTGGCTCGTACCACGGGTCTGGTCCAGAAGAGGCGGATTCAGTCACTTACCATCCAGGCAAGTTGGTTCCAGCGTCGCCGTGCCCTGGCGACGCTGCGTCTTTCGGTCGCTTCCGGAGATCAGGGCCGGGTGTTTCAGGCCGGTGACCTGGCGGAAGAAGAGGTTCTGCATCTGCTGCCATGGCTGAAAAAAGAATCTCCGGCCAACCCTCCTTCTGACAGATCTGTTCAGGGTTTCAGGGAGATGCTACCCTCCTGGTGAACCGAAGTTCTATCAGACTCCGGGGACACCCCGCTCTGCCTCCTGCCACTCTTCGACCGGAACACAGGAGCAGAAGAGATTCCGGTCACCATAGGCGTCATCTACCCGGCTTACTGTAGGCCAGAACTTGTTGAAACGGAGTTCCGGAAGCGGAAAAGCGGCTCTCTCCCGTTTGTAGGGACGGTTCCACTGGTCAGAACTGATGGTCCGGATCGTGTGCGGAGCCTGGTTCAACAGATTCATCTCCCGGTCTGCGACTCCCTCTTCGATCTCGCGGATCTCCTCCCTGATCCGGATCATTGCATCGCAAAACCGGTCCAGCTCTTCACGAGATTCGCTTTCGGTTGGTTCCACCATCAGTGTTCCGGGAACAGGAAAGGACATGGTGGGAGCATGGAAGCCGTAATCCATCAGGCGTTTGGCAACATCTGTTGCTTCAATACCGGCCTGTTGCCGGAAACTGCGAAGATCGAGAATAAATTCGTGAGCACTTCGGCCGTTACGTCCGGTATAGAGAATTGGATAGTGTGGTTTGAGCCGCTCTTTCAGATAGTTTGCATTGAGAATGGCGATCTTTGTGGCTTTTTCGAGTCCGGGCGTTCCGAGCATTCGGATATAGGCGTGAGAGATGGAGAGAATGCTCGCACTTCCCCAGGGAGCTGCAGAGACTGGAGAAATTCCGTGCTCTCCTCCGGTACGGATGACCGGGTGGGTTGGCAGGAAAGGTTTCAGTTTCTCATTGACCGCTACCGGTCCCATACCGGGCCCTCCACCGCCATGCGGTATGCAAAACGTTTTATGCAGGTTAAGATGACAGACATCGGCTCCGATCGCCGCTGGTGAGGTGAGGCCTACCTGAGCATTCATATTGGCTCCGTCCAGATAGACCAACCCTCCCTTTTGATGGATCAAAGCGCAGATATCCTGAATCTGTTCTTCAAACACTCCGTGTGTAGATGGGTAGGTGACCATCAGGGCTGCCAGTCTGTCCCGATGCTCTTCGGCCAGCCGTTCCAGCTGTTCAAGGTCGATATTTCCATGATCGTCACAAGGGACAACGACAACATCCATGCCCGCCATAACAGCACTGGCCGGATTGGTACCATGCGCCGAGGAGGGAACAAGGCAGACAGTTCGTTCCGGCTGCCGGTTCTGTCGGTGAAAAGCGCGGATCATCATCAGTCCGGTAAGCTCTCCCTGGGCTCCCGAGTTGGGCTGCAAAGAGACTGCGCTATACCCGGTAATCTCGGCCAGCCACTCTTCCAGTTCGGCGAAGAGCCGGCTGTATCCCTCTGCCTGATCCTGTGGTACAAAGGGGTGAAGTTTACTGAATTCCGGCCAGGTCAGAGGGATCATCTCTGCTGTAGCATTCAGTTTCATGGTGCAGGACCCGAGTGAAATCATTGAGTGGGTCAGATCCAGATCCCGGTTTTCCAGGCGTTTCAGGTAACGAAGCATCTCATGCTCGGAACGAAAGGATGAGAAGACCGGATGTTCCATGTAGGAGCTGCGACGAATCAGTGAGTCCGGCCAGTCCAGCTCCAGCTGTTCCGGTTCCAGACCGGATTCGGGTGCCTGCTTTCCTGCTGCTTCTGCAAAGATCTTAAGAATCCGTCCGACATCCTCAAAGCTCTTTGCCTCGTCGAATGAAATGCCGATTTTCCCCTTTTGGTAACGCAGATTCACGTTTTGTTCAAGAGCTTGCTGACGGACCTTCTCCATCAGTTTCGAATCTGTTGCAACAGAAACAGTGTCAAAAAATGGTTCGCCCGGAAGATTATACCCCAGCTTCGCAAGTCCAGTCACGGTCAGTTTTGCAAGCCCGTGGATTCGTTCGGCGATCCTGCGGAGCCCCTTCGGCCCGTGCCAGACTCCATAGAATCCGGAGACGACAGCCAGCAACACCTGTGCTGTGCAAATATTCGAGGTGGCTTTTTCCCGGCGGATATGCTGCTCACGTGTCTGGAGAGCCATGCGATAGGCCGGGTTTCCCTCCTGATCGTTGGTTACTCCGATAATCCTTCCGGGAACACGTCGTTTGTAGGCCTCGCGAGTTGCAAAAAAGCCGGCGTGTGGCCCGCCAAATCCCATGGGGACTCCAAAACGCTGGGCCGACCCCACAACGGCATCGGCGCCCATTTCTCCCGGCGGTTTTAGCAACGTTAGGCTCATCAGGTCTGCAGCTACAGCAACCAGCACGTCCTCCTGCCCTGCCTCTCCAATAAAGTCGTGATAATCGTAGATGCGTCCGTCTGTATCCGGATACTGAAGCAGGACACCGAACAGAGAGTCATCGGAAAGATCCAGAGAGCGGTGATTCCCGACACGAACTTCGATCCCGAGTGGTTCAGCCCGCCCGGCTACAACAGCGATCGTCTGGGGGTGGCATCCCTCCGAGACAAAAAACGTATTCGCTTTTCGCTTACTCCCTTTTCGAAGCTCCATGAACATGGAGAGGGCTTCGGCGGCGGCGGTTCCCTCGTCCAAAAGCGATGCGTTGGCAATTTCCATACCGGTCAAATCCGAGATCATCGTCTGAAAATTGATCAGGGCTTCCAGCCGGCCCTGGGAAATTTCTGCTTGATAGGGTGTGTATGAGGTGTACCAGCCGGGATTCTCAATTACGTTCCGCAGGATCACATTGGGTGTAATGGTATCGTAGTATCCCATCCCGATAAAGGAGCGAAACTGGTCATTCATTTTGGCACAACGTTTCAGCTGTTCGAGATACTCTTCCTCGCTTTGTGGTGCCGGCAGATTCAGAGAGTGTTTGAGCCGAATTGATTTTGGAACGGTTTCGTCGATCAGAGCCTCGAGGCTGTCGGCCCCGATCTGTTGTAGCATCTCTTTAATCTGTTCCTTTCCGGGGCCAATGTGGCGGTCTGCAAACGACTCTTTCTCAAGAGATATTTTCATAAAACTGGAAAAATCAGCGTGTAATATTAACGGGTTGAACCAGTCCGTTTCCGGAGGATAGGGACCATTCTCCAAGATACTTTTTTTTACGACGAAACTCAGTCGGAATTCGCATGAACCAATCCTGAAAGTAGTGGGAAGCCCGGCGCTATTTTTTAGCTATGGCTAAAAATTTACTTTTCGTACATAAATACTGTAATTTGTCGGTCAAATATAGTGAGGTAATGCTGAATGGAGAATCTTTATAACTGGTTTATTGGACTTGGCCCCGGATCACAGGCGTTCTTCGCCGGCCTGTTCTGCTGGACCACTACAATGATTGGTGCCGGCGTTGTGTTTCTGAATCGTGCGGTAAGCAGAAAACTGCTGGACAGCATGCTCGGTTTTGCCGCCGGAGTGATGATCGCCGCCAGTATCTGGTCGTTGATAGAGCCATCCATTGAAATGTCTGAACAACTTGGTTATATCATATGGCTTCCGGCGACGGTGGGTTTTCTGGCCGGGGCATTTGTAATTCGCCTTGCCGACGCCTACGTTCCTCATCTTCATCTGGACCTGCCCAAGGATGCAGCCGAAGGAATCCAGACAACCTGGCGCCGGGCGACACTTCTGGTGATGGCTATTACTCTTCACAATATTCCGGAAGCACTTGCGGTCGGAGTCCTTTTCGGAGCGGCTGCATCCGGTATTGACCCGACAGGAACGGCGACGGTTATGGGGGCTATCGTACTTGCGATCGGTATCTCCATCCAGAATTTACCTGAAGGCATGGCGGTGTCCATGCCATTGAGAGGAGAGGGAGTCTCCCGAAAACTCAGTTTTAACTATGGGCAGATGTCGGGCCTGGTCTACCCACCATTTGCGATGCTGGGCGCATTGGCCGTTCTGTTTTTCCAACCCATTTTGCCTTATGCACTCGGCTTTGCCGCCGGAGCCATGATCTTTGTAGTGGTCGAAGAGCTGATTCCCACCTCACAACGACATGGAAATACGGATATCGCCACACTCGGAACGGTGATCGGGTTCTGTGTGATGATGGTCCTGGATGTGGCTCTTGGATAAGAGGAAAAGCCAGGCAGGAAATCTGAACGAGGACTTGTGTTCGGTCAGTAGCCTTTTTCCCGGTCCACAACATAAAGAAGAGGCTGCCCGGACATCAGCTGTTTGTAGTTGTCGATGGTCTGTCCTGCAAGCTCCTCCGGATAGGTTAATGATGCGATGTGCGGTGTGACTCGTATCGCCGGCCGGTTCCAGAAAGGGTGAGAGGCGGGAAGGGGCTCGGTTTCAAAAACATCCAGATAGGCCTCTTTTAGCAGGTTTCGATCCAGAGCATAGATCAAATCCTCTTCGACCAGATGTTGTCCGCGTCCGGTGTTGATCAGACAGGCGGGTTGTTTCAACTGCTTGAACAGTTCCAGGTTGAGAATTCCCTCCGTTTCCGGAGTCAGCGGGAGCAGATTTACAAGAATATTCGTTTTGGAGAGAAATTCGGCCAGTTGATCCGGCCCTGCGTAACTGATGCATCCCGGAATCTGTTTTGTGGACCGGGACCATCCGTTTACTATCCAGCCGTTGGCTGCCAGTTTTTCTGCCGTGGCAGCACCAAGATGTCCCAGTCCGAGTATTCCAACGTTTCTCTCTTCTTTCAGGGCATGAGGGAGAACCTTCCACTCTGCTTTGCGCTGCTGTTCGACATAGTCTGTAATTC